>CAZVTS010000112.1:0-5083 GCA_964630175.1 uncultured bacterium
AGTGGACCGACGGGGTGGTGTACGACGCGCTCGCGCACATAGCTTCTACGTGCGCGAGCAGGGGAGTTCCAGCCGGCGTGTTCACCAACAGCACCACGTACGCTAGGCGCATGCTGGGACTGGGCTTCCGCTTCGTTACTTCGGGTAGCGACCTTGCATACGTGAAGGCGGGCGCGGCCGCTGCCGTCTCGGAACTGACGGAGGCCTTGGGCTGAACTGGACCGGTGCAGCGGCGGACCTCTACGGCGCCACCGAGGGCAGCCTCCAGAAGCTCGGGTCGTTCGAGAGCGAGGTCTACACCTTCGAGGGCGCGCAGGGCCCGTCGGTCCTGAAGGTCATCGACCCCCTGCACCGCTCGCTCGGTCAGGTGGCCGCTGAGGTCGAGTGGCTGCAGTCGCTGATGGAAGCGGGCGTGCCGGTTGCCGAGCCGCTTGCCACCACCGACGGTCGGTGGGTGGTGGAGCTGAGCGAGCCCGCGCAGGTGCTCGTGGCGTTCCGGCGGGCCCCGGGCGTGATGGTCCAGCCGGATGAGTGGACCGAGGCCCGTCTGGAGTCCTGGGGCGCACTGCTGGGGCGGCTACAAGCCCATGGCCGCGCGTTCCGGCCCGAAGGGGAACCTAGGCGCACGCTGCTTGAGCGCAGCAACCTGCACCTGGCCGCCGAGGCCCTACCAGACGACCCTGCCTTCCTGCGTGCGGTGGGCGAACTTCGCGGCGCAGCGGAGAACCTCCTTGATCACGGGCAGGACTCCGGCCTCGTCCACGCGGACCTGCATAGCGGTAACGTCTTGCTGCACGAAGAGCGCTGGACCGCCATCGACTTCGACGACAGCGGCTACGGCGCCTACGCGTTCGACCTGGCGATGCCCCTCTACTACGCCATCCAGGCGCAGCCAGGTCGCAACGCGGCCGACGCCGCTGCGAGCTTCCTGCCACCGTTCCTGCGTGGGTTCCGGCGGCACGCGCCGGACCCGGGAGGCGGTACCGAGGCGGTAGCGCAGGCCCTCACGCTCCGTGATGCGGAGCTCGTGATCGCGCTGCACCTGAAGCTGCCACCCGAAGCGTGGACCGATGGGCTCCACGCGCTGGAGAAGGCCCTGCGTTCTCGCGTGACCGCGGGGCGGTGGGTGCTTGGGCCGGCCACCTTGCGCCGGTGGTTCGGCTGAAGTGCCCTCGGGTGGCGCGGGCGTTTTCGTGCGCGCCGCGCCCCCTACTCAGGTAGCAGGCTCCGGACCTTGGCGGCCAGGCTCCGAGCCGTATTGCCAAGGAAGAACGGCGTTGGTCCGAGATACCTGCCCTCAGCGTCGAAGACAAGCATCCCCGGCGACTCCTTCTCGCCGTAGCCCCACGCGACCAGCGGGTCGTCCGGCCCACCGATGGTGTAGCGGATGAGCGTGATCCCGTCTGCCCAGCCCGTGTCGGGCCAGACCTGCTCAGGCAGCGGGTAGGTCAGCTCGCCCGACTCAAGGTACTTGACGATCTCTACTCCGGTTGCGTCCTCGCCAAAGGTATCGATGAACTCTTCGAACAGGCTGCGTGGTCCGTAATCGTGAGTAGGCGTGCCGTAGAAGCCTTCTGCCATGGACGTCTTCGAGGGCTCCAGCAAGTAGACGCGAAGCCCAGGGCGCGTCTCGATGAGTTCGTTCAGTTCCTTCTGTAGGTGCCCGGTCACCAGGTCCCTGCAGAAGTGGCAGTAGCCGTCGCCCACTATGACCGCCACCGGGGTACCGTCTCCCAGCGCCACGGAAGGGGAACTCCGCGCTACGCCACCGAGCGAAGGAAGGGCGACCGAGTTGGCGTCCACGGCCTCCCAGTCACCCTCGTTGGCCCGCGCCATCTGTGCGTCCAGTGCCAGCCACTGCTGGCGGTACTGCGGCCGCGCCTTGTCGCGCACGGTGCCCGTTTCGTCTAGCAAGTAGACGTGAGTGAGGTTCGTGTCGAACGCCTCTCGGAACTGGCCTTCTGCGTCGTAGACGATAGGAACGCCGTACTCCTCAGCCCAGTTTTCGACGTCCCTGAGGCTGCTTCGGGTCTCTACTACCACCACTTGTACGTTCGGGTATCTCTCGGTCCATGCTTTAGTGATGTGGCCTACGGCGGTGCAGAGGACACAGTCCCTCACCTGCGCGAAAACGACCACGGTGGGCACGCCGCTGCGCACCGTTGACCCTGCGGTGGTCGCGACTTCGGGGACCTGTACCACAGCTCCAAGAGCAACGTTGGCACCCACTCGGTAAGTCTGAGCAGTAGCCGTTCCGAGCGATAGTGCCGTTAGGGCGAGAACCATAGCTGACGATGTTCGTAGCCGCATATGACAACCACTCCAACCCGTGCCGACAAGGTGACAACGTGCGGGCACGGCTTACGGTAGTTGGCGCTGACTAAACGACCGCTCAACGTTGGACATGCGGCGTGGCGCTCTACTTAGCGGCGGCCTTCTGGCCGCTCTCGTGCCCGCCGGCCGCCACCACCAGTGGGCGGCCACACCCTCTTGGAGCTCGGCTAGTACGCCCTACTCTGCGCCAGCTAACTTGCGGAGGCTTTGGCCCCGTTGCGCCTCACCATCTCGGCGATCCATATGGGCGCGAACGGCGATGTGCAGCCCTTGGGCGTCGGGTAGTCGCGAAAAACGCCTAGGCTTTCGCCTATGCTCACTGCTCGTTCGCGCAGTTCTGCATGGTGGATGCCTATACCTGCTAGGCAGTTGTTCATGGTCCACTGCGTCTCGGGCGGGGCGGTCAGCATCTCGGACTCCAGGCGGTCCAGAAGACCCGACAGATCCAACCCTTCAGGCTGCTTGCTAACGCGCTCAGCAGTGAGACTCCAGCCGGCACGCGCGGCCCATGGATCGTTGTCGGTCAGCCAGCTCTGGCGCAGGTTCTCCTTGTCAGGGTGCTTGCGCACCACGTATGAGTCCAGCCAGTCGAACACCCCCACGAAGCCAGGGTCGCGCACTAACACGTCGAGTTCCTCGCTCGAGAGACGCTTGGGATCCATGAGCAGGATGGCTAAGTGCCGGGCGTCTAGGTTGCGGGTAGCCCACAACTCGAGCGCCAGGTCGTGGTCGGCGCCAGCTTCCTTGGCCACCTTGCGGATGTCGCCCAGCTGCACACCGAACTGCGGCGCGGCGCCAGCGCCGCGCTTCACGTTGCGCGCGCGAACCTTATCGTTGCCTAGCGCCGCCAGCTTGGCAAGTGCCGTGGTGAAGTTCATGCCAACATGATGCCCCACGTGCTAGCTGGACCGTGCGCCGCCCGGGGTGCCGCGTCGGGCGCGGTGTGATCAACTTTGGGGCGCACGCAACCAGCAGTGCCGCCTGGAGCACCGGCGCCAGCGACAAAACTCCACCGCGCCGAAGACTGTACATCGCGGCAATCCAGCACTCTGCCCTGGTTGGGTAGCGCGCCCGCTAACCTCCGTGCCTGCGCCGCAGCGCTGCCAGCGACATCATCTCGTGAACCAGGTTGGCACCCAGCAGTGCGGTCACGCCGGCCGAATCGTACGGCGGCATCACTTCCACCAGGTCGTAGCCAACGAAGTTCAGGCCGGCAAGGCCGCGTAGGAGCTCGAGCGCTTGAACCGCAGTGGCGCCGCCCACCTCTGGCGTGCCCGTGCCGGGCGCGTACACGGGATCCAGGAAGTCGATATCGAAGCTCAGGTAGAGGGGGCCTTCGCCGGCCCGCGCCCTCACGCGCTCGAGCACGGCCGGCACGCCCATGCGGTGCATGTCCGGACCCGTGACGAGCCCTAGGCCCAACTCCTCCGTGATGGCCGAGTCCTCCGGGCCGTAGAGCGACCCGCGGATGCCCACTTGGATGCTCCGACTCACGTCTAGCAAACCCTCCTCCACGGCGCGGCGGAACGGGGTGCCGTGCGTGTCCTTACCGCCGAAGTAGCTGTGCCACAGATCGTTGTGGGCGTCGAAGTGGATGAGGCCAACCGGGCCAGTACGCTTGGCGAGGGCCCGCAGCAGCGGTAAGGAAACGGAGTGATCGCCGCCCAAGAAGATGGGCGTGACACCGGCGTCGAACAGGGGGCCGGCCGCCGCCTCGATCTGAGCGTGCGATTCGGGCAGGTAGCCAGGCGTTACCGGCAGGTCGCCGTAATCCACGGCCGAGAGATGCTCGAAAAGGTTCACCTTGAGTTCTGGGTTGTAGGGACGCAGCAGCAGCGATTCGTTGCGGATGCCCGAGGGTCCGAAGCGTGCGCCCACGCGGTAGGTGGCGCCCGTGTCGAAAGGAACACCGACGATGGCCAGGTTCACGCCGGTTAGGTCGGTCACGTGCGGCAGCCGCATGAAAGTGCGGATGCCCTCGAAGCGTGGGTAGACCATGGCGTCCAGGGGTTGGTAAGGCGGCTTAGGCATGCGCTTCTCCTTCGGTGACCGTTGGCGCCTGCGAAATGTGCAGGCGGAAGAGTTGCGGCTACGGACCGTTGTACTATCCTGAGCCTAGTGGATTCTGCCGCCGAACACACCGCGAAGATCGAGGCCGTCTGGCGACCGGGCGTGTTGGATCTCGCCCCCGGCTTCCCCGCCGACGACCTGCTGCCGCTAGAGCTCATGCGCACCGCCGCCGCGAAACGACTGGCGGGACCGGACCGCTCGTTCCTCCAATACGGCCTGGAGCAGGGTGAGGGGAGCTTCCGAACCGCGCTGGCCGACGTGATCGAGGCCGAGACCGGGACGCCAACGGATCCGGACGAGCTGTTCGTCACGGCGGGGGCGTCGCAGGCTCTGGACATCATCTGCACCCTCTTCACCCAGCCGGGAGAGACGGTGCTGGTTGCGGAACCGACTTACTTCCTGGCGCTCGAGCTGTTCGCCGACCGCGGTCTGAACGTTGTGCCCGTGGCGTGCGACGAAGCTGGCCCGCTGGAAGCGGAGCTCGAAGCGGCACTTGCCAAGCACCGGCCAGCGTTCTTCTACCTGGTGCCCAGCTTCGCTAACCCAACTGGTTCGACGCTTAGTGAAGAGCGGGCGGAGGCCGTCGTGCGGCTGACGGCGGCCAAGGACACGGTGGTGGTGGCGGACGAGGTGTACCGCCTCCTGCAGTTCGCCGGTGAGCCGCCGGCCAGTTTGGCCG
>CAZVTS010000113.1:0-5006 GCA_964630175.1 uncultured bacterium
GTACCCAACCCCGCGCTTGCCGAACTTGATCTCGTACAGCTCGGGCGAGAGGTCGTGATGGTCGAACACGAGCTTCACCCTGGAGAACAGCCTGTAGGGCAGCGCCACCAGGAAGAGCAGGTCCGGGGGGTTGCAGATGTGGATGGCGTCGAACTTCTGCCGGCGCCAAACCCTCCACGTCAGGCGCGTCTCCCAGTAAAGGGCGTGCGCGTACTCGCGCACGTACTCCAGCATGCCGCTGTTGGCCTCGGGCAGGGGGTGCCTGAGGATCCGAACGCCCTCGAGCACCTCTTCTTCCGCCAGGCCCTTGCTCACGCCGGGGCAGATGACGGTGACCTCCATGCCGGCGGCCTTGAGAGCCAGCGCCTCCGACCACACGCGGCGGTCGAAGGGCACGGGCAGGTTCTCCACGATTATCAGTACATGCATAAGCTCAACGAGGCCGACTAGCGCCTGGCCTCTCCGCCTCTCAACAGCCGCAAGCGTTCCGACACCTGCCACACCATCACGCGCAGCACCGTTTCGCTGGCGCGCAGCTTGTTGGCGCCACCGAGTTTATTACTTGTCCAGATGAGCCTGAGGGAGTTGCCGGGGCGCAGCACCGCGTACCTTAACAGGTCCGCCACCAGCCTTCGGGCGCCCTCGGCTACGCCGTGGTCGCCACCCACCACGCGGCGTGTCTTGGCCTCCAGCTCCGAGAGCCTCGAGCGGGTGGGGTGCCGCACCACGCATTCGGGCGAGTACCTAAGTTGGTAACCGGCGCGCGTGGCGCGCTGCCCGAACTCCTTGTCGCCGCCAGATAGCAGCGTGGAGTCGAAGCCCCCCAGCTCGGCGAACGCCGACTGCCGCACGATGAGGTTGGCCGTGGGGCCGAAGTGCACGCTCTGGGCGTAGTACTTCTGCCTGAAGGCGGTGGCGATCTCGTAGGTGGAAACGCGCCGGTCGGGCTCCACCCCGTTCACCGTTTCCGGGAAGAGCTCCACCTCGCCCACGTGCAGGTCCGCTTCCGGGTGCCTCTCCGTCACTTCCAGGATGGCGGCCAGCCAGTTCGGCTGCGGTACGCAGTCCGAATCCACGAAGGCCAGGAAGCCGCCCTCGGCCGTGCGGGCCCCGGTGTTCCGCGCGGCGTAAGAACCGGGGGTCCGCTCCTCCAGGAACCGCACCTGGGGGAACTCGGCCTCCAGGTCCTTCACGCTGCGTTCCGAACCGTTGTCCACCACCACGCACTGGGCCGCGCCGTTAGCCATCTCGGGCTGCGCCACCAGGCTGCTCAGGCACGTGCGCAGGCGCGCGAAGTCGTTGAACACGGGTATGACCACGGTTACTTGGGGCACCTACTCTGTACCCTCTCGGAGCCTCGTCTTAGGCCCCAACGGCACGGTGGCGAGCCACGCCAGAACCGTTACGGACCACATGTAGAACGTGTAGGTGGTCGGTTTCGTGGTCAGCGCGTAGGCAAGCGTGCACACCACGATGAGGGCTATGAACAGCCGCCCAAGCCGGTCCGCCTTGGCGGCGAACCCGAGCACCACTGCGGCGAGGGCGAGGGCCAGCAGTAGCGCACCCGCGAAACCGTGCACCAGCACGGCGCGGATGTAATCGGAATGCGGGTCCACCACCTGCCAGCCGTGGCCCAACGCGCGCTGCGCCAAGGAGCCGCTGCTCACCACTGCCAGGGCGCCGGCCCACCGCTGACCTCTGCCACGGAGGAACCCCGAGCCCGTTGGGTCCAGATCGTCGAGGCCTATCACGCCCACCACGCTCGTTAAGGCGCTCGTTACGTACGGCCGGCTCGGCGGCAGCGCGTACAGACCGGCAACTACGAGCACCACGACCGCAGCGAAGCCGAGCAACCACCTCACGTTGACGCGGAACCCCTTCGCCTCCATCAGGAAACGGATGAGGGGCCACCCCAGCACGATCATGGCCGCCACCACGAGGCCGGCCCTGTGCGTCGACAGCACCCCGACGGCCAGCAGCAGGCCGGCAAGCAGAAGCGCCTTCGGCAAGCGCAGCCAGCCGCGGCAGTTCGCCAGCACCACCAGAAGCAGCGACACGTTGACGAGGATGCCAAGGCTTACCGGGTGGAAGTACAGCCCGGAGGGGCGCGGTTGGCCCACCTGGAAGTAAGTGGCGGGCAGGTAGCCCACGTACTGCAGCAGGGCGGCCACGGAGTGAACCACCACGCCCAGCGTGAACACCTGCAGCAACCGTTTGTACCTGAAGAAGCTTGGCCTGGTTGCTGCGCTGAGGAGCACGGCGGCCGGCACCAGGCCCGCCACCAACCGCACGCCTTCCACCACGATCTGGCTCACGTGTTCTCCCGATGCCCTGATGGCAACGAAGGAACCCAGGGCGAGGCCGAGGATGGAGATGATGAGAAGCACCTGCGCCCAGGAGAACGAGCGCTGCTTGAAGGCCCAGTACACGCCCACCAGCAGCATGGAGCCGGCCCACAGCGTGCCCAGGTCCAGCGCCACGTCCCTCGAGCGCTCTGCGAACGCGTCCACGAGCGGCTTGGTTACCACCAGAGCCACGACCACCCACGGCAGCCTCAGCGGAACCACGAGGCGTCTTCCCAGCGCCACCGTCCGTTGTTCTACGGGGAGCCTCTCAGCCATTCACGAGCCGTGCGCGGCGGGTAGCCGTCGGATCCGGCCGGGGTGAAGAAGAACCTGTGCGCACCGGGGCTTGCATGGCGTCGATTGTACTACCCAAGGTTGCGGCCACTCATGAACGCTTCGTTGATGCCGGGAAGGGAACAAAGCCAGTGCCGTTCACACAACTAGATGTAGGCTTACGTAAGTGACTGGGCGTCCTAAGTACATGCGACTTGGTCGCGTTGCCACGTTCCTAACCGGGGTGGGTTTCGCGGCCCTGCCTGCCGTAGGGCCTTTCATAGCCATCATCGCTGCACTGAGTGGCCGGATCAGGATCCAGAAGGCAGATTTCTGGTGGTGGGTGGCAGCCCTTCTACTCAGCGTTCCCTACCTCGTGACGGGCCACGTGGCAGACGCCGGCCTCACGGCCATCCAGGTGCTGGCCATCTGGCTCATCTACCGCTCCGCCACGGAGTTCAGGCGCAGCATAAGGGCCGAAACGGTGTCGCAAGACCTGGGTCTGGGGCTCGTGGTTGGGCTAGCGATAACCCTGGCGTTGGGCCTGCGGCAGATGGGCGAGCTGCGGTTCGACCTCGCCATAACCACGCTGGACGCCATCGTGTGGAACACCCACCCGGCGCTCTTCGGCCACACCATCCTGGTGCTCTCGGCATTGCTCGCCCTGGTGGTGCCTTCGCCTCGCCTGCGGGTGGTGGCGCTAGCCATCGGCGCCATCGGCGTGGTGGTGTCGGGCTCCAGCGAGGCCGTATGGGCCTGGTTGGTCATAGCGTTGGGCCTCAGGTTCGTGGGTCGGCGCGGCGTGCGCGCCACCCGCATAGCCGAGTGGACGCTCATCGCGCTCATGACGGCGATAGTGTTGGGCCTCACCTCCCTGTTGGGTCTCGGCCGCATCGGGTTCCTGACGGACTTCGCGCCGCAGGACCGAGCAGCCAACATGTTCCGCGGCACCGAGATCAGCGTGGGCGACTGGTGGTTCCCCCTCGGCGTCGACTACGCCACCGGCACCCTCGAGGTGGAGGGCACTGCGCGAACCTCCTTCGCCGTCACCAAGGAGTGGGCGGAGCCGTGGGCGCGCCTGCAGCAGGCCGTCACGCTCTCGCCGGGCGAGACGTACACGCTCAGCGTCATCGTTCGTGCCCCAGAGGGTTCCCGGCCGGGGTTCGACGGCTGGGGCCGCGAGTCCACCGACGTGGAGGCCGCCAACCTAGCCACCACCCTGGAGGACGGCGTGCACCGCGCCACCGCCACGGGGGCCCTGTCGGTGCTGACCACCAGCGCCGTGTCCGTTTCCGATTCGTTGGTTCGCATGTACGTCACGTTCAGGTACACGGGCGCGGAGCCGCTCACCTGGTACGTGGGCATGGTGCCGGATCGCTCCAGCAAGACGGACGTCACTACCGTGTTCTCCGAGTATCAGCTCATACCGTCGCAGGTCCTCTTGCCGTACCGCGCCGGCACGGCGGACCGCGGCGTAACAGACCTGAACACCTCGCGGTTCCCCATCTGGCGGGACGCGCTGGACGCCATTGGCGCGCGGCCCATCTTCGGCTGGGGCCCTAACGGGCTGCCGGAAGCGGTAGCCAGCCTCCGACCCGACGAGACCCTGCTGAGGCCCGTTGCCGCGCACGCCCACAACGCGCTGCTGGCAGCGTGGGTGGACCGCGGACTCGTCGGCGCCTTGGGGCTCATCGGCTTGTTCGCCTTGCTGGGGCTGCGCGCGGTGCAACAGCGAGACAAGGCGAGCGCGGTGGTGCTCGCGGGCGTGCTGCTGGCCAACACCTTCGATTCGACACTGCTGTCGGGCACCGTCATCTACCCGCTGGCTGCCGTGCTCGGCTGGCGCGCCGTTGGCCACAGGCGAACCGCGCACGCGGAGACCGGCCTCGGCAGCGCCACCGCGGTGCGCTTAGGCCTAGCCACCTCGGACCTGGTGGCGGGCATCGCCTCCCTGACCATCGGCATCTTCCTGGCGGGAGTGGGCAACGGCGAACTGTCGCTGGGTGCCGGCTGGACCTTGCCGCTCCTGTACGCCTGCCTCATCTGGCCGGCAGTGGCAGCCGGCGCCCGGCAGTACCCGGGTTACGGCCGGCCCACCTACCAGGAGCTAGCCGTGAGCGTGCGCTCTTCCGCGGCCGCGGGCGTGCTCGTTGGCTTCGTGGCGCTTCTCGTGCCAGAGGTGTTCAGGCTGAACGCCCAGGTGTTCCTGTTCGCGGTGCCGGTGAGCCTGGTGCTGGCTCCCCTCTTCCGGTCGCTCACCAAGCTGCTGCTGCGAAGGCTGAGGCTCTGGGGCCGGCCCGTGGTGGTGCTCGGCACGGAGGAAGAAGCGGCTCGCGTGGCGCGCCACCTGTTGGGGCACCCCGGCATCGGCCTGCACCCGGTTGCGGC
>CAZVTS010000114.1:0-4810 GCA_964630175.1 uncultured bacterium
GCCAACATAACGGGCGGCCCCGTCGTGAACCTCGCGCTCGCCGGGGCGAACGCGGCGCTCGGAGCGCCTCTGGACGCCGAACGCGTCACCTACCCGCAAGGCGTGGAACTCTCACCCACCGGAGTGGCACCGCTAGTGGGCACCTACGTAAGCGCCGAGGGTGCCGAGGTGACGGTGTTCAGCACCGACGACGGTGGTGTGGGCGTTACCATCAGCCGCGACACCCCACCACGGCCGGTGAGGCCCGTGAGCGCCGACGCGCTCCTCGTGGACGTGAACGGGCAGGACGCGCTCCTCGAGTTCCTCGAACCATCACCGAACGGCTACCAGGCGGCCACGTTCGGCTACCGCGTTCTGGAGCGCAAGGCGTGAGCTGGCCTCCTACAGGCCGGAACGTACGCGTCTTCTCCGGCACCATCTCCACCGAGACGAACACGTTCTCCCCGCTCCCGGCGCGCCTCGAGGACTTCGTGGTCGTGCGCCCGCCGGAGGCCGAGACGACCGGCTTCGCGGAGGAACCAGGGCTGGACGAGATCAGGCGCCTGACCCTCGAACGGGGCTGGGAGTTCCACTTCGGACTCCAGGCCGCCGCCCAGCCGGCGGGCGTCACGGAACGCTCAACGTACGAGGGGTTGAGGGACGAGCTCCTCGCGCGGCTCGAGGCGGCCATGCCCGTGGACCTCGTGCTACTGCCCCTTCACGGCGCCATGGTGGCAGATGGCTACGTGAACTGCGAGGTCGACCTGTTGCGCGGCGTCCGCGCGCTAGTGGGTGAGAGTGTGCCCGTCGGTGTGACGCTCGACCTGCACTGTCACGTTGGCGAGGAGCTGCTTAGCCTCTGCGACCTGGTGGTCGCCTACAAGGAGTACCCGCACACCGACATGGCGGACCGCGCCCGCGACCTCTTCGAGTTGGCCGTTGCCACCGCCGCCGGCGAGATAAGGCCGACCATGGCGCTCTTCGACTGCCGCATGCTCGGCCTCTACCCGACTGCTCCCCAGCCCCTGCACGGGTTCGTGGAGGACATGCTCGCGGCGGAGGCCAGCGGGGAAGCCCTCTCCCTCTCGCTCATCCACGGCTTCCCGTGGGGCGACGTGCCCACGCAGGGCACGAAGATGCTGGCCATCACGGATGGCGACACGGCCCGCGCCGCCAGGCTCGCAGCCGAGTGGGGCATGCGGGCCTACGCCATTAGGCGCGAGATACCCTTCGCGCCGCTCAGTCTTGAGGCCGCCCTGGCCCGCGGCCTCGCCGCTTCCAAAGGTCCCGTGGTGATCGCCGACCAGGCGGACAACCCGGGCGGTGGCGCCCCGAGCGACTCCACCTTCGCGCTCGCCGCACTCTTGGAACGCGGCGTTACCGGAGCGGCGCTCGCCATGATCTACGACCCGGAAGCGGTGCGCCTGGCGACCGCCGCTGGTCCCGGTGCGCGGATCTCGCTCAGACTCGGTGGGAAGATCGCGCCGGGAGCGGCCTCCGGCCAACCGCTGGACGTCGAGGCGACCGTGCTGAGCGTAGACCCGGCCCTAAGCCAGGGTTGGCCGCAGGAGGGTTACACGCTCGAGATGGCGTGTGGGGCGGCCGCCTCCCTGCGCGTGGGCGGAGTCGACGTAGTGGTGAACGACAAGCGCGGGCAGGTGTTCGGGCCCGAGGTGTTCTCCAGAATGGGCATCGACCCGCTGTCGAAGCAACTGCTCATAGTGAAGTCGACGCAACACTTCTACGCGGGCTTCGCGCCCATCGCCAGCGAGGTCATCTACATGGGCACCAAGGGCGCCCTAGCCCCGCGCATGACCGATATCCCCCTCGTGCACGCCGACACTAACAAGTACCCGTGGGTCGAGGACCCACTGGGCCAGGACGGATGAACGACCCGACGCCGATAGCGACAGCAGGAAAGGTGACAAGATGCTGAACTCCCTCATACACCCTCAGACCGGCAGGCGCTGCCGCAGCGCCAGCTGGGACCCGACCGGCGGCAACGCCGACTTCAGGACTATCGACCCGGGCGCGACCCTGGACCTGCTCGACGTGAGCGGCGCCGGCACCGTCAAGCACATCTGGCTCACCGTCAACACCGAGAACCGCAACTACCTGCGCGACCTCGTGGTGGAGATGCGCTGGGACGGCAGCGAGCACCCGGCCGTTGCCACACCGCTGGGCGACTTCTTCGCCCTGGGCCACGCCCGCGCCACGTCGGTCACCAGCCTGCCCATCACGGTGGTGGCGGGCGGCCGCTCCGGCGCCCTGAACATGGCCGCCTTCAACTGCTGGTGGCAGATGCCGTTCGCAACCGGCGCCAGGATCTCCGTGCGCAACGAGGGCGAGGCGCCCGTCTCGCACTTCTACTACTACGTCGACTACGACGAGCTGCCCGGCGGGAGCCCTACTCCGCTACGGTTCCACGCCCATTACCGCCAGGAGAGGCCCACGGAGGCCACCATCGACCTGAGCCGCGACGACGCGGACTGGTCCGACGTGATGAAACTCCGCAACCCCTCGGCGGAGGGCAACTACGTGATCCTCGACACCGAAGGCAGCGGCCACTACGTGGGCTGCCTGCTGAACATCGACCACATCAACCCCATCAGGAGCCAGGGCTGGTGGGGTGAGGGCGACGACATGATCTTCATAGACGGCCGCCCTGGGCCGGGCGCCCCCGCGCGCCCCGAGTCGGCGCCGGGTGCCAACGACGCCTGGCCGCCGACCCTGCACGGCACCGGCACGGAGGATTACTTCGGCGCCGCCTGGTGCTACCCGGCGTCGCAGCACAACACCCCGTTCCACGGCGTGAGCATCGCCGGTGAGACGGAAGGGAAGATCCTCGAGTACGGGGGCAAGTGGTCCATGTACCGCTTCCACGTCACCGACCCCGTGGGGTTCGAGAGCAGCGTCCGCGTGACCATCGAGCACGGCCACGCCAACTGCCACGCCGACGACTTCAGCAGCGTGGCGTTCTGGTACCAGACGCCGCGCACCACTCCGCTCCCGCCGCTCCCTCCGGCGGCCGAGCGCAAGCCCCTGACCGATAAGGAGAGCCTTGCCGGGTTCCTCAAGACCCGCAGGTGACCGCGGGCCGGTGAAGCTCGACGACGACGTCAGGCGTTACCTGGAGCGGCAGGCGGCGCTCGAGCTGCCCCCGGCTACGAGCCTGACCCCCGCCGAGCTGCGAGAGCGGGCGCGGGCGCTGCGGCCTGCCGGCGGTCCGGTGATCGCCGTTGGAGCAGTGAGTGAACGCGCCATCCCACGCGTAGGCGGTGAGGTGAGGGTAAGGGTGTACGAACCCGTTACCGCGCCTGGGGCGGCCGCCGCGCCAGCGCCCCTCTTCGTCTATTTCCACGGTGGCGGCTTCATAGGTGGAGAGCTCGACGGACCCACCGACGCGGCCTGCCGCCGGCTCTGCACCCTCGCTGGCGCCGTCGTCGTTTCTATCGATTACCGCCTGGCACCGGAGCACCCCTTCCCGGCGGCCGCGCACGACGCGCTTGCCGCCACGCGCTGGTGCCGGGAGAACGCCGCAGCTCTCGGGGCTGACCCGAGGAAGGTGTTCGTGGGTGGCGATAGCGCGGGTGGTAACCTCGCGGCCGTGGCGGCGCTAGATTCGCGCTCGGACGGCTTACCCCCGCTAGCGGGCCAGCTCCTCGTGTACCCGGTGGCCGACCTGCGCACGGGAGAGTACGCGTCCCGCAAGGAGTGCGCCACGGGCTACGGCCTGACGCAACCCGTGATGGACTGGTTCAGGGACCACTACCTGACGAGCGAGGCCGATCGCTCCGATCCGCTCGCCTCGCCGCTGGCGGCTACGGACCTGGCCGGGGCGCCGGCCGCCCTGGTCATCACTGCGTACTTCGACCCACTGAGGAGCGAGGGGGAGGAGTACGCGAGGCGGTTGGCGGCCGCCGGCGTGCCGGTCGAGCACGTCTCCCTTCCTGGGGCCATCCACGGGGTGTTCACCGCCCAGGAAGGTTTCTCCTCAACAGAGCGGGCGTGGGACGCCGTGGCCACGTGGCTTCACGAAAGGCTGGAGGCCGGCTAGGTCAGGCCAGGACAGCTGTCCCTGAGCCTGGCGACGCAGGGCTCGCCGAGGTTCAGCAGGCATTATCATGATGAATCTTGATATGTCATGATGCGTTCACGCCGAAGGGAGCGCTGACGTGGCTACTAAGTCAAGGATGAAGTTCGCGACACAGGTGGACGCGAGCGTTCTGGAAGAGGTTCGGGCCTTGGCTCGCAGTGAGGGCAGGCAGATCCAGGCCCTCGTGGATGAAGCCCTGAGCGACCTGCTCGAGAAGCGCAAGCAAGGTCGGCCCCGGGCAAGGGTCATGGCTGCCTATGAAACCAGCCATCAACGCTACGGAGAGCTTTACGAGAAGCTGGCGAAGTGACCGACTACCTCACGCTGGTTGAGGTTCTCGCCATCCACGACGACCAGTTGGTGCGCTACGGAGGGACTGCCGGCATACGCGACTTGGGCCTCGTCGAGGCAGCCTTGTTCCGGCCGCAGACCGGTTACTACTCCGACATCATTGAAGAAGCCGCTGCCCTATGGGAGAGCTTCGCGCAGAACCACCCGTTCGAGGACGGCAACAAGCGCACCGCGTTCGCAGTTGCGTTCACCTTCTTAGCGATCAACGGCTTGAGGATAATCGCCGACGCCGAGAGCACGTACCTGTTCATCCACGGACTGTACGCGAAGAGGGCCTTCGAGTTCGAACGGTTGGCGGTGTGGTTGCGGGCGAACACCGTAGCTGCGGGCTGAAGCCTTGTTCGGGCTCGACCAGGAACGGGCTCCGCATGGCGCCATAGTACC
>CAZVTS010000115.1:0-4808 GCA_964630175.1 uncultured bacterium
ACTTGACCTCGACGGTGGCGCCCGCGGCTTCGAGCTTGGTCTTGATGTCCTCGGCCTCGTCCTTGCTGACGTCTTCCTTCACGACGCCGCCGGCTTCGACCAGGTCCTTGGCTTCCTTGAGGCCCAGGCTGGTGATCGCGCGGACTTCCTTGATCACCTGCAGCTTCTTGTCGCCGGCGTTCTTGATCGAGACCGTGAACTCGGTCTTCTCCTCGGCGGCGGCAGCGACCTCGCCACCCGCTGCGGGACCCGCCATCATCATGCCGGCGGGCATGGCAGCAGCCGCTTCGACGCCCCAGGTCTCCTTGAGACCGTCCACCAGTTCGACCAACTGAAGTACCGTCAGCCCACTGAGCTGATCGATCATCGCTTGCTTATCGAATGCCATCTCAAGCCTCCTTCTGCTTGTCTGCGTAGTTGTTCATCACTGTCACGAGCTTCTGCGGCGGAGCCGATAGCACACCCACGAGTTGTTGCATGGGGGCTAGCAGCACACCGACCAACTGGCTCTGCACCTGCTGCTTCGACGGCAGCTTGGCGACGCGCACCAGGGCGTCCTCGCCGAGCACGCTTCCCTCGAGACGACCGCCCTTGGATCTGGGCAGCTCCTTGGGGTGGTCCTTGGCGAAGTCGGTGATCGCCTTGATGGGCGCCACCAGTTCCTCGCCGACCAGGACCAGCGCGGTGGGGCCGGTGAGCGTCTCGTCGAAACCCTCGATGCCACGCTCCTTGAGCACGACGCGGATCAGGGTGTTCTTGGCGACGACCATGCGCCCACCAGCCTTGCGCACCTCAGTGCGCAGCTTGGCGAACTCGCCGGCGGAGAGCCCTTGGTAATCCACCAGGAAGAACGTAGTGGCGTCGCCGAGCTGCTTGCGCAGCGCCTCGACGGTCGCCTCGTTCCTGGGATTGGCCATGGCTACCTCTCTACTTCCTGTCTTCTCGACCCTTGCGGGCCTTACCGAATGCCGCGATGCGCAGCGCGATCTCACATCAGAGGGCGGCATCGCCCTCACAACTCGACCGTCAACGCCTCGGCAGGATCTTTAAGCCTGGCTGGCCCCTGCTGTCTCCAACGCCAAAGGTGCATCGCTCGCGCTTCGCACCGGGATGCCGGTCTACGCCTCGACTCGCCCCACGCCGAGGTTGACCCTCAGGCTCGGACCCATCGTCGAGGTCAGGTGGATGGTCTTCACGAACTGTCCCTTGGCGGCGTCGGGCTTGGCCGCCTCCACAGCGCTCTTGAGGGCGGAGAAGTTGTCGGCCAGCTTCTCGGCCGCGAAGCTCGCCTTGCCGATGGGTGCATGCACGACACCGGTCTTGTCACTCCTGAACTCGATCTGGCCGGCCTTCAGGGCGCTCACGATCTCCCCGATGTTGGGACCCACGGTGCCCGCCTTCGGGTTCGGCAACAGGCCGCGCGGACCCAGCACCCGCCCCAGCTTCGAGCCGATCTGGGCCATCATGTCGGGCGTCGCGACCACCGCATCGAACTCCATCCAACCGCCGAGGATGCGCTCGATGATCTCGGCTCCCCCGACGATGTCCGCTCCGGCGGCCTCGGCCGCGGTGACGCCGTCACCTTGGGTGATGGCCAGCACCCGCACCGTCTTGCCAGTGCCGTGCGGCAGGGCGACGGTGCCTCTGACGTTCTGATCCGACTTGCGGGGGTCGATGCCGAGGCGGAAGTGCGCTTCCACCGTCTCGTCGAACTTGGCGGTAGCGAGTTCCTTGACGAGGGCGGCCGCCTCTTCGACGGTGTAGACGCGGTTGCGGTCCACCTTGCCCTCGAGTTGGCGGTAGCGCTTGCCGTGCCTAGCCACGTTCCGGCGCCCCTTCCACCACTACGCCCATCGAGCGCGCGGTGCCGGCGATGATCCTGGCAGCCGCGATCTCGTCGGAAGCGTTGAGGTCGGCCATCTTCAGTTTCCCGAGCTCAAGGCACTGCTGCCAGCTGAGCTTCCCGACCTTGTCCTTGTGAGGGACGCCAGAGCCCTTGTCGAGGCCCGCAGCCTTCTTGATCAGGTAGCTGGCCGGCGACGTCTTGGTGATGAACGTGAAGGAGCGGTCGGCAAAGATCGTGATCTCGACCGGAACGACCGCGCCCGCCTGGCTGGCGGTGGCGGCGTTGTACTCCTTGACGAACTGCATGATGTTGGCGCCGTACTGGCCCAGCGCCGGACCTACTGGCGGGGCTGGGGTAGCCGCGCCGGCCGGAAGCTGGAGCTTCACGATGCCTGCCACTTTCTTGGCCACGTTTCCTCCTTAAGCTCCCCCATCAACCGTGGCCGGCTTCGGGGTCTGAACGCTTGTCTGTGCCTCGCGGCACGCTTGTCAGTCAAGGCATGTACGCGCTGCCCCCGGGACCAGAGCCCGGCGGAGAAGGCGCGCTACGCCCTTACGACCTGAGAGAAGTCCAACTCGACCGGCGTCTCGCGGCCGAAGATAGATACCAGCACTTTGACCTTGCCGCGCTCCGGATTGACTTCGGACACCAGTCCGGTGAAATCCGCGAACGGACCGCCCGTGACTTGGACCATCTCGCCAACGTTGAAGGTGATCCGGACCTTGGGCGTCTCGCGCGAACCGGTCACGCCGAAGGTGCCCAGCATGCGGGCCTCCTCCTCCGGGGAGAGCGGCACCGCCCGCGTCGAAGTGCCGACGAAGCCGGTGACGCCGGGCGTGTACCGCACGACCTCCCAGGCTTCGTTGGGCTCGTCGGCGTTGTCGCCGAGATCCATCTGAACGAAGATGTAGCCGGGGAACAGCTTGCGGCGGACGACTTCCTTCTTGCCGCCGCCGGCGTGCTCGACCGTCTCCTCCGTGGGCACGACCACCTGATATATCGAGTCGGCCATCCCCAGCGACTTGGCGCGGTTGAGGATGTTCTCCTTGGCCTTCTCTTCGTGGCCCACGTAAGTGTGGACGGCGTACCACTCGATGCTCATTACGCTTCCTCAGCGCTGCAGGCGCGCTCGACTCGACTTGCCCGTTTCCCGCATGCCGACTCCGGGCGCGACGCTAGATGATCAGTCCGATGAGGTTGCCCAGCGTGACGTCGGCGACCAGCAAGAAGAGCGCCGTGATGACGACGAACAGGAGCGTCGCCTGCGTCGCCTGGATGACCTCTTTGCGGCTGGGCCACGTCACCCGGCCGAGCTCGGCCCGGGAGTTGCGAAGGTACTGGACGAACCTCTGAAACACGGCCTAGACCTTTACCTCTTTGTGGACCGTGTAGCGGCGCTCCCACGGGCAGTACTTGTTTAGCTCGAGCTTGCCCTGGGTGTTGCGGCGGTTCTTGTGCGTAGCGTAGTTCCGACGCTTGCACTCGCTGCACTCCAGGAGCAGCTTGATCCTGACGTCACTGGCCATCCCGGCCTCCCAACCTTTCGATGCTAGCAGGTGCGCCCATGCTAAGTCCAGCCCTCCGGCTGCGCATCGCCGTAATCGCAGATGAACACGTCGACGAAGCTGACGCCGTCATGACATCAGGCGCCGAGAACGACTTGAAAGCGCGGCGGGCCACTGACAGGCCGCCGCGCTGCTGTCGATCCGACTCGCTGGGTCTTGGTTCACCGGTACTAGGACGCTACTTGGTTACCGCGGTGACCACACCAGCACCAACAGTACGCCCACCCTCCCGAATCGCGAACCGCAAACCCTCCTCCATCGCAATCGGCTTGATCAACTCCACCGACAACTCAACATTATCCCCAGGCATCACCATCTCCACCCCAGACGGCAACGTACACACCCCAGTCACATCAGTCGTACGAAAGTAAAACTGCGGACGATACCCACTGAAGAAAGCCGAATGCCGACCCCCCTCCTCCTTCCGCAACACATACACCGAACCATCAAAACCCGTATGCGGCTTAATCGAACCAGGCTTCGCCAACACCTGCCCACGCTCAATATCATCCCGCCCCACACCACGCAAAAGCACCCCAACATTATCCCCAGCCATACCCGAATCCAACGTCTTACGATGCATCTCCACACCCGTCACAACCGACTTCGCAGTATCCGCAAGACCAACAATCTCAACCTCATCACCAGTCCGCACCACACCACGCTCAACCCGACCAGTCGCCACCGTCCCACGACCAGTAATCGTAAACACATCCTCAACCGGCATCAAAAACGCCTTATCAATATCCCGCACCGGCGTCGGAATATACGAATCAACCGCATCCAACAACTCCCAAATGCGATCAACCCACACATCCCCACCACGCACAAGCTTCGGATTCCCCTCCAACGCCTGCAACGCCCGCAACGCCGAACCCCTCACCACCGGAATATCATCACCAGGAAACTCATAAGAAGACAGAAGCTCACGCACCTCCATCTCCACCAACTCCAACAACTCCTCATCATCAACCATGTCAACCTTATTCAAAAACACCACAATGTACGGAACACCCACCTGACGCGCCAACAAAATATGCTCACGCGTCTGCGGCATCGGACCATCAGCAGCCGACACCACCAAAATCGCACCATCCATCTGCGCCGCACCCGTAATCATATTCTTCACATAATCCGCATGCCCAGGACAATCCACATGCGAATAATGCCGAGCACCAGTCTGATACTCAACATGCGACGTATTAATCGTAATCCCACGCGCCTTCTCCTCAGGCGCCTTATCAATCTGATCATAAGACTGCGTCACCGCCGACGGATCCACCGCCGCCGCCGCAAACGTAATAGCAGCCGTCAACGTCGTCTTCCCATGATCAACATGACCAACCGTACCAACATTCACATGCGGCTTAGTACGCTCAAACACTGCCTTAGCCATG
>CAZVTS010000116.1:0-4728 GCA_964630175.1 uncultured bacterium
CCATGGCTAAGGCAGTGTTTGAGCGTACGAAGCCGCATGTGAATGTTGGGACGATTGGTCATGTTGATCATGGGAAGACGACGTTGACGGCTGCGATTACGTTTACGGCGGCGTCGGCGGATCCGTCGGCGGTGACGCAGTCTTATGATCAGATTGATAAGGCGCCTGAGGAGAAGGCGCGTGGGATTACGATTAATACGTCGCATGTTGAGTATCAGACTGGTGCTCGGCATTATTCGCATGTGGATTGTCCTGGGCATGCGGATTATGTGAAGAATATGATTACGGGTGCGGCGCAGATGGATGGTGCGATTTTGGTGGTGTCGGCTGCTGATGGTCCGATGCCGCAGACGCGTGAGCATATTTTGTTGGCGCGTCAGGTGGGTGTGCCGTATATCGTGGTGTTTTTGAATAAGGTTGACATGGTTGATGATGTGGAGTTGTTGGAGTTGGTGGAGATGGAGGTGCGTGAGCTTCTGTCTTCGTATGAGTTTCCTGGTGATGATATTCCGGTGGTGGCGGGTTCGGCTTTGAGGGCTTTGGAGGCTTTGGAGTCGAATTCGAAGTTGGCGCGTGGTGAGAGTGAGTGGGTCGACAAGATCTGGGAGTTGTTGGATGCTGTTGATTCGTATATTCCGACTCCTGTGCGTGATGTTGATAAGGCGTTTTTGATGCCGGTTGAGGATGTGTTTACGATTACTGGTCGTGGGACGGTGGCGACTGGTCGGGTTGAGCGTGGTGTGGTGAAGACTGGTGATGAGGTTGAGATTGTTGGTTTGACGGATACTGCTAAGTCGGTTGTGACTGGTGTTGAGATGCATCGTAAGACGTTGGATTCGGGTATGGCTGGGGATAATGTTGGGGTTTTGTTGCGTGGTGTGGGGCGGGATGATATTGAGCGTGGGCAGGTGTTGGCGAGGCCTGGTTCGATTAAGCCGCATACGGGTTTTTCTGGGTCTGTGTATGTGTTGCGGAAGGAGGAGGGTGGGCGGCACTCTGCTTTCTTTAGTGGGTATCGGCCGCAGTTTTACTTTCGTACGACTGATGTGACGGGTGTGTGTACGTTGCCGGGTGGGGTTGAGATGGTGATGCCTGGGGATAATGTTGAGTTGGATGTTGAGTTGATTAAGCCGATTGCGATGGAGGAGGGGTTGCGGTTTGCGATTCGTGAGGGTGGGCGTACTGTTGGTGCTGGTGTCGTCACCAAGGTAACCAAGTAACCGCGGATCCCCTGCGTCCGGCGCCCCTGGCGAGCCTCCGATCCGGCCACCAGGGGGCTGGACTTGGTGCGTCAGTTCCTGCTAGAGTCGAAAGGTTGGGAGGCCGGGATGGCCAGTGACGTCAGGATCAAGCTGCTCCTGGAATGCAGCGAGTGCAAGCGCAGGAACTACGCTACGCACAAGAACCGCCGCAACACCCAGGGCAAGCTCGAGCTTCGCAAGTACTGTCCGTGGGAGCGACGCTACACGGTTCACAAAGAGGTTAAGGTCTAGCCGCCATGTTCCAGAGGTTCGTCCAGTACCTCCGCAACTCGCGCGCCGAGCTCGGCAGGGTCACCTGGCCCAGCCGCAAAGAGGTCATCCAGGCCACGCAGGCGACGCTGTTGTTCGTCGTCATCACGGCTCTGTTCTTGCTCGTAGCCGACGTCACGCTGGGCAACCTGATCGGCCTAATCATCTGAACTTCGCACCCGTCGGCGACGGCGCAACCGGGGTCAGACCCTAGGCGGCAAGTCTTGTCGAGCGCGTGACGCGCGCTTAAGGAACCGCGATGAGCATCGAGTGGTACGCAGTCCACACGTACGTGGGCCACGAAGAGAAGGCGAAAGAGAACATCCTCAACCGCGCCAAGTCGTTGGGGATGGCCGACTCGATCTACCAGGTGGTAGTCCCCACCGAGGAGACGGTCGAACACGCCGGTGGCGGGAAGAAAGAGGTCGTCAAGCGCAAGCTCTTCCCCGGCTACATCTTCGTGCAGATGGACCTCGGCGACAACGCCGACGAGCCCAACGAGGCGTGGGAGGTCGTGCGCTACACGCCGGGCGTGACCGGCTTCGTCGGCACCTCGACGAGGGCCGTTCCGCTGTCACCAGAAGAAGAGGCGCGCATGCTCGGCACCTTCGGCGTCACCGGCTCGCGCGAGACGCCCAAGATCAGGGTCACCTTCAACGTCGGCGAGATGGTCCAGGTGACCGGGGGCCCGTTCGCGGACTTCACGGGACTGGTGTCAGAGGTGAACCCGGAGCGTGGGAAGGTCAAGGTGCTCGTCTCGATCTTCGGCCGCGAGACCCCGGTCGAGTTGGACTTCTCTCAGGTCGTAAGGGCTTAGCGCGGCGCTCGCGGCGGCCATCTGCCGACCGCGACCGTCGGGCTGCGCCTTGGCGAACACGCGTGCCGCGAGGCACAAACGAGCGTTCTGACCCCGTGGCCGGCCACGGCATGGGGGAGCTTAAGGAGGCAACGTGGCCAAGAAAGTGGCAGGCATCGTGAAGCTTCAGCTTCCGGCCGGAGCGGCGACCCCTGCGCCGCCCGTAGGGCCGGCGCTGGGCCAGTACGGCGCCAACATCATGCAGTTCGTCAAGGAGTACAACGCCGTCACCGCCAGCCAGGCTGGTGCGGTTGTGCCGGTGGAGATCACGATCTACGCCGACCGCTCCTTCACGTTCATCACGAAGACGTCGCCGGCTAGTTACCTGATCAAGAAGGCGGCCGGCCTGGCCAAGGGGTCGGGGGTGCCGCACAAGGACAAGGTCGGCAAGTTGACCTGGGATCAGTGCCTGGAGCTTGGCCGCATCAAGATGACCGACCTCAACGCGGCCGACGAGGTCGCCGCGGCCAGGATCATCGCCGGCACCGCGCGCTCGATGGGTGTGAGCGTCGAGGGGGCGCCCGAGCGTGGCTAGGCGAGGCAAGCGCTACCGCACGCTGGAGGCGAAGTTCGACAGGGACCGCGTCTACAGCATCGAAGAGGCCGCCGCCATGGTCAAGGAGCTGGCCACCGCGAAGTTCGACGAGACCGTAGAGGCGCACTTCCGCCTCGGCATCGACCCGCGCAAGTCCGACCAGAACGTCAGGGGCACCGTTGCGTTGCCTCACGGCACCGGCAAGACGATCCGGGTGCTGGCGATCACACAGGGTGACGGCGTGGCCGCGGCCGAGGGAGCCGGCGCCGACTTCGTAGGCGGCGCCGAGGTGATCGAACGCATCCTCGGCGGCTGGATGGACTTCGATGCGGTCGTCGCGACGCCGGACATGATGGCCCAGATCGGTTCTAAGCTCGGGCGCGTGCTCGGGCCTAGGGGCCTGCTGCCCAACCCGAAGGCGGGCACTGTCGGCCCGAACATCGGCGAGATCGTCGGTGCGCTCAAGGCCGGGCAGATCGAGTTCAGAAGCGACAAGACCGGCGTGGTTCACGCCCCGATCGGCAAGGCCAGCTTCGACGCTGGCAAGCTGGCCGACAACTTCTCCGCGCTCAAGTCTGCGGTCGAAGCTGCCAAGCCGGACGCCGCCAAGGGCCAGTTCGTGCGCACGATCCACGTCACTTCGACGATGGGGCCCAGCCTGCGCGTCAACCTCGGCGCCGCCAGGACCGAGGCGTAGTCGGCAGTTGCATGGCATCCCGGTGCGTAGCGCGAGCGAGGCACCTTTGGCGTTGGAGACAGCAGGGGCCGCCAGGCTTAAAGATCCTGCCGAGGCGTTGACGGGCTTTGGCCCACGGGGCGATTCGTCCCGAGCGAGAGTTCGAGCTGCGCATCGCGGTCAAGGTGGGACCCTGCTGGCAGGGACCCGAAAGTTCGAGCAGAAGAGAGGTGACCATGGCTAACCCCAGGAACGAGGCGACCGTCGCTGCGTTGCGTGAGCAACTAGGCGACGCCAAGACGTTCTTCCTGGTGGATTACCAGGGGCTCTCTGCGGGCGAGTTCGCCAAGTTGCGCGCGGACGTGCGCAGCGCCGGCGGACGCATCCTCGTCGCCAAGAACACCCTCATCCGCGTCGTGCTCAACGAGCGCGGCGTCGAGGGCTTCGACGAGACGCTGACAGGGCCGACGGCCCTGGTCCTGGTAGGGGAAGAGTTCGTCGGTCCCGTCAAGGCGATCGCCGACTTCGCCAAGGACCACCCCAAGGAGCTGCCCAAGTCCAAGGGCGGCCGCCTCGAGGGCAGCGTTCTGGGTGAGGACGCGCTCGCGCGCGTCGCCAAGCTGCCGTCCAAGCAGCAGGTGCAGAGCCAGTTGGTCGGCGTGCTGCTGGCCCCCATGCAACAGCTGGTGGGAGTGCTGTCGGCGCCGCCGCAGAAGCTAGTGACAGTCATTAACAACTACGCAGACAAGCAGAAGGAGGCATGAGATGGCTTTCGACAAGCAAGCGCTGATCGATCAGCTCAGCGGGCTTACGGTACTTCAGTTGGTGGAGCTCGTCGACGGGCTCAAGGAGACCTGGGGCGTAGAGGCCGCCGCGGCCATGCCGGCCGGCATGATGATGGCCGCCCCGGCGGGCGGAGACGTCGCTGCCGCCGCCGAGGAGAAGACCGAGTTCACGGTCTCCATCAAGGACGCCGGCGATAAGAAGCTCCAGGTCATCAAGGAGGTAAGGGCGATCACCAGCCTCGGCCTCAAGGAGGCCAAGGACCTCGTGGAAGCCGGCGGCGTCGTCAAGGAAGACGTCAGCAAGGAAGAAGCCGAGGACATCAAGACCAAGCTCGAAGCCGCGGGCGCCACCGTCGAGGTCAAGT
>CAZVTS010000117.1:0-4715 GCA_964630175.1 uncultured bacterium
CCGTGGACGGGTGGCTTCATAGGAGGCTGGGGACCAGCAAGAGTAGCGCCGGGTAGCTACCCGACATCTTCGAAGAAGCCGCTGGCCTATGGGAGAGCTTCGCGCAGAGCCACCCGTTCGTGGATGGCAACGAGCGAACCGCGTTCACGCACCGGGCAACGGCGAACCGTCGGGCCCGTTGTGTGCACCGGACCCATTACTGCGCCTCACTGGGAGGCTCCAACACCCCGAGCCCCCGGAACACCTCGCCGTCCTCGAACCCCTCTTGATAGGGTGGGAAGCGCATGCCCGTGTCTCTAAGCTGCTTCCAGGCCTGGACGAGGCCTAAGGTGCCAAACTCGCGTACCCGCTTCGCCTTGCCCGGCTCGATGAGTACGGTGAAGAAGGTTTCTCCCTCCCCGGCCTGATACAGCACGCGTCCCTCCGGGTCGACGGCAAGCGACTGGCCGCCGCCCCAGGGCCCCACGCCGTTCACGTCTATGAAGTACACCTGGTTGGTAATGGCGTTGGCGCGCGCTATCACCAGCTCTAGTTCGCGGTCCTGGGTAGGGGTCATGGTGGGGTGGAGGATCACGTCGGCGCCCATCCACGTCAGGGTGCGGATGGTTTCCGGGAACCACATGTCGTAGCAGATGGAGAGTCCGAAGCGGCCCACGTGCGGCACGTCGAACACGCAGTACTCCTCGCCCGGCGCAGACTGTGCCTCGAACGGGTACCACGGGAAGATCTTGCGGTAACGCGACACGATCTGACCCTTTGGGTTGATGGCCACGGCGGTGTTGTAGGTCTTTTCGCCGTCGACCTCGAAGAGTGAACCGGGCACTAGCCACACGTTGTGGCGCTTGGCCAGCGCGCACAGGCGGTCCGTGAGCGGACCCGGCACGGTGGCGCGCGCCTTGGCCCACTGTTCCGCGGACGGCGGTCCGTCGAACTGGGTGAGGGCCGACACGGCCAGCTCGTGGAAAACGAGCATCTTCACCCACGGGAAGCCTTGCAGGATCTGGCGAGTCATGGCGGCCATCTTGTCGTAGGTGGCGTCTACGTCCCATGGCACGACGGCCATCTGCACGGCGGCGACTCCGAACTTCTCACTCATGAGCGGTACTCCCTTGGATCGAAGAGGTCACGTAGCGCGTCGCCCACGAGATTGAACGCCAGCACGGTGACGAAGATCGCCAGGCCGGGGAAGGTCGAGGTCCACCAGGCGGTGCGTAGCATGGCACGTCCGTCCTCGATCATGAGTCCCCAGTCGGCTATTGGTGGTTGTGAACCCAGGCCTAGGAAAGCCAGCCCGGTGGTGGCGAGGATGACGGTGCCGATATCTAGCGAGGCCTGGACCAGAACCGGCGCCACTGTGTTAGGCAGGATGTGCCGCCAGGTGATGGTGGGCACCCGTGCGCCCAGTGCCCGCGCAGCTTCCACGAACGCCTGCTCGCGTAGCACCACGGCGGCGCCGCGGACTATACGCGTGTACCACGGCCACCATGACACCGCCAGAGCGATGACGGCGTTGGTAAGTGAGGGCCCCAGCAGCGCTACGATGACCATGGCCAGAAGCAGCGATGGGAATGCCAGGAACAGGTCCGAGATACGCATCACCACTTCGTCTACCCAGCCGCCCATGAGGCCGGCGATCGCTCCCAAGGGTGCGCCGACGCCAACTGCCAGCAGAACGACTATCAGGGACGCCGACAATGCGGGACGCGTGCCGTAGATGACGCGCGAGAGCACGTCGCGGCCCAACCGGTCGGTGCCCAGCTTGAACTCGGGTGATGGCGGCAGCATGCGCGTGTCCACACTCGAGCGGCCCGCGCCGTGCGTTGGATAGGGCGACAGTTGCGGAGCGAACGCTGCGGTGACCACAAGCAGAACGATTACGCCCAGACCGAATATGGCTAGAGGGTCTCGGCGGAGCACCGCCCAGGCGCGCCTGAGAGTGAACCCGCCAGAACGCTCCTGTATCACGTGGTCCGGGTCCAGATCCTGATCCTGCCCCGTCGGTGGCGGCACGAGGTTGCCTACGAACATCCTGCGCAATGCCATGGTCAGCCCACCCTTATGCGTGGGTCTATGATCGCCTGCGCCAGGTCGACCAGCAGGTTCACCAGCACGTAGCCGGCGGCGCCGTACAGCGTCATGCCAAGGATGGCGGGGTAGTCGAGGTTAAGGAACGACCGCACCGTGAACGAGCCTAAGCCAGGCCAGTTGTAGATGACCTCTACGTAGAAGGCGCCTGTAAGCAGGAAGGCCAGCGTGAGGCCGATGACGGTGAGGGTTGGGCCGATGGCGTTGCGTAACGCCAAGCGGGCATGGATGCGCGCCGGTGACAGCCCGTAGGCGCGCGCGGTGCGGATGTAATCCTGCGACAACACCTCCAGCATGGCCGCACGCGTCATACGCGTTATGAGCCCGATGGGGTAGGCGGCTAGGGTGACCGCAGGCAGGATGATGTGCATGAAGGCGTCGCGGAACGCAGTGAAGTTGCCCGTTAGCAGGGCGTCCAGCAGGAAGAAGCCGGTTACGTGATCGAGTGGACTCACGAACCTGAGTCCACCATCCACCCGGCCGGCTACCGGGAACCAGCCCAGCGCGTGCACGAACAACATCTGCATGAGAAGCCCCAGCCAAAAAGCCGGCATTGATACGCCTATTACCGACGTCACCCGCACGATTCCGTCGCTGAGCCTGCCGCGCAGCATGGTGGAGAGCACGCCTAGGGTGACCCCTATCGCAACTGCGATGAGCATGGCCGCTGCCAACAACTCCAGTGTGGCCGCCAGGCGCGAGCTTAGCTCAGTCGTCACGGGCCGCTTGGTGGCCAGCGAGATGCCCATGTCGCCACCGGCCAGGGCACGCATGTACATGGCGTACTGCTCGCTGATGGGCCGGTCGAAGCCGAAGCGTTCGTTGATGACGGCAATTTCGGCAGGCCGCGCGCGTGGGCCCAGGTACAGCGAGGCTGGTTCGTTGGGGATGATGCGGGTGAGCACGAACACCAGCGACGCGATGCCGAAGAGCACCACTGCCGAGAAGGCCAGGCGGCGGGCTATGAAGACGAGGATCTGCATGGGCTATGGCCGGTGGGCACCGACAGGTGGCAGGCCGGCTGGTGCCCACGACTTCATCCTAAGTTGGCTACTGCGCTAGGTGCAGTGGGTAGAAGAAGGTGGCGAACGGGTAGTTGAGGTTGTACTCGAACCCGCCCAGGTAGGTAGGCACGGCGTACCAGGCGCCCACGTCCATGAAGAACAGCCCGGGTGCCTCGTTCACCAGGAGCGTCTGCGCCTGCGTGTACAGGTCCTGCGCAGCCTGCCTGTCGGTGCCGGCCAGTTCGATCGCTTCGTCCACGAGCGCGTCGAACTCGTCGTTCACCCAGTAGCTGAGGTTGAAGAACGGCACCTCGGAGCTATGGAACATGGACCACAGGTTGTCCGAGCCGGCGTCCGAGTAAGTGGGCCAGTACAAGAGCAGGAATAAGTCCTGCGCGTTGGCGGGATCGTCGCGCGACAGCGCCCACTGCTGGTTGAAGAGCATGGGTTCGATGGTGGCGTCGATACCGATGTCGGCCAGGGCGTCCGCTAACACGGGCGTGAAGTTGCGCTGCACCACGTTCTCTGCGGCGTGCGTTATGCGCATGGAGAAGCCGTTGGGGTAACCGGCCTCGGCTAGGAGCTCGCGGGCGCGCTCCGGGTCGTAGGTGTATTGCGGCACGTCGGCCGACCACGGGAAGATGCCCTCCGGCACGGGCCCGCGCCCCTGAGTGCCGAGTCCTTCCACGCCCACGGCGATGATGTCGTCGTACGGCACCGCGTACGAGATGGCTTGGCGCACGCGCACGTCATCCAGCGGCGGGCGTAGGGTGTTGAGGTAACCAACGTAGTTGAACGGCGTGGTCTCCACGTGCACCACGTAGTTCGGGTCGGCAGCGAAGTCGGGGTGTGAAGAGGGCGGCAGGCTCAGCGCCAGGTCGACCTCGCCGGCACGTATGAGCTGCTCCTGGATGACCTGGTCGGACACGATACTCACGACAACGTTCACGAAGTGGGCGGCGTCGTCCCAACCGCCCCAGTAGCGGTCGAAGGCGGTCAGTACTACCTCGTTGTCGGGCACGTAGCTGCTCAGCATGTAGGGCCCGGTGCCGGCGCCGATGCCAGCCTCGAAGTACGACTCGTCGGCTTCCACCGCGTCCAGCGCGTTGGGGCTCACGATCCAGGCGCCGTACAGCGACGACACGATGAGTTCTAGCGGGGCGGGGTAGGAGAGGTCGAAGCGCACGGTGAGGTCGTCCACCACCACGACTTCGTTCAGCGGTGCCCAGATGAACGCCGCGCCGCCCACGGCTGCGTGCCGGTCGATGGAGCGCTTGACCGCCTCCGCAGTCAGCAGGGCGCCGTCGTGGAACGCCACGCCAGCGCGCAGGTTGAAGGTCCACGAGAGGCCGTCGTCCGACACCGACCAACCGGTGGCCAGCCCCGGACTGAACGGCTCCTCGGCCGTGGGCACGTTGGCCCACACCAGCGGCTCGTAGATGTTGGCCATGTAGAGCGCCTCGGTGGAGAACGACAGGCTCGGGTCCCAGGTGGTTACGGCGGCCGTGGCTGCCACGCGTAGCGCGATAGTGTTCTGAGCGGCGGCCACACTGAGACTCAGTGCCAGCGCCAGAGTCCAGGCGATCAGACGGTTGTGTTGAAACCTATCAGACATGTACGTCCTCC
>CAZVTS010000118.1:0-4691 GCA_964630175.1 uncultured bacterium
ACGTACGCGGACGACGTGATCGCGGGCTCGCTGAGCGCTTTCCTGGGCGACGGCACCCCCTACCCGCTGCCCGGTGGAGCGGAACCCGCACTGTTCAGCCCCGCAGGCCTGAGCCTGAGCGGCAACGTGCTGGCACGCGGCGTACAGGAAAGCGGCCTGACGAACGCAGTGGGCGACAACATCCTCTACCTCGTGTATCAGGTGAGGCTGCCGGACACCGCCGAGAGCGGCGTCCTCTACTCCACCACCTCCGACGTGCTCGCCTACGCCGGCACGGCTGACGGCGCGAACATGACGGCTCCCGGGCTCATACGCGACGACGTGGAAGTGTCCGTGATCGAGCCCGCCGTGCTGAAGAGCATCCAGGCCACCAGCGAGGCCCACACGGGCGTTTCGGGCGGCGTGCCCCAGGTGGCCATCGGCGAGGTCGTGCGCTACCGCCTCTCCGTGCGCGTGGCCGAGGGGCACACGCTGGCGCTCGCGCTTTCCGACGCCCTGCCCGCAGGGTTGCAGTACCTGCCCGGCTCGGGCGACACCGGTGTGCGCGTAGCGGCCGTTAGCCAGGCGGCCGGCACCGTGACCCTTCACGACGATCCGGCAGGCGCCCCGTGGTTCACCCCTGACTCCACTCCCGACGTGCCGGCCACGCTGGACGACACCAACTCGGAACTTCTCCCCGCCGCGCGCGTGTCTACCGCAGGCGGCGCCCTCACGCTCGACCTGGGCTCGGTCATCAACAGCGCCCACGACCCCCACGTGGAGCTCCTGATAGTGGAGTTCAACGCGCTGGTGCTGAACACGACCGCCAACAACGGCACGGCCGGCAGCAACAACGCGGCCAGGCTCAAGAACAACCAGGCTTTCGCCGCGCACCGGCTGGGCACTGACCGCACCGTCATCGGCTCCAACGTGGCGCCCGTGCGCGTGTTCGAGCCCCGCCTCACCCTCAGCAAGTCCGCCACACCCACCACCGGAGTGGACGCGGGCGACGCGATCACCTTCACGCTCACGCTGACCAACGCCAGCACGAACGCCGTTACCGCCTTCGACGTCGAACTGATAGACACGTTGCCCCCGCACGTGACCTTCGACTCCGCGGCCGGCCTGGGGCTCGTGACCACGGCCGGCGTGGTGGATCCCGCGGCGGAGCACGCCGCGGGCGTCATCACCTTCACCGCCAGTTCCATCGCTCCGGGCGGCAGCGTCACCCTCACCATCTCCACCACGCTGGACGCGAGCCTCCCTTCCGGCGGCGTCATCGTGAACGCGGCGGCGTACACGGCCACCTCGCTCCCGGGCGCGAACGGCACCACCGCTAACGAGACGGGCGCCGCCACCCCAGGCGCCACCGGCACCACCACCGGTGAGCGCGAGTACACGGGTGCCGCCTCGGCGACCGTGAACGTGGTGGCGCTGCTGCCCCTCAAGTCCGTGGTGAGCACCTCCGAGGCTCACACCGCGGACACCGACGTGGCCATAGGCGAAGTGGTGCGCTACCGCGTTGCGGTGACCGTGCCCGAAGGCGTGAACGACGACTACACCATCGTCGACACGCTGCCCCAGTTCGTTGCCCTGTATGGAGACGGTGGGGTAACGGCCAGCATCATCGGCACCGACCTCACCGTGGCGCCCGACCTCGCCGGCGCCGTCACCGCGTCTGCCTGCGACTTCGGCGCCCTGTCGGCGCCCACCTTCCCGTTCCCCGGCTCCCGGCTTACCGCCACCGACTCCGCCACGCCCGGCGCTCACAGCGCGCTGAGCTTCGACTTCGGCGACGTGCTGAACGGCACCCTGGACGACTCGGCGAGCTGCGTGGTGCTCGAGTACGACGTGCTCATCGTGGACGCCGCCACCAACACGAACGGCCTCGAGCTGATCAACGCTGCCGCCGCCGAAGCCAACGGCCACCGCGGCCCCGCCGGCGAAGCCACCGTTACCGTGGTGGAGCCCGCCCTGAGCATCGCCAAGAGCGTGAACGCCGAAGCTGCCGCGGGCAACGCCGACGCCGGCGACACCGTTACCTACACCCTGGAGGTGGAGCACACCGCGCTCAGCACCGCCGACGCCTTCGAGCTGGTGATCAACGACCAGATCCCGGCCGAGATCGTGAACCCCGCAGTGACCTTCGCGCCCGCTCTGGCCGGCCTGACCTACGACCTCGGCCCCGACAACGCGCTCGAGGTGCGCGTGCCCACCCTCGAACTGGGCGAGAGCCTCACCATCACCATCACGGGGCAACTGCTGGACACCCTGGCGCCCTTCACCACGGTGGAGAACACGGCCCACCTCACCGAGTACACCAGCCTGCCGGGCGCGAACCCGAACGAGCGCACCACGCCGGGCGGCTCGGACGACGCGGACTTCGCCACCGCCGACGTGGGTGTGGCCAAGGCCGTGCAGGCCACCAGCGAGGCCCACACCAGCGGTAGCGACGTGGTGGTGGGCGAAGTGGTGCGCTACCGCCTGAACGTGCCCCTGCCCGAAGGCGTGGCGACCGCCCTCACCATCACGGACACCCTGGGCGCCGGCCTGGCGCCCCTGCCCGCTGCAGGCGTGTATGTCGCCGTGGTGGCGCAGGACGCCGCCACCACGCCCGTTAGCGCCGCCACCCTCACGGGCGTGCCAGTGCACGCCGCCACGGCCGTACCCGCCGTGCTGAGCGGCACCAACGCGCTCCTGCTCACCGGCGCCGTTGCCAGCTTCAGCGGCAACGTGCTCACCGTGGAGCTTGGCGACGTTACGAACACCCCACAAGTGGCCGGCGCCGAGAGCCTGATCTTCGAGTTCAACGCCGTGGTGACGGACGCGGCCGGCAACGTAGAGGGCGCCGCCCTCACCAACAGCGCCACCGTGACAACCGGCGGGCGCACCCTGCCGGCGGCTCAGGCCACCGTCACCGTGCGCGAACCGGTGCTCAGCATCAGCAAGGAAGTGCTGGCGGGCAGCTCCGGCTACTCGCGCGTGGAGGGCGGCGACCTGGTGAACGCCGACGTCGGTGAGGAAGTCACCTTCCGCGTGACCCTCGCCAACGCGGCAGGCGCCGTGGCCGCGCACAACGTGAACGTGGTGGACGCCGTGCCTGCGGAGTTCGAGCTGCTGAGCGTAACCGTCACGCGACCCGGCCAGGCGCCACAGGCGATAACGCCCGTGCCGGCCGAAGTGAACGTGGACCTGGCCACGCTGGAGTCCGGCCAGTCGCTCGTCATCGACTACACGGTGCACATACTGGGCGGCCTGGACGCGCTGGACGAGGTGGAGAACACCGCCGCCTACACGGCGGACACCATCCAGGACCCGGCCCTGAACGACCACAACGACACGGGTTCGCCTAGCGGCACGCCCGGCACGTACGACGGCAGCGACACGGCCAGCGTGACCCTGGGCGAACCGGTCATCGGCCTGGCCAAGGAACTCAGCGTTGCGCCGACCACCACCGACGGCGGCGTCTACACCTTCCAGTTCAGCTTCGTGGTGGCCAACCTGGGCGAGCTGCCGCTGGTCGGCGTGCAGGTAACGGACGACCTGGCGGCCACCTTCCCCGCGGGCAGCGGCGTAACGGTTACCGCCGCCACCGTGAGCAGCGTCTCCCTCGGCGGCAGCGCCGTGGTGGGCGCAGCCAACCCGAGCTTCAACAGCGTGAGCGGCGGCGCCACAGACACGAACCTGCTCACCCCGGGAGTGCTCAGGCTCGAGCCCGGTGAGGCGGCCGTCATAGTGCTGAACGTCACCGTGCGGCTGGACGCCGCAAACGCCCTCGGCACCTACGAGAACACCGCCTACGCCAACGGCGCCAGCCCCGGCGGCATCCCGGCGGACGAGGACACTTCGCGTAGTGGCAACGACCCCGAAGGTCCCATAGCGCCCACGCCCGTCACCTTCACCGAGCCGCACCTGCTCACCCTCAGCAAGACTCTCCTGCCCGCCGCGCTCGTGTCGCATGGCGACGGGAGCTTCACGGTGGCCTACCGGTTGAGCCTCACCAACGGCGGCGTGGTGCCACTGCGCGCCCTGCAGGTGACGGACGACCTGAGCGCCGTGTTCGGCGCCGGCACCGTGATCCACGCCGCCACGGCGGCGCTGGACGACGCACCGAGCACTCTCGCGCTCAACAGTGCTTACGACGGCGTTACCGACGTGGAGCTGCTCGATGCCGGCCTGAGCGAGCTCGCCGCGGGCGCCACGCAGTCGCTCACCCTCACCGTGCGGGCCACCCCCACCAACACGGGCGTGGCGTACACCAACCTCGCGGCAGGGGAGGGCACCACTCCTCTCGGGCAGACGGCCGAGGACGACGACACCGCGGCCCACACCTTCGCGGCAGACCCCGAGATAACCATGGGCACCTGCCTGGCCGGTCTGGCGCCCGTGCCCGCAGGCCCCACCGGCACGTACACCGTTACCCTCACCGTGCGCGTTGCGAACACAGGCGACCTGCAGCTTTCAGGCAGCCATGCCACGCTCGACCTGAGCGCCGTGTTCGCGGACGCCGACAGCTTCAGCTTCGTGAGCGTGAGCCCGAGCGGCGGCTCCAGCGTTGCCGCCAACGCCGCCTACGGCGCAGGCGCCTGGACGCTCCTGCCAGCCGGCACCACGCTCTACACCGCTGGCCAGGTAGCAGACGACGCCACGCTGCCAAGCTTCGCCCAGTACGACGTGGTGGTAACGGTGGTGCCCGGCAACGAGCTCGTTTA
>CAZVTS010000119.1:0-4614 GCA_964630175.1 uncultured bacterium
ACGGCCCCGAACTGGAAGCGTACGTGGCCGGGGTGAACGCCGGCCTCGCCGACCTGAAGGTGCGTCCGTGGCCTTACTTCCTGCTCGGGAAGCAGCCGGAGCCGTGGACGGTAACCGACTCCGCCCTTGCCGGCTTCGCCCTCTTCTTCGACCTGCAGGAAGGGCAGCTGACCAACGAGCTGACCCGCTGGCAGCTCAAGCAGGAGGTGCCGCCCGCGTTGTTCGAGTTCATCACGCACGAGAGCACCGACTGGGACGCGCCCCTGTTCGGGGACAGCTGGGGCTACGCCGAGCTGCCCACGACGGCAGAGGTAGACCTGCGCGCCCTGCCCGCCGTGGACCCCGCCGTGGCCGAACTACCGCAGGAGATGCTGCCGGTGGGATCGAACAACTTCGCTGTTTCCGGCGCCCACACCGCCGATGGTCGCGCCATCTTGGCCGGCGACATGCACCTGGGCCTGGCCGTGCCCAACATCTGGCAGCGCGTGCACCTGGTTTACAACGACCCGCGGGCGCCCGGCGGCATGGTGAACGTGCACGGCGTGACCCTGCCCGGCCTGCCCGCCGTAGTGGCCGGCAACAACGGCCACGTGACCTGGGCGTTCACCAACTCGTACGCCGACACGGCGGACCTCAAGTACTACGACCCGCAGTGCACGGCCGACCCCGAGTGCTTCGCCGTCACGACCTACGACGAGGTCATCAGCACGCCCGGCGGAACCTCCAACTACGTGGTGGAGGAGACGGATTGGGGCCCCATAGCTCTGCGCACCGAGGACGGCGGCGCGGTGGCGCTGCGCTGGGTGGCGCACCAGCCGGGCGCCATCAGCCTCAACCTCATGAACTTCGTGCTGGCACAGGACATAGACGAACTGTTCGCGTTCGCCGACACGGCCAGCGTGCCCATCCAGAACATGACGGCGGCGGACGCCGGTGGCCGCGTCGCCTGGCGCATCTTGGGCGCTCTGCCCGACCGCGCTCCCGGCTGCGGTCTGACCGACGTGGACCTGGCTTACGACGCGCACTCGGATTGCGAGCCGTGGTCCATCAGCACCACGATCGCGCCGCGGCTGGTAGACCCGGAGTCGGGGCGGCTGTGGACCGCCAACTCGCGCGTCATCGGCGACGACGACTTCGCGCGGTTCGGTTCGGGCGCCTACTCGCTGGGCGTGCGCGCCTGGCAGATCCGCGACCTGCTCATGGCGCAGGACAGCTTCACGGAGCGCGACCTGCTGAACATCCAACTGGACGACCGCGCGCTGCTGCTGGAGGGCTGGTGGCAGCTGTTCCGCACCGTGGTCACTGGCTCCAGCGACCCGGTGCTGCAAGGCATCGAGGCCACCACGCGCAGCTGGGAGGGGCACGCGACGCCGAGCGCGGTTAGCTACCGCGCCGCGCGTGACTTCCGCACAGAGGTGCACGCGCTTCTACAGCGTGGCCTGCTGGCGCCCTACACAAACGGCACGCCGGCCGAGGGGCTGGGTTCCGGCATCAACGCGTACGAGGGCTGGCTGTGGCCGCTGGTTACCGAGCAGCCCATGCACCTGCTCCCGGCCGCCTTCGGGTCGTGGAACGAACTGTTCGAGTACGCCGTTAAGGCGTCGCTGCAGCGCGTGGAGGAGTCGGGGAGAGACCCGTACACCAGCACCTGGGGCGAAGCCAACGTGGCCGCAATTTGTCACCAGTTCGCCCTGTTCGTGCCTGAATGGCTCGGACGTTACCTATGCATGGCGCCGGACCAGCTGGTGGGCGACAACGACGTGCCGCGGGTGGCGCGGCCGGACTTCGGGTCGTCGCAGCGCACTATCGTGTCGCCCGGCCGCGAGGAACTGGGCATCATGCACCTGCCGGGCGGCCAGAGCGGGCATCCCCTCTCGCCTTACTGGGGAGCGGGGCACGAGGACTGGGTGAACGGCGTGGCCAGCCCGTACTTGCCTGGCCAGACGGTGTACACGCTGACCGTTCGGCCGTGACCCACTGGCTAATCGAACAGGCTGGTGAGCAGCTGATCTTGGAACCCGCTCTGCCCCAGGATGCAATCTCGGTGGTACGCGAGGAAGTCGGCCTGCTCACTAGTGAACTTGCCGCAGTTGCGCCCTTCTTCCAGGTCAAGCCCGATCTTTTCCTTGACCTTGTTGGGGAGCTTGTCGGCAAGTATCAGGCGGCCGTCGTTTTGGAACGACATCCAACCGTGATCGAACAGGAGGTCGGCACTCGGGGTTAGCAGGAGGCCGTTACTCCGGTCAACGCGCTCTTTGTCGGAACTCTGCGACCACGGTTTGATGTGGCTCGCCCGGAGGAACCGTAGGTCTTCGATTCCCGTTATGCGGCAGCCTTTCTCCAGCGTCGAAACCCGACGACGGAACAGGCCCTGCTGGGTACGAACCGCGGTTACGGCGTAGCGCTCCGTGCCGCCAACCACCTGTTCGGGTGGAATCAGCGGGATGTACTCCTCGTCGCTGATCTCGTCATTGACCGGCTGTAAGCGGAACACTATCGCATTGCGGGCATCGCCATTGCGGTCGGGAACGCCTGTCTCCACGTAATGATCCTCGTAAACGTACTCACCAAGGAACCGGTGCCCACCGTCGCCTAACGCGAGAAGCACCAGGAGCGTCTTGCCATTCTTGAGATGGTCTCGTATGGCTCTGTTGCCGCCATGCATCTGCATGTCGCCAACCTGACCGTGCCCGAAGTAGCAGAACCTGCCGTCATCGTCGTAATGATCGAAATAGCCGTGCTGCTTGCCTTGTCGGCTTGTGAAGAGGATGACGTAAGGCGTGTTCCTAGGTGTGGAAATGCCGGACTGCCACTGGCCGCCGAGCCGCCGGTGAATATCTTCCACCCGACGATAGACCGCCCCTACGGCGAAGCCATGCTCCTGCCGAGCAGTATTCAGCCTAGAGGTGCTGAACAGCGGACGATCCATGCTTGTGGGTATTCTAGCGCCCTCCAAACGTGACTCGGTTCGGACAGCCGTGCCTGGGGGGCGTCGGCCGCTCAGTCCAAGCTGACGAACTGCGAAGAGCCCTGCAGCTGGTCCGCCAGGCGGGCAGCTCGTGCCAGCAGTTCCGTGCGGGTAGGCGCCTCCGCCCGTGCAGCGGGAGAGGGCGTGGCGGCCAGCGCCTCGCCATCTCCGAGGGAGCCCTGTAGCCGGCCGCCGAACCAGCGTGTGGTTACCAGTGCGGCGGGGTGGGAGGTCGCCAGCGCCAGCAGTTCGGGCGCGGCATGGTCGGGCGCCAAGAGCGGCAGTGCCGCGAACGCCCATAATGCGGTGGGCGCGAACTCGTACTCCGTGGCAAGTCGCAGCGCGTGGAGCAACTCGGTCGTCGCCGTTGTGCGCGGGTCGTGCTTGCTGCTCCCAGCGCTATCGGCCGTGAGCAGCGCCAACGCGCCGGTAAGCAGGTGAACGATGCCGCGCAGAGCCATCGACGTTCTGGGGTAGGGGCCCTCGGCGCCGTGGTGGAGTATGTCGCGAAGCCGGGCGGCTTCCGCAGCGTCACGGCGCAGTACGGCGTGCCACGCTAGCAGCGTGAGGCTCGGGCCGTCGTAGCCCGCCAAGGTGGCGCAGGCCACGGCCTCGTTCACCCCTCCTGATGCCAGGTGCAGTTGGGCCCTGATCCACGCAGTCGCGACTTCTGCCGGCACCTCCTCCTCCCACGGCTGGCGCTGAGCCAGCAGCATCTCGTAGGCTGCCAGGTGCTCTCGAGCTGCAGTGAGCGCCCCTAACTGAACTTGGTAGTAGGCGGCCCACTTATGTAGGACCATCAAGGCGTGGCGCCGATCTATCTCCGCGCGTTCGAGCGCTATGCCTTCGAGCATGGAGGCGAGCGCTCCCGTGAAGTCGCCATCGTCTACCCGCTGGTGGCACGCGAGGTTCGTCAGTATGTTCACGTGGTCGAGCACGTTACCCGTTCTCCGGGTGGCCTCCAAGCCGGTCAGGAGCAGGTTCTCATGTGTACTGCGGTCGCCTGTAACGAGGCCTAGGTTATTGATGCAGCCGCCGTAGTACATGCCGCCGTCTAGCTGCTCCAGCGCTGGCAGTGCCCGCTCCCAGCTCTCGCGTGCTCCAGGCCCATCCCCAGCCGAGAGGAGAACCCTGCCCATGGCGTTATGGGCCAGGGCCGTGAGGTCGCCAGCACCTATGCTCTGCGCGATCTTGAGCACCTCCCCCAGGGCCGCGCTGGCCTCGTCCGTCTCCGTATCCATCAACGCCTTGCCCTTCGCGAGTAGTAGGCGGCCCGCTATTTCGGAACCTGACGGCACGCTACCTAGGGCGGCGTTCACCAGCGTTATCAGCTCGCCCGTGCGGGCACGCACCGTGAGGTAGTCGGGGAGCGCCGTTACCATCCGCCCGATCAGTTCGTGCCTACCTGCCGACACAGCCCACAGCCAGGCAGCTCTTATGTTGCCGTACTCGAGGTCGAGTTCCTGGAAGGCTTCCCGCTGACCGGCCCTACGGTGGAAGGCGCCCTTCTCGGCCAGTAGTTGGGCGTAATGGTCGGCGTGAGCCGACCGCAGCTCGGCTTCGGTTGATGCCTCGGCGAGCTTCTCGGTGACGTACTGCCGCACGAGGGGGTGAAGGTCGTAGCGCGACTTCTGGCGCGTGATGAG
>CAZVTS010000120.1:0-4587 GCA_964630175.1 uncultured bacterium
CGCGCGGTGAACGCGTTGGTTGCTTTGTCATCCTGCCGCACCACCCAGGTTCAAGATATCGCCTCCCGGCGACCAGCGAGATGAGGTCGACGAGAGTTCGGCGCCCGCACTCCCCGGTGCGGCCGCGAACTTGGTGCGTAACGCCTGCCCATCCAACCTCCAACTTCGCCAGCTGATTCCGTCGCGCGGGGACTAGGTTCTTGCTTACCAGTCACGTGGACCGAGGGCTGACTCAAACTCGAAGTATAGCAGCGAACTTTTATGCCCGCCGTATTGCGCGCTGCCGGGCGGCCAGGGCCGCTCGGGGTTCCCTGCTGCCGGGTGGGCGGCGGGTTGTGGCACCCGCCGCCTGCCTGGCCCTTGGCGGCCTCGCAGCCGCCTGCATCCGGTGCACCATGAGCGGCCCCTGACGGGGCCGGTTCAGGCGCTTACTTACTTGACCTCGACGGTGGCGCCCGCGGCTTCGAGCTTTGTCTTGATGTCTTCGGCTTCTTCCTTGCTCACGCCTTCCTTCACCACGCCGGCCGACTCGACCAGGTCCTTGGCTTCCTTGAGGCCGAGGTCCGTGAGGGCGCGCACTTCCTTGATGACGTTGAGCTTCTTGTCGCCGGCGCTCTTGATGGACACCGTGAACTCGGTCTGCTCCTCGGCGGCGGCGGCACCGCCGTCGCCGGCGGGTGCACCGGCCATCATCATGCCCATGGGCATGGCGGCGGCGGCTTCAACGCCCCAGGTTTCCTTGAGTCCGTCTACCAACTCAACCAGCTCGAGGACGGTCAGTCCGCTCAGCTGATCGATCACTGCTTGCTTATCGAAAGCCATCAGGCTCCTCCTTCTTCCTTAACCTTGTCTACGTAGTTGTTGATCACCGTTACCAGGTTCCGCTGTGGACCTTCCAGCACACCGACGAGCTGTTGCATCGGTGCGAGGAGCACGCCGACCAGTTGCGACTGGATCTCCTGCTTGGTCGGCATCTTGGCGACGCGCTCGAGCGCGTCCTCACCGAGGATGTTCCCTTCGAGGCGACCGCCCTTGCTTGTGGGCAGTTCCTTCGCGTGCGTCTTGGCGAACTCGGTGATGGCCTTAACGGGTGCGGCCATCTCCTCTCCCACCAGGACGAGGGCCGTGGGGCCCTTCAGAACATCGTCGAACCCCTCGACGCCCTGCTCCTTGAGCACGACGTTGATGAGGGTGTTCTTCGCGACGAGGATGGTGCCGCCCGCAGCGCGGACCGCGTTGCGAAGGGTGCCAAGTTCATCAGCGGAGAGGCCCTGATAGTCCACCAGGAAGAACGTCTTCGCGTCGCCCAGCTGCTTTCGCAGGTTGACGACCGACGCATCGTTCCTTGGGTTGGCCATAGCTACCTCTCTCCTACTCGAAGTTGATCCGAGGCGCTAGCCTCGAACCGGCCGCGAAACGCTTGCTTAGGCAGCGGACGTGAGCCCTGAGGCCCGCGCCCTTACCTTCACGTCTCGGCAGGATCTTTAAGCCCTGGCAGGCCCCTGCTGTCTCCAACGCCAGAGGTGCTAGCTCGCGCCGCGCACCGGGATGCCGATGATCAGGCCTCGGCCGCAGGGCCGCTGAGCGCGACTCGCACGCTGGGGCCCATGGTCGAGGTGAGGTAGATGGTGCGCAGGTACTGCCCCTTGGCCGCGTCGGGCTTGGCGGCCTCGACGGCGCTGCGCAGGGCAGCGAGGTTCTCGTTGAGCTGCTCCAACCCGAAGGAGGCCTTGCCTATGGGCGCGTGCACCACACCGGTCTTGTCGGAGCGGAACTCGATCTGACCGGCCTTGAGGGCGCGCACGATGCCGCCGATGTCCAGGCCGACGGTGCCGGCCTTGGGGTTGGGAAGAAGGCCGCGGGGGCCGAGGATCCTACCGAGCTTGGAGCCGATGGCGGCCATCATGTCGGGCGTGGCCACCACGGCGTCGAAGTCCATCCAGCCGCCCAGGATGCGGTCTATGACCTCCTGGCCGCCAACGAAGTCCGCCCCGGCGGCCTCGGCCGCCGCCGTGCCGTCGCCCTGTGTGATGGCGAGCACGCGAACGGTCTTGCCGGTGCCGTGAGGCAGAGCCACGGTGCCGCGGACGTTCTGATCGGACTTACGGGGGTCGATGCCCAAACGGAAGTGCGCTTCGATGGTCTCGTCGAACTTGGCGGTGGCCAGGTCCTTCACGAGGCTGGTGGCCTCGGCGGGCTGGTAGAGGCGATCGCGGTCTACCTTCTCGGCCACCGAACGGTAACGCTTGCCACGCTTGGCCATCAGCTCGGCGCCCCTTCCACGGTCACGCCCATGGAGCGAGCGGTGCCGGCGATGATGCGGGCGGCGGCCACTTCGTCGGCAGCGTTGAGGTCGACCATCTTCTTGCGGCCGATCTCGAGGCACTGTTCCCAGCTGAGCTTGCCAACCTTGGCGCGGTGCGGTTCGCCCGATCCCTTGGTGAGCCCGGCCGCCTTCTTGATCAGGAAGCTGGCGGGTGACGTCTTGGTGGCGAACGTGAAGGAGCGGTCGGCGTAGATGGTGATCTCTACCGGCACAACGTCGCCTGCCATGGACGCCGTGGCGGCGTTGTACTCCTTGACGAACTGCATGATGTTGGCGCCGTACTGGCCCAGCGCCGGACCGACCGGTGGCGCCGGGGTGGCGCCGCCGGCAGGCAGCTGGAGCTTGACGATGCCTGCTACTTTCTTCGCCATGGTTCCTCCTTAGGGCTCCCCCACGCACATGGCGTGGCGCGGGGTGATTACGCCTTGCTTCGTCTCAAGCGCACAAGTCGGCGCGGGACCGTAGCGGACCCGCGGGGGCTTACGCGCGAAGGACCTGAGAGAAATCGAGTTCGACCGGGGTCTCGCGGCCGAAGATGGAAACGAGTACCTTGACCTTGCCGCGCTCCGGGTTGACCTCGGAGACGACGCCGGTGAAGTCTGCGAACGGGCCGGCGGTGACCTGAACCATCTCGCCGACGTTGAAGGTGATGTGGGCCTTGGGGGTCTCGCGCGAGCCGGTGACACCGAAAGTGGCCAGCATGCGCATCTCTTCCTCGGCGCTGAGGGGCACGGCGTGGGTGGCGGTTCCGACGAAGCCCGTGACGCCCGGCGTGTAGCGCACCACTTCCCAGGCTTCGTTCGGTTCGTCCGGGTTGTCGCCCAGGTCCATCTGCACGAAGATATAGCCGGGGAAGAGCCGGTTGGGCTCCACCTTCTTCTCGCGGCCGGACTGCACCACGACGTCCTCGGTCGGCACGACCACCTGGTAGATGCGGTCGGCCATGCCCAGCGCGCGGGCGCGGTTGAGGATGTTCTCCTTGGCCTTCTCTTCGTGGCCCACGTATGTGTGGACGGCGTACCACTCGATGCTCATTGCATGCCCTCTATCTGACGGTGAAGAACCTTAGCGGCAGTTGCCTGGGAGGCGCGCGGCCTCAAGTTATTAGGCCGATCAGGTTGCCCAGCGTGAGGTCGGCTACGAACAGGAACAGCGCGGTGATGACCACGAAAAGGAGCGTGGCCTGCGTGGCCTGGAGGACCTCTTTACGGGTCGGCCACGTTACGCGGCCCAGCTCGGCACGCGAGTTCCTGAGGTAGGTTCCCAAGCCCTTGAACATCTCGCTTACACCTTCACTTCTCTATGTACGGTGTGCTTCTTGTCCCACGGGCAATACTTCTTGAGCTCCAGCTTCGCCTGCGTGTTGCGACGGTTCTTGTTCGTCGCGTAGTTGCGGCGCTTGCACTCGGTGCATTCCAGGAGCAGTTTTATGCGAACATCACTGGCCATTTGGCCTCCCAATCAGACTAGGCATCGTAGCAGATGCCCGGTTGGTGCGTAAAGCTTGCGGCCTACATGCGTCCCGCTTCCGCAGCGGTGCCGAGGGGGCGGGACCATTCCTGATCGCCGGCCGCCTCGGCACACTGCCCCTGGGTTCGTGGGTTGTAAGCGGAGAAGCGGAGGGTTCCTGAGGCAGTCTCAGGAGGCCGCTGCGTGGGGGTTTACTTGGTGATGCCGGTTACCACACCGGCGCCCACCGTACGACCACCCTCACGAATAGCAAAACGCAACCCATCCTCCATCGCAATCGGCTTAATCAACTCAACCGACAACTCAACATTATCCCCCGGCATCACCATCTCAACACCAGACGGCAACGTCACCACACCAGTCACATCCGTAGTCCGGAAATAAAACTGCGGACGATACCCAGAAAAGAACGCCGAATGCCGCCCACCCTCCTCCTTCTTCAAAATGTAAACCGAACCATCAAACACCGTATGCGGCGTAATCGAACCAGGCTTAGCCAACACCTGACCCCGCTCAATATCATCACGCCCCACACCACGCAACAACACACCCACGTTATCCCCAGCCTCACCACGATCCAACGTCTTACGGTGCATCTCCACACCAGTAACGATGGACTTCTCGGTGTCCCGCAAGCCGACGATCTCAACTTCGTCGCCCGTCTTCACAACACCACGCTCGATACGACCAGTCGCCACCGTCCCACGACCAGTGATCGTGAACACATCCTCAACCGGCATCAAGAACGCCTTATCCACATCACGCTCAGGCGTGGGGATGTAGGCATCCAC
>CAZVTS010000121.1:0-4398 GCA_964630175.1 uncultured bacterium
AGCATCAGACCTGCCTGCTTGATGGCCTCGGTGACCTCGCCCACCTGGTCCTCAGACGGCTCGTAACCGCGCTGCCTGAGTAGCTCGCCCACGCCGTGGCGTCCGGAGCCGCGGCCATAGACCACGCTGTTCGGCGCCTGCCCGACCGCCTCGGGCGGGAAGGGAAACACGTAGTTGGAGCCGAGCGGAGTGCGCGCCATGCCGCCGAGGATGTGGACCACGATGCCGGATTCCGTCTCGAACAGCCCATCGCCGACCACAGGCTTGTTGCGGGCGGGTTTGGCGCGGCTGATCTCGGCGACCACGTCGGACACCATCTTGAGGCGCGTGAGGTCCACGCCAGTGTCGATGCCCATGAGGTGTTGCAGCGCCATGGCGACCTCCTCCGTGGCGGCGTTGCCGGCGCGCTCGCCTATGCCGTTGACGGAGGTGTGCACCATGTCGGCGCCGCCGGCTACCGCCATCAGCGCCCCGGCGGTAGCGAGCCCGTAATCGTTATGTATGTGGAAGCCCACGTCCACCCCGACATGCTGTTTGAGCTTCCTGACCATCTCGTACGTGGCGAACGGGTGTCCCATGCCGAACGTGTCCGAGATCGTTATGCGGTCCGCCCCGCCGCGCTCGGCGATCTCGCCGAAGATGCGCAGCACGTAGTCCTGGTCCGGGATCCGGAACGCGTCCCAGCCCATGAATTCCACGTAGAGCCCGGCCTCGCGCCCCGCGTTGGCGAAGGTGGAGACCATGTCGATGAGTGTTTCGGGGGTTATCTGGTAGACGTGCTTGAGGAGGTACGGGTTGATGCCGAACTCCAGCAGCATGCCGTCCGCTCCGGCCTCCAGCGTGGCTTGAACGTCTTCTTCCTTGATGCGCACGAGCGGCACGATCTTGGAAGTGAAGCCTCTGCCGGAGAGCTCCTTCAGCACTTCCTTGTCCTCGGCCGTGACGGGTAGGCAGGGCTCTATGGAGTGCACGCCGAGCGCGTTGAGCTGCTCCGCGATGAACACTTTCTCTTCAGGCGTGAAAGCTATGCGGGCGGTCTGCTCGCCGTCGCGCAACGTGACGTCGTGGATCTTCACGTCGCCCGCATGCTGCAGCTTCTCTTGCACCTCGGGTAGGTAGTTGAGAGGCGAAACGCTGCGGCCCTCCTCGTGGTAGGGCGGGCCGATGGTCACGCCGTAAGCATCTTCAAGTCGACTCAATTCCTGACCTCCTCGGAAGCCGGCGGATCCGGCGGTTCACTTGCACCGTCGCTCCCAGCGCGCTTGCGGCCGAGCCCGCTCGGTCTCACGCCGCCTCGGTGCGGGTCCAGCAGTTGCTCCAGGCTGGGCCCGTAAACGGATTCAAGGCTGGTGCGGTACTCGTGATAGATGCGGTTGATGTAGATGTCGTGCCGGATGAAGTTGGCGACGGTCTGAACCACCGCAGGGTTGGTGGTGCGCACCCCCACCCACTCCATCAAAGCGTTGCCGTTCATGAGCAGGCTAGCCACCTCATCCACCACGAAGGCAGCGTGATCGCCGTGCCTCAGGTGCACGGTGGGCAGCATGGCGTGACCGTGGACGTTCATGCTGGGGTGACTGACTAGGTCGCCGAACAGGTTCGCCGCGTCCGTGTGCGACGTGAACGTGAGCACCGCCACGCGAGCGCCCCGCTCCAGCGCGGCCTCTATGCTCGGCAGCAACTTGCCGATCTCCGGCGGCCAGGCGCTTATGAGCACCTCTTCGGTAGCGGAGTGGACTAGGCGCTCGGCTCGGTCTAGAAGGGCTTGGTAGCCGGTGCCGTGCCAGAGGATCTCGGTATGCACGTCGTGCGCCCTGCGCCGCACGGATTGGCGCAGGAGCTCCGCTACCTCGCTCATGCGTGAGCCCTTCTGCGCCAGGAACTCCTCGAGTTCGAGCGGTACGTAGCGGCCGTCTTCCAGTTGCACGACCAGACCCTGGCTGCTCAGGCGCTCGAGGTTCTCGTACACCTTGGCGCTTGGCACGCCCGCCAGGCGCGCCACCTGGTTGCCGTTGGCGGCGCTGCCGCCAAGTAGCGAGAGGTAGATCTTGGCTTCCGACTGCGTAAGCCCCAACTCCTGCAACGCAGCCAATGTCATCTGGTCGGGCACTCTACTACTCCGGTAGTGAAACTTTGCCGGAGTCTACGCACTATGAGACCGGCGGGTCAACCGGGGTGAGCCGAACGCGGCGGTGCACGCTGCCCCGTGATCCTGCCGATAAACGCGTTTCGCGCGTCCAGCACGCTTGTCGCTGTGCGGTTTCACATCCCCAACACAGCGCGGTCGGGCCTACACTAATGGCTCACGCAGTTTTTGGAGGTCAAGTTGAAACACGTACGCGGGTTAGCCGCACTCCTTCTCATCGTCTTACTGGCAGCCTGCGGAAGCCCCACGGCCGGGCCCCCGCAACCAACAGCACCAAAAGCAACGAGCTTCAGTCCGGGCGTTGCCTCTGCCGGTGACATCGTCGCCGTAGCCGGCACCGATCTCGGCACGACGGGCGCCGTGAACATCGGCGGAGTACCGGCCGAGATCGTGTCCTGGAACGCCACCCTCATCGAGGCCCGCGTGGCCGAGGGCACACCGGAAGCGTGGCAGCAGATAGAAGTAACCACCTCCGGCGGTAGCAGCGCCCTTGATGATCTCTTCGTTGGCGTGGAGTTCACGGGCGCGGCAGGCGACCTGCAGGACTTCATCTTCGACCAGGCCACTGGCTCCGCCATCCTGCTGGGGGCGGAAGAGTACGAACTCGACAGCCTCGTCGACGGGTTCATCATCGATAACCGCAGCCTATACGGTCGCGGCCGGGGCCAGACCAAGCTCGTGGTTCAAACAGTACCGGTCTTCGTACTGGCCGACTTCGGTGCCTCGGTGACTCTGGCCGACCTCGACATGGAAGCCGCGATGTTCGCGTACTTCCACGGGGCGTGGGACCGCACGCTGGACATGGCCATGGTGAACACGTTCGTTGCGCCTGGCGACGCGCTGATAGAGGACCCTGCCTCTTTGCTGGCCACGCTCACCCCTCAGGCACTGGAAACATCACAAGTGCAGCGGCCGCTGATCGCTCTGCGCGACTTCGGCTTCGAGGGCATTGCCCCAGGAGGCGTCTTCGGCTTGCCGGGCCTTACGACTCCGAGGCTGGATCTCGAACTCTCGAACACGGAGATCAGCACCGGTCTCGGTGTGACCTACCTACTGAACAGCGGGAACGTTACCGTAAGGGACAGCACAATCACCGGCACCGGTGTGCTCGCGGCCACTCCCGGCGGCGCAGTCGATCTCTCGTCGTCCAGCATCACTGGCGAGGAGGTACTGATCGGGGCGGACGTCGATCTCTCGATAACGGATTCGACCGTAACGGCCCTGGACTCGCGCTTGATGATCACGGGAGCGGTGACCGCCACGGTGATCGGGGGCTTCGATTACATGAGTGGTCCCGTGACAATCACCGACAGCACGCTAGTTTCGTTGGATGACGACCTAACCGACCTTGACGACACCGGCCACATGGCCATCGTGACGCTAGTGGCCCCCATCGATATCAGCGACAACGCCCTCATTCGCGCCCATGGCGACATCGAGATCGTTGTGATGGCCAACATGTTCAGGGACGGCAGCATCACGCTGTCGGGTAACACCGACGTTCGGGCTGGTGTGTTCAAGAGCGAGCACGCCACCGCCTTCCGCGGCGGTTCGCTCTTAGTAGGCGCGGCGGGCAGCGAGAGACCGGGCTTCCTTTGGCTCGCGGACAACAACGTCTCCGTGACCAGCAGCGTGGAGTTGAACCTCGGCGGAGCCCCGGGCGGACCCGAACAGGCGAACCTGGTGATGCGCGGCAACACCATCACCGCCAACGACGACACCGCCATGGGCGCGTTCGACGTGGTGGGCGCCAGCGGCGGCCACTTCGAACTGACGAACAACACCTTCGATCTGGACGGCGAAGCCTACTTCGATCTGAGCCTTAAGGAAGGCGAAGCCATTTTTAGTGGCAACAGCTTCCTCGTGCGCAGTGACTTCCCAGCGTTCCATGCGTCCTTCGGCGACGGCACCTGCGTGTTCGAGAACAACGAGTTCTCGTTGGAGGTCGACGACCCCGCCGCCACGTTCGGTGACCTACGTGTCGATTGCGCGGGTTCGCCTTCCTCGGCCCACCGTTTCGACTACAACGTGGTGAGGAACCTAGGCCACGACGCTGGGCTCATACTCGGGTTCACGGGCGGAACTGCGGGTATCGCTGAGAACGAGGTGGCAGCCGCAGCTTGGCTGACTGTCAACCTCATCGATGCGGCCGCGGCAGTGGTTGGTAACACGTTCGCAGGCTTCAACGACGCGCCCCTAGTCACTGGCGCAGCCGGCGCTCAACTCGAGTTCGCGAACAACGACGTTCAGAT
>CAZVTS010000122.1:0-4293 GCA_964630175.1 uncultured bacterium
TCCCAGATGGTGCCCCAGCGCCCCAGCGGGGTGGCTTCGGCCTGGTCGTTGGAACCGGGCACCTGCCGGCTCATCTCGGAATCGATGATGCCGGGCGCCACGGAGTTCACGCGTATGCCGTGCTTGCCGAAGGCGCGGGCGAACCCGCGCGAGATGGAGATGACGCCGGCTTTGGACGCGGCGTAGTGAAGACCGTTGTGCATGCCGCCTGTACGGCCCGAAACGGACGACAGGGTAGCCACGGCGCCGGAGCGCTCCTGACTCACCAGCCTCTGCACGAACCCCTGGATGGTGAAGAAGGTGCCGAACAGGTTCACGTTCATCACCCGGGCGAAGCGTTCGGGGGTGATGTCGAGAGGCCGGGCCGGATCCGAGATGCCGGCGCACGGCACCAGGTTGGCGAGCTCTGGTTCCAGTTCGAACGCCTGAGCGAGCATGCGCTCGATGGAGTCGTGGGCAGTAACGTCCACGGCCAGGCTGTTGGCCCTGACGGGCGTGCCCTCCGTGATCCGGGCCAGAAGCTCCGGGGCTGGCGGCTGCAGGTCTGCCACCAGCACGTTGGCGCCGGCCTGGGCCACACGTCGGGCCACGGCGAAACCGATGTTGTCCGGCCGCACGCCGGTGATGAGCGCCGGCTTCATGGCTCTCCGCCAGCACGGCGCAGGCGCGTGCGGGGCCGCACCGCGAGCCGGCTCACAGCAGTTTCAGCGTCGTCTGGCGGGACACGATGCTCACGGCCACGATGAGGATGACCCCCTTGAAGATGTCCTGAACGAAGCTGTCCAGGCCGATCAGGTTGAGGCCGTTGTTGACGATGCCTATGAAGAGTGCGCCGAAGAAAGTGCCCAGCACGGTGGCCATGCCGGGCCTCAGCATGGTCATGCCTATGAACACCGTGGCCAGGCCGTCAAGCAGGTAGTTGGCCCCGGCGGTGGGCTGCCCGGACCCGAGGCGGGCCGCCAGGAGGATGCCTGCCGTGGCAGCGAACATGCTGGTGAGGATAAGGCTGACCATGCGGTAGCGGCGTACGGCGATACCAGACAACTGCGTGGCCTTGGGGTTACCGCCCAGCGCGTACACGTAGCGCCCGAAGAAGCTGTGGTTCATGAGGATGTACGAGAGCAGGACGAGGCCCAGCATTATGAGGCTCACGACCGGGATGATGCCGATACGCCCCTGCCCCAGGTAGGTGAACGAGGACGGGATGCCGCCGTAGATGGCGCGCCCACCGGACAGCATGAAGTTGACGCCACCCACGATGGTGCCCATGGCCAGCGTGACGATGAGCGAAGGTATGCCTATGAGCGTGACCAGCAGGGCGTTGGCGAGGCCGATAAGGAAACCCACCCCCACTCCGCCGGCTATGGCCAGCGGCACGGCCACTCCGTGCTTGCTCATGAGGGTGGTGACTACCAGGCCGGCGAAGGCGGCAACGAAGCCGACGGAGAGGTCGATCTCTTTGGCGGCGAAGCAGAACGTGAGACCGATTCCCACGATGGTGAGCATGGAGATCTGCTGCAGTATGTTCACGAGGTTCGTGGGCGTGAGGAACCTCTCCACGAAGATGCTGAAGCCCAAGAACATGACCGCCAGCGCCAGGAGCGTGCTGTAGCGCCTGAAGAACGCGCTCGTTCTTCGCCTGGCGGCGTCCTGCGAGGTGTTTGCCCGGATCGCCGTCATACCTGATTGCCTCCAGCCATGGCGCTGATGAGCGCGTCTTCTTGCGGTTCTTCAGTGAAGGTCGTGAGGCGGCCACCACGGAACACGCCCACCCGGTCGGACAAGGACACCACTTCCAGGAGATCGGAGGAGACGATGATGACGCTGATGCCGTCTTCCGCCATGGCGCGGATGAGCGCGTGGATCTCGGCTTTCACACCAACGTCCACGCCTTCGCTCGGTTCCACGAAGATGACGACCTGGTAATCCTTCGCCGCGCTGCCCACGAGCCAGCGGCCGATGGACACCTTCTGTTTGTTGCCCCCGCTCAGCTCCTGGATGGGCTGTTCCAGGGAGCTGGCCTTGATCTGCAGGCGCTTCACCACTTCGCGCCCGAGGCGCCGTTCGGTGGCGCCCGCCACCAGCGGCAGGCCGCTCAGTTTCGTGTCCTTCAGGTGGATGAGCGAGAGGTTCTCCCGCACGGACCACTCGGCCTGCAGGGCCTTGACCATGCGTTGGTCCGGCACGAGGCAGATGCCGCGCTTCAGTGCTTCGCGCGGCGTGAGCGCCTTGAGCGGTACGCCGTTCAGCGCGATGCTGCCGCGCGTGGCGGGCGCAGCTCCGTAGAGCGCCTCCGCGAGCTCGATCTGCCCGGCGCCCACCAGGCCTACCAGGCCGAGCACCTCGCCTGGCGCCAGTTCCAGGCTCACGTCGGTGTAACCGTGGCCGGTAAGGCTCTGCACCGCGAGCCGCGGCGGCCCTCCGTGCGGGGCTCGCTTGTCCGCGCCTCGTGCCAACTGCGCGCCGCCGCCGCTACGCGCCAGCATGTGCCGCACCAGCAGCTCCTCCGTGGCGTCCGCCGTGTCCATGGTGGTTATGTGAGCGCCGTCGCGCAGCACCGTGATGCGGTCCGTGAGCTCGATGATCTCCTGAAGATAGTGGCTGATGAGCACCACGGTGGTGCCGCGGCTCGCCAGGTCGCGGATGAGTGCGGACAGCTGTTGCTTGTCGTCGGCCGGCAGGCTGGCCGTGGGCTCGTCCAGGATGAGCACCTTCGCGTGGCTGCGCAGCGCCCGCAGTATCTCGATCACTTTCTGATCCGCGTAAGAGAGTTCCTCGACCGGCGTTCTGAGGTCCAGTTGCCGGTTGGGGAAGGTGCGCTGAGCCAGCGCCTGTGCTTCGGCCTCGAGCCGTTTGGAAGATATGAAGAAGCCGGCCGCCCGGGGCTCGTAACCGAGCAGGATGTTCTCCGCGCCCGTGAGGTAAGGCACCAGGCTGCCTTCTTGCGATACGTGTGCGATGCCGGCCCGGAGCGCGTCGTGAGGTGCACCGAAGTGGCGCACGTGACCCTCCATCTCCACCTCGCCCGAGGTGGCCTGGAGAGCGCCGGAGAGGATGTTCACCAGCGTGGATTTGCCGGCGCCGTTCTCGCCGATGAGCCCGTGCACCTCGCCGGCCCTGAGCTCGAAGCTCACGTCGGTGAGGCAGTACGTGCCGCTGAACTGCTTGGAGAGGTTACGAATCTGAAGCATGTGGTGCGGGCGCGCGGTTCAGGCGCGCCCGCCCTCCCTACCGGTTAGGACTAGGGGGCCGTTATCAGCGGCGCGTCCATGTAGATGGTGTGGGAGTTGAACATGGTGCTGGGGTCAACACCGCCCACCACTACCTGCTCGATCCACTCGCCCACCTGGGCGCCCATCTCCTCGAACGGCTGCGCCACGGTGGCGGCGAAGAGGCTGTTGGGGTTGTTCACTTCTTCTACCGCCTGTGGGTGGCCGTCGATGCCGATGACCATGGCGTTGATGCCGGCAGCCTGGAGTACGTTCACGGCTGCCTGAGCGGGCTCGTCCCAAGGTGCCCACACGCCGTCGATCTGGTCGCCGTAGCGAGCAGCGTAGTCCTGCATGACGCGGGTGGTGTCCTCGAAGAAGGCGGTGTAGTCGATGTTGTGCTCTTCGAGCACCTTCACGTTGGGGTACTCGCGCAGCATCACTTCCATCACGTCACCGCGCTTGCGGGTGCCGTGGTGCTCAGCCATGCGGAGGAAGATGATGTTGCCTTCGCTGATGGAGTCGAGCAGGAACACCGAGACCTTGGCGCTCATGTCCCAGTTGTTGGTGGTCACGTCCACCACCACGCCCGGTACCCAACCGCTGTCTACCGTGAAGATGGGGATGCCGGCGTCTGCGGCCTGCTGGATGGCGGCTGCCGATGCGCGCAGGTCTGCCATGGTGAGGATGATGGCGTCCACGCCGCGCGAAACGGCGTTCTGCAGGTTCTCGGCGGTTCTCTCGCCGGAGCCGCCGGAGTCGAGGAACGAAACGTTCCAGCCTTTGCCCTGCACCCACGCTTCGAAGCCGTCCTTCACGCGCTGTTCCGATTGCGCGGCGGCGTTGGAGTGCACCCACGCCACGTTCACCTGAGCGGTCGCCACGGTGAGCAGTGCTGCCGCGACAAGAATGATCAAGCGTTTCATACTGTTCCTCCTAATGGTCTCTTCGCTGTTGCCGGGTCTCTTCATGGGGTCTGCTTCGGGGGAAGTTGTCAGCTGGCCTCCTTCTCTTGGTGCGGGCTCGCGCTTCACGCGGGGGACGGGTCCGCTGAGGGACTCTCGGCTTGCAGGGCCGCCTGCTT
>CAZVTS010000123.1:0-4163 GCA_964630175.1 uncultured bacterium
CCGTCCATCACGCCCTCGTCCACGTTGCGGTCGAGGAAGAAGCGCGTGCCGACCACCTCGGTGCGGCCCTGCAGAAGCGTCACCCGAGGCAGCGCCGCAGGCTCCGACTCCTCGATGCACCCCGGCCGGTTGAACGTCACCGCGGCGTCCGTGAGTTCCAGGCTCTCTTCGCCCGCACCCTCCTCGGCGCCGATCGGCGCACGTATCACGGCCAGCGCGGACGTGAGAACGGCGTCCTCCACGTGCGTCTCGACCCGCCCCGGCGGGGGCCCGTAAACGATGGTGAGGCGCTGACCCTCCTCGCAGTTGCGGTTGTTGCCGATGGTGCGGGCGCCGTCCGCCGCGAGGGCGAGGTTGGTGATCACCAGTTCCGTGTCGTCGCGCTGCAGGCTGAAGGTGGTGGCGGACTGGGCACGCGCGTGCCGGACGCTGAGCACGAGGGCTGCGGCGAACCCTCCGAACAGGGCCAGCAGCGCCAGTCCAAGCGCCACGCTGCGGGGCGCAGGCAGCGAATACCGCCCGGCGCCCCGCAGCCTCACGGTGCGGTTTCGCCCGTCAGGTCGAACGCGCCGGCGTCGAACTCGCTCGGCACGGAGGCGTCTATGGCCTCGAAGAAGTCGTACTCGATGTCCTGCTTGATGCGGTCCGTGGTGAGGGTGGCGCCGCTGTCCGCGTCCACGGCGCGCGCCGGCTCAGAAGCCGTGCCCACGATCTCGGCGATGCCCGTGTTGTCGTCGAAGAACACCACCGCGCCGGTGCTGGTGATGGCGCCGTCCACCACCGTCACGTTGCCGGTGGCGTACAGGAGCTTGGCGTCCGTGAGCACGCGGATCTCGTCGGCCGTGATGATCATCTCGGTGCCGTCGGCGTCCAACCTCGTCATGCGCGCCTGCGCACCGGAACTGGTGAACACGCCGAGCGTCCGCTCCTCCTCGTAGATGAGCTGCTCGGCGAGCGCCTGCTGGTTGCCGTTCACGAGCTGCACGGAGCCGGACGAGGTGGAGCGGTCCGTGTCCACGTCGAACTCGACCATGTTGGCGGTTATCTGCACGGCGTCTTCGTTACCCTCACCCGGTGCCACGGTTATCTCGGCGGGCCCCTCCAGCACCCCGAGGCCGGTGGCCTCGCTGTAGGTGAGCGCCGGCCCGGCCGCCGTCATGCGGCCGCGCTCCACCAGCACGCCGTTACGGAACGCGGCGCTGCGCTGGCCGCCGGTGCCGATGGAGGTGCCCTCCGGAGCCGTCAGCTCGGCGAAGCTGCCGCGGATGGTGAGGGTGGACACGGTGGCCGTCACGCCGAACTCGTCGGGATGCTCGTAGATGATGGGGCCCGAGCGGAGGTTGCCGCGCTGCGTGCCGCCGGAGCCGTCGATGGTGATGATGCGGCGCTCGGTGCTCGCCGGCTCGGCGGCGTCCTGCGCTGCGGCCAGCGCGAGTACGAGCAACAACGCCAGTGTGGCCAGGATCGGCAGCGAAGAGTTGAGAGCATGACGTGGTTTCACTTAGTTCTCCTCGTTGCGGTCGACCATGAACTGAGCGTACCCGACGGTGCCGGGGCCGCCCGACTCGAAGTCGGTGAAGTCGAAGCTTATGCGCATGTCCTCGAAGACGCTCTCGCCCAGGTCCGGCCCGGACATCATGGCGCGTGGCACCTCGAAGCGGCCGTTGCGCTGATCGATGAGCACCTGCCGGCCACCGCGGGCCTGCATGACCAGGTCGAGGTCGTCCTCCACCAGGTGCGCATGCATCTCGTCGCCGCGCAGGTTCTCGGAGCGGTCGATCGTCACCAGTTGCGAGTGAAGGGTGAAGTCGGTCTCCCCTGCCACCGTGCGGCGCCCGTCCTCCACGCCGTGAAGCGTGGCCTCCTGGGTGGAGGGGAGGTAATCGGCGCGCGGGGTGGCGAAGTACCACACGGCGTCGGGATCCGTGCGGGGGTACAGGGTCACCTGAACGTCCTGCAACTCCACCGCTCCGCCGGGCACCACGTTCTCCCGGCTGGGCAGCACTGCCAGCAGCACGAGGAGCGCCACCACGGCCACGAACGGAATGAGCGCCAGGCGAAACATTGGTTGAATCTACCAATGCGGCGTGCTGAGAAGGATGACGGGGCGGGTTAAGCCGCGTTCACATCAGCCACGCCAACGAGCCTCACTCGAACGTGACGCTCGTGACCTCGTACACGGTGGCGGCACCCGCGGGGCTGGTGACGGTGACGTTGTCGCCCACCTTCTTGCCGAGAAGGCTCAACCCGAGGGGAGACTCATCGGACACGCGACCCTCGAGGATGTCGGCTTCGTGGGTGCCCACCAGGTGGAACACCATGCTCTCGCCGGACTTGTCGGCCAGGGTCAGGCTGGCGCCCAGGCGGGCGGTGGCGGCGTCGCCAAGCTCGGGTTCCACCACGACGGCGCGGTGGATGAGCTCCTCCAAGTCGGCTATGCGCGTTTCGTTGGCGCTCTGCAGCAGGCGCGCTTCGTCGTAAGCGGCGCTCTCACGCAGGTCGCCGTCGGCCAGCGCAGCACCCATGTACTCGGTGAGCTCCTGGCGCTTCTCTTCTTTCAGGTAACGGAGTTCTTCCTGCAGCTTCTCTAGACCGCGAGCGGTCATCTCGTACTTCGTCCTCGGCACGGTGCTCCTCACTTTGGGGTAGCGATAACCCCACGAACGCCGCCCGGAAAGGGCTTGGCGGCTAGCGAGCCGGCGGGCTTCCGCGAACCGCCGGGGCAACGTCCGCCGGAGAGTATAAATGCTACGCCGACGTAGGTACATGACCCATGCAGCGTTGGCGCTAACATCCTTGCGTGCCGCAGAGTGCCGCTACTCCGCCCCACCTGCGAAGGGCCGACCACGCTGCGGACGTGCGGGCGCGGGATCTGGTGCTGAGGCACGGCTGGAACAGCACCAGCTACCAGTTGCTCAACCCCGACATCCATCACTGGTTCTCCCCTGCCAACGACGCTCTGGTCGGTTACGTGGAGCACCTCGGCGTGCGGGTCGTGGCCGGCGCGCCGGTGGCGGAGTACCGCGCACTGCCCGAGGTGGCCATGAGCTTCGAGGCGGAGGCCAGGGAGCGCGGGCAGAGCACGTGCTACTTCGGCGTGGAGCCGCGCTGGTTGCAGCTCGTGCGGCGTCGGGCACAGGTGGCGCTCATCGGGGCGCAGCCCGTGTGGGACGCCCGCTTCTGGGGTAGAACGGTGGATTCGCACGCTTCCCTGCGCGCCCAGTTCAACCGGGCGCGGAACAAGGGGGTGGAGGTAACGCGCCTGGACCTGAGCAGCCTCATGACCGGCCAGCCCGGGGCGCTGGAACTGCACGCGCTGAGGGAGCGCTGGGCGGCCGCTCACGGGTTGCCGCCGCTGGGGTTCCTCACGGGCGTGCAGCTGCTGCCCACCACAGCGCGACCCGGGGGTCCGATGACGACCGACAGGCGCCTCTACGTGGCGCAGCGCGAGGGCGCGGCGGTGGGTTACCTGGTGGCGTCGCCCATACCCATGCGCAGCGGCTGGCTCATAGAGCAGGTGGTGAGAGATCCTGCTGCCCCTAACGGCACCAGCGAGCTGCTCATCGACCACGCCGCTAGGGAGCTGGGTGCTCTGGGCGCCGAACGCCTGACGCTTGGGCTCTCGCCGCTGTCTCGTAGGCACCGGCCCGCCACGGCCGTGCGCTACGACTCGGCGCCCTGGCTGCGCCTCGCCTTCGCGTGGGCGTACGCACATGGGCGCCGGTTCTACGACTTCGCGGGCCTCGAGGCGTTCAAGGAGAAGTTCCACCCGCCCTCCTGGGAGCCCGTGTACTTGGTGGCGGGCGGCCCACGGCTCGGTGTGCGCTCGCTGTACGGCGTAGCTGCCGCCTTCACCGGCGGCCGGCCTATGAGTGCACTGGCGCAGGGGGTGGCGCGCACTTACGGTGCGGACGTGCGCAGGTGGGCAGCAGGGTCCGGCCGCAGCTAGGCCCACTCCCACGGCCGGCACGTAACCTTGCTAGAATCTAAGACCGCCGCGCCAGCGCGGTGCGCTGGAACACGCACGGGCCCTTAGCTCAGCGGTGAGAGCAGTCGACTCATAATCGATTGGTCACTGGTTCAAATCCAGTAGGGCCCACCAGATAGGAGCCCGCTACGGAGCAGTCCTTTCCATAGCGGGCTTTCTTTGCCAGCAGCGTCAG
>CAZVTS010000124.1:0-4134 GCA_964630175.1 uncultured bacterium
GGTTCGCTCTCGTGCGCGTGCAGCACGTAGGCGTTCTGCTGCGTGTCCGTAGCCAGGCCCAGGTAGTGCAGGCCGTAATCGCAGTGCAGCAGGTCGCCGGGCCTGATGACTACGTCCGGGCTCGCGCCTATGTTGCCCAAGCTCACACCGCGGCGCTGGATGGAAACGGTGGGGTGGAACCAGCAGGAGAGCCCGAGATCCGTGGTGCGCTGACGCAACCACCACGCAACGTCGTTCGCGGTAGTAACCCCCGGATGGACAACCCTGCTCGAGAACGCTTCGGCGATCACCCCATGCGCTAGCTGGTTGATGCCGTTGGCGGCGTCCAGTTCTTCGGGTAGGCGGCGCTCGAGCCAGCCCACCGCCACCCTCTCGCCGCTCACGCACTTGCCGGCCAGGTCCTCACCCAGGGCGTCCATGAGCCAACCGTACTCGTGATGGCTGAGACCGTCTCCGAAGGCCACGATGCTGCTGACGTTGATCCCGATCCGCGCCGGGTTGCATGCCTCGACCACCTGGCGTAGACACTCTTCCTGTGTCTGCGCCGCTTCGGCCGTCATGGTCTTGTCCCACATAGTCCGGTAATGGCTGTCCACCCCGATGCCCGCGTTGGCTATCGCCATGGCGCGGAACTCCCCACCGGCCGGTGCGTGGAACACGAGTACCATGCGTCGCCGGGCCGAGAGCATGGTGGCCGGCAGCAGGCTCATCATCACCGGGTCCTCGTTGTATTCGCGGGCCACCACCAGCCACACGTCTATGCCCTCTTCGCGCATGACGGCGGGGAGGACGGTACGCAGGCGCTCTTCCAGCCAACGGTCGCGGATGATGGCCTGTTCGCGCAGCGGGAGGATCTTATGGTGCCAGTTGGAGGCACCTGCGTTCAGGGCGGGGAGGTCGGCGGGTGAGTTGGGCATGGTTGGCCTTTCGTACTGGCCGGCAATCAGCCGCGCCTTGGCCTCAGCGTACGCTCAAAGCGGTAGTGACGAGGCTGGGCCTGCTCTCGGAGCGCGAGCGATGTTCCTTCGCAAGCCCCGGTATTGACTGTGCACCTATATAGGTGCTGCACCTGTTCCCGTGCTATCATTCCAACGAGGTGCCCAGAATGCAACACCGAAACCTGACGCTGAAACTAGATGCTGATCTCTACAAGCAGGTGAAGGTCATCGCCGCTCAGCACGACACCTCTATCTCCGCGCTCGTATCCAGGAAGCTCACGGAGTTGGTGGAGGAAGAGACGGGGTACGCAGAGGCGCATGCGGCAGCGTTGGAGCTGCTGACCACGGGCTTGGATCTAGGCACATACGGCCAGATCGACGTTCCGCGCGACGAGCTACATGAGCGCTAGGACCTTCATAGACACCAACGTGCTCGTTTACGCGCACGACATCACCGCCGGAAGGAAGCGGGAGGTTGCCAAGCAGCTTCTAGAGGATCTTTGGCGCGAGAACAAGGGCTGCCTCAGCGTGCAGGTGCTACAGGAGCTCTACGTAACGCTCACCCGTAAACGGAACCTGACTACGCCCCAGGTAGCGCGTCAGCTCGTGCTCACCTACGGTAATTGGCCCACGCATCAGCCGAACGCGAACGACGTGCTGGCAGCCATCGACCTTCACCAGAAGAGCCATATCTCGTTCTGGGACGCCATGGTGATCCAAAGCGCAGCCCGGTTGGATTGCGTTCAGGTCTTCTCGGAGGACCTGAACCATGGCCAAGTCGTCTCCGGAGTAACGGTCACGAACCCCTTCGAGGGCATCCTGTAGGCGCCCAAACCAAGCGGCGCCCGCTTCTCGGTTCCTGACGAGCGGGCGCCGCCGAACTCTACTCTTCTTCGGTCCAGTCCTGGATAGCTATGACAGCGCAGTCTTCCACGGGGCCGTCGAGCACCTCGGGGCCGTCGTAGGTGCCACACAGCGAAGCCTGCGCTTCCTCCACGAAGTGCGCCGTGAGCGTGTGATAAGGCTGCGTGGTGAGATCCGGGGAGAGTTCGAGCGTGAACGCGGTGATGTCGTCGCCGGGTTCCTTGTTGACCAAGCGGAAATCGGTCTGGGCGGTGCGGTCCACCGCCGCGCCGTCCTTAGGAGTCACTTCGAACGTCACTCGCGCCACCTCGCCCGGCCTGAGCAGACCGATAGGAGCGAAGGTCTCGTTCTCGCCATAGGTGGCGCTCTCGAGCATCACCTGGTACTTCGTGCCGGCTTTGTCGGTGGTGCCGCAGGCGCTGAGCAGCAGCCCGAGCGCGGCGAGCGCCCCGAACATCCAAACGTTACGGGACCGAGCTTGCTGGGTGGAACGGTGTTGACGTTGCATATGGCCTCTCCTGTCTGTCGGGCGCTGGCGCTCACAGGAGCCGCGTGGGCTCGGATCCACAGGGTCGGCACCTGTGTTCGGTCGCCCGAATCACCATAGTGTTGCTTAGATATGGGGCGTTAGTCCACCGTCACGGACGACCGGGTCGCCACCCGCGCAACGAGCCACAACGCCCCCTGCGCCAGCAGCGCCACGATCCAGATGTACTGGGCAAGACCAGCATCCACCAGGGCGAACGGGATGGAGCCGGCGAACACCACGGGCACCACCAGCGTCCTCAGTACGATGTAGCGGAAGGTGGGTCTATCCAGCTTGTCAGCGAGGAGACCACGGCCCCAAGCGTAGCGCCACAAGCCCACCTGAACGAAACCGATGCAAGCGATTATCACGGCGTACAGGATGACGGCGGCAGCCTGATCGCCGTACTCCACCAGCACGGACGTGCCGTAAGCAACGAGCCCCACGAAGAGGAGCACGAGCAGGTTTATGCGCTGGAAACCTGGCGGGCAGCGCGTAAGTAGGTGGAACAGTCGGTGGTGGTTCATCCAGTAAGCCCCAACCACCAGGAACGACAGAACGTACGCGGCGAGCTGCAACCACTGGCCCAGGATGGCCGCCGCCAACCCCGCCGACGTAACGTCCGGCACACGGATGTCGATGGCGAGCAGCGTCATGGCGATGGCGAACACCGCGTCGCTGAAGGCTGCCGTTCTCTCCCCGCCCGCGTCCGAGGTCAGTTGGGTGTAGCGCTGGAACCTGTTCATGTTCGCTGCGCCCTCACACGATGCCGTGCGCCCGCGCCGCCCGCGCCACCTTCCGGAAGCCGGCGATGTTGGCCCCGAGCACGAAGTCGTTAGGGGCGCCGAACTCCTCGGCAGATTCGCGGCAACGGCGGTGGATGTTACGCATGATGTCCTGCAAGCGCTCGTCCGTCTTCTGGAAGCTCCAGCGGTCGCGGCTCGCGTTCTGCTGCATCTCGAGCGCGGAGGTAGCGACCCCGCCGGCGTTGGCGGCGTTGCCGGGCCCGAAGGCCACGCCGGCCTGTTGGAAGGCCCGGATGGCGTCCGGCGTGCACGGCATGTTGGCGCCCTCGGCCACGGCCGCCACGCCGTTGGCGATGAGCTGCGTGGCGTCGGCGAGGTTGAGCTCGTTCTGGGTAGCGCTGGGGAACGCCACCTCGCACGGCACCTCCCACACCGACGCGCCCGGCTTGTAATCGGCCCGCGGCCGGCTCTCCAAGTACTCCGCCAAGGGTCGGCGCCGCACCTCCTTGAGTTCCTTCAGTACGGCGAGGTCGATGCCTTCCGAGTCATAGACGCGCCCAGCGGAATCGCTGCACGCCACGACCTTGGCGCCCAAGTACTGCAGCTTCTCGATGGTGTGGATGGCAACGTTGCCGGCCCCGCTAACGACGCAGGTGCGGCCCTCCAGGTCCTCACCACGAGCGTCCAGCATCTCCTGCGTGAAGTACACGCAGCCGTAACCGGTTGCCTCCTTGCGCACCCGCGAGCCGCCCCAGTCCAAGCCTTTGCCCGTTAGTACACCGGCTTCGTACCGGTTCGTGATGCGCTTGTACTGACCGAACAAGTAGCCGATCTCGCGTTCGCCTACGCCGATGTCGCCCGCCGGCACGTCCGTGTACTCACCCAGGTGCCGGTGCAGTTCGGTCATGAAGCTCTGGCAGAAGCGCATGATCTCGTGCTCGCTCTTGCCCTTCGGGTCGAAATCGCTGCCACCCTTGCCGGCCCCGATGGGCATGCCCGTGAGCGCGTTCTTGAATATCTGCTGGAACGACAGGAACTTCACCGTGTCCAGCGTCACGCT
>CAZVTS010000125.1:0-4110 GCA_964630175.1 uncultured bacterium
GCTGGTTTCTCCGGCAGGCGAGAGTCAGGGCCGCTTGGCGCGGGCCACGGCTGGCGCCCGACATGCCTCTGGCATCTCTAACCGGTGACTCGTCTTTGGTCGGTACCCTAGAGGTAGATTAATTCGGTTCGCGTGTTACTACCGCTGGTAGAAATCTACCGGTGGGGAAATGTTTCTGCATGGGGTCCGGAACTGTACGCGACAAGCCTCATCTTCTCGAAGCGCCTTGACCAGACGGTTTAGTGACATCGCAGCGTCGTGGGCCGTGGGCGCGTAACTCGTCAGGTCGAGCGCGGTTGCAAACCTTTGGTACTCCACCTCCCAGGCGTCTGTTGGCACGTCGATCGCGGTCGGTAGATCGTGCATAGCGCGGCGTGTGAAGGTTGCTGCGGCCGCGTCTCGTAGCGTTTTCATGGGCGGGAGGCCCTGGCGTTGGAGGAGGATCACGTCGACGAGGTCCTTGACGCGGGTGTTGAGGCGCCCTTCGGGTCGCGGCAGTGAGAGGGCGTGGACCTTCTCCGCGAGGTGCACCTCCAGCGGCATCGCTGGGGTCTCAAGGGCGGGCAGGCCCGCGAACGAGAGGTCGATGCCGCCTCTAAGAATGTCGGTTCGGGCGGGGACCGCGTCGCCCAGCCCTACGTCGAGGGGGAAGGGCTGGAAGCGCTTCCCGCCCAGGAGCGGGACAACGGTTAGGCGTTCGCCGCCCAACGGTGCGCCCTGTGGCATCCTGGCGGCGGTCGTCTCGACCCTGAACGACAGGTGGTCGCCCAGGTCGATCTCGGCAGCGTCGCGCAGCGCCTCCACCACCTCGTGGTCTGGCAGGCCCCGGATCGACAGGTCGAGGTCTTGCGTGGCGCGGGCTTGGTGCAGGCGTAGCTCGAGTGCGTAGCCGCCTTTGAGGATCGCCTGTTGTGGCAGGGCGGCGGAGGTTCTGGCTAGGAAGCGCTCCATCATGGTGCGTTTCAGGAGGCGGCTCAGGTCCTTATCCGGATGCTGGTCGCGTAGGTTGTCCGCTAGGGCGGCCCTGAAGGCGGCCGCGTCCTCGTACCGCATCTCAGCGGCCTTCCGTGGTCCACGCCAGCCGTCGTTTCAGCTCCGGGTGGCGGGTGCGGGGGATGAGCTCCAGGTAGGCGGCCAGCCGCTCGGAGTCTGGCGCCAGCGCGCGCCGCCTGATGAGGCCGCGGGACAGCGCTTGCTCGTACGCGAGCTGGAGCTGTTCGAGTGGGTAGCCGTCGTGCGCCAGGTCCAGGAGGGTCCTGGTGGGGTCCGTGAAGCGGAGGATCCCTTCAACGTGCAGTTCGTTCGGCGCCAGTTGCGCTTTGTGCAGGGTGACGTCGGGTAGCGGCCGCATGCGGAAGCTCGGGGGAACGGTGAGGTGGAGCTTTTCGGGGAAAGTGTCGCCTAGGTCGAAGTGCCTGAGGGCCGTTTCGTGACTGAACGCTACTGCCGGGTCGAGGCGGCTCCAGAGCATCAGGACCGCTTCGCGCTCGTGGTCGGTGGGCGGGTAGGCGGTGAAGCGGTACACCCCGCGCTCCGGGCGCTCGAGCCTGCCTTCCTGAAGTTGGTAATGGATCGCTGGCCTCGTAAGGCCAGCCGCTTCGGCTTGGCTGGTGGTGAAGTGGCCGTGTTGCCGGATTGCCAGTTCCTGTAGCTGCCGCCAGCGCGAGTCCATGCACCAATGTTAAGCAGTGTTTAACGATTATGCAAGTAATTGTGATGGCGATCAGTGTCCCGAGCGGAAGCTTGGGGGAGCGGGGCGCGTTTTACGTATGTCGGCCTCTCCCAAGGCGAATCGTTCTCGACCGGTGTCCTGGGGGTAGATTAGTCCGGTTCGCACGTTACTACCGCTGGTGATTCGCCACGGGCGGGGAATTGTTTCCGGCTGCACCTAGGTAGGCGGTAGCGCGGTTCGCGCGGCGAATAACTAGTTGTGATGCGGTGATGTATTGTTCTGCGTGGGGGTTTCCTGCGGTGGGTAAGTTGGGCGTGCGTGCGCTCGGTCCTTACGCTGGCCTGTTCGCGGTGCCTGGTGCGAAGGTCTATTTCGGGAGCCAGTTGGTTTCGCAGGTGGGCGCGGCGGTGTTCGAGTTGGGTGCCGTCTGGTTCACGTTGCGTCTGACGCAGTCGCCGGTGATCACGGCGGTGGTGGCGGCGTCGGCGATCCTGCCGGCGTTGGTGAGCCCGTTCGCGGGTTTGCTTAGTGATGTCGCTTCACCGAAGCGGGTGCTGCTGGCGATCGACGTCATCCGTGCCCTGATGGCTCTGGGGTTGGGCGCTTACGTGTTCGTGGCGGGTTTCCCGCCGGCGGCGGTGGTGGTGGGGTTCTCGCTGGTGCTCGGTTTGCTGACGCGCGTGTATCTTCCCGCCAAGTTCGCGTGGCTGGGTGCTGAGGTTCCTGATGAGTTCTTGGCGCACGCCAACGCTCTGGGTTCGATCATCTCTAACTTGCGGTTGCCGTTCGGTGGGTTGGTGGCGGCTGTGGTGTTGGCGCAGGACGATCCGGCGTTGATCTTCTTGTTCAGTGGCGTGGCGTACCTGGCTTCGTGGGCGCTGCTGTTGGGGCTGCCGTCTTCGTCCGCTGGCTCTGCCGCTGGCGGGGGTAGGGGGCGGGGGAACGTGCTGGGCCAGGCGGGCGCGGTATTGCTGGATGAGCGGCTTAGCGTCAGCTTGGCCTTCGTGGCTGCGAGCAATCTGGTTCTGGTGGGGGCGTGGATCATCGGGAGTCCGTTGTTGGCGGACCGGATCGCGCCGGAGTCGGGCTTGTACGCGTTCATGCAGGCGGCGTACGGGGTCGGAATCGTGGGCGGCAGTTTGTTGGTGGCGGGTTTGAGCGCGCGGCCTGGTGCCATGCGGCGCGTCATCTCCGGGGGTTACGTGGTTCGGGCCGTGGCGTTCGTCGGCTTGCTGCTGGCCGGTACGCGGATGGAGGCTACTTTGGGGGCGCTGGTGTTGGGCGTTGCCACGCCGGCGTTGACGGTGACGTTCCCCACGGTTCTGCAGCGTCTGAGTCGGGTGATCGGTTCTGCTGGGACCATCTTCGGGCTGTATGGGCTGGCGAACGCTGGCGCGGTGAGCGTGTCGATCATGGTGTACGGGTTGGTGGCTGCGGTGCTCGCGCCGCCGCCCATGTTCGTGATCCCGGTAGCCGGTTCGCTGCTGGCAGCGGTGGTCGTTCAGCGTTCAGGGAGGCTGGGGTTCCTTAGCAGCAACGGGGAACCTGACACGGCCCGCAGCGTATAGGAGCGGATGCTCTGGTGCCGCGTGGGGCTCTTCGCCAGGCTCGTTCGGGCTCTCTTGTGGCTGCTTCGCTTGTTGCGAGAACGCCTGGCGTCGGATTCACCGGCTGTCCTGGAGCAGGAGTATTAGTAGATGCTATATGTTGGCATTGCTGGAGGTGTGGTCGTGGCGAAGAACACGAGTGTGAGCTTGGGGGAGCGGTTCGAGGAGTTCATCGGGCGTCAGATCGAGCGTGGCAGGTACGGTTCCGCGAGTGAGGTTGTTCGAGCTGGGTTGCGTTTGCTGGAGGAGCACGAGAACCGGGTCGAGGCGCTGAGGCTGGCGCTGATCGCGGGTGAGCAGAGCGGTGACGTGGGTGAGGTCGATGTCGCTTCTATCAAGAGGGATGCGCGCCTTGCGGCCGGGAAGTAGGGGTGCCTCTGCCGGTTCGCGTCAGCGCCCTGGCCGAGGCTGATCTCATCGGCATCTGGCGGTATACCGCTGAACGGTGGGGTTCGGAGCAGGCGGATGTCTACTTGGACGGGTTCGAGGCCGCCTTCCGGCGGTTGGCCGCGCAGCCTGCTATGGGTGCTAGGCGCGACGCCGTGCGTGAGGGCTACCGGGTCCTCTTCGTTGGGGATCACGCTGTGTATTACCGGGTGACTGCTGCGGCGGTTCAGGTGATCCGTGTTCTGCATGGGCGCATGGATCCCGAGCGGCACCTGTAGTGGTCGATCGTTCTGGTTCTCAGGGCTCTTGCGGGCCGCATTTGCTCGGGACTGGAAAACAATCTACGCTTTGACGTGGATGCGCTCGAAGGTTGGATCTCAAGTGATGTCGTCCCTGACGCGAACTGTCTGGAAAACAATTGTTCGCTACTACCGCTGGTGATGC
>CAZVTS010000126.1:0-4045 GCA_964630175.1 uncultured bacterium
TCGTGGAACGACACCGTGCCCTGGTAGCGCCCGTGGGCGTCCTTCACGAACGCAGCCAGGCCGTTGCTTTCCAGTAGCAAGCGCGTCACGTCCGAACCACGCTGCGTTGCCGACGCGGTGATCGGCTCCTCCATCACGTGCCGCACGCGCAGCACGCGGGCGCGGTTCACGTATTCGACGAAGGCGCGCACGTAATCGTTGGCCGGCTTCAGGACGATGCCGGCGGGTGTGCCGACCTGCACCAGTTGGCCGTGGTTGAGGATAGCTACGCGGTCGCCGAGACGGAGCGCCTCGTCTAGGTCGTGCGTTATGAACACGATGGTCTTCTTGAGCTCGCGCTGGAGGCGGATGAGCTCGTCTTGCATCTCGCGGCGGATGAGCGGGTCCAGCGCGCTGAACGCCTCGTCCATGAGGAGCACGTCCGGGTCGGTGGCGAGGGCGCGGGCTAGGCCCACGCGTTGCTGCATGCCGCCCGACAGAGCGCGGGGCCGGGAGTTCTCGTAGCCGGCGAGGCCAACGGCGTCGATCCAGTGGCGCGCCTTCTCCCACCGTTCCGCCTTGCCGACGTTCCTGACGCGCAACCCGAAGGCCACGTTCTCAAGCACCGTGCGGTGCGGCAGGAGCCCGAAGCGTTGGAAGACCATGCCGAAGCGGCGCCGCCTGACCTCGCGCAGCGCGCTCGAGTCGAGGCCGAGCACGTCGACGCCACCGAGTGTGATGCTGCCGCTCGTTGGCTCGATGAGCCGGTTGAGGCAGCGCACCAGCGTCGACTTACCGCTTCCGGAGAGGCCCATGACCACGAACGTCTCGCCGGCCTCTATGTCCAGTGAGACGTTGTTCAGGCCCACCGTGTGATTGGTCTCCTGAAGGATCTCTTCCTTGCTCTTGTCCTCCTCGAGGAGGGGCAGGATGGTGTCGGGCTCGGACCCGAACACCTTGCTGAGGTTGCGTATCTCTAGGAAGGCCATGCTCAGTTCGCCCTCTCGGTGGAGTCCATGCGCCGGCCGTAACCCGCGGTAACGCGGTCCATGATGATGGCCAGGATAACGATGGCGAGGCCAGCTTCCAGCCCGAGACCGACGTCGCCCCGCTGCAGGCTACGCAGGACCTCCTGACCCAGCCCACGCGCTCCGATCATGGACGCCACCACCACCATGGCCAGCGCCATCATGATGGTCTGGTTGATGCCGGCCATGATGGTCGGCACCGCCAGCGGAACACGCACCCACCACAGCAGTTGCCGCTCGGACGCCCCGAAGGAGTCGGCCGCCTCGATGACCTCCTCGTCAACGAGGCGCAGGCCGAGATCGGTTAGGCGGATGATGGGTGGCACGGCGTAGATGAAGGTGGCGAAGATGGCCGCCACGTTACCGAGCCCAAAGAACATGACGACGGGCACGAGGTAGACGAAGCTGGGCATGGTCTGCATGCCGTCCAGAAGGGGCTGCAGCCAGCGCTTAAGCAGGTCGCTGCGCGCCATGCCGATACCGATGGGGATGCCGATGAGAACCGTTGCAGACGTAGCTACCACCATGATGGCGAGGGTGGTAACCATCTGCGCCCAGAGGCCGAAGGCGCCCACCAGCACCAGCAGCGCCGCCAACACCACGGCGGGCGCCCAACGCCTGCCACTGGCGTGCCAGACGAGCAGGCCGATGAGGATCACGACGGACCACCACGGCAACCAGTTCAGGAAGCGCTCCACCTGCACGAGGACGAACAGCAGGCTGTCGGTGATGCTGCGGAAGAAATCGCCATAGTTCCCGACAAGCCAGTTGACGAAGGCGTTGGTCCACTCTCGCAGCGGTACGCGCCAGCCCTCCGGGAAACTGCCTGTGAGTAGGTTGCCCATGCCTGCCGCCTTACTTCAGCGCAGCTACGGTGCGCTCTGCTATGGCCGGGTCGAGGTCGGCATCTGCCAACCACGCCGTCCAGGTGTCCTGCTCGTTACGCAGGAAGTCCAGCGCGGCCTCGGCCGGCGTGGCGTCGGATTCCTGCATGAAGGCCAGGATCTTGTTGATAAGGGCCGCAGGCGTGTCGATAGCGTCGAGGAACGCCACGATGCCCTCAGGCGCCACGTCCTTGAAGCTCTTCCCAAGCGCGACCACGGCGGTGGACGCGGGGTAGGCGCACGACTCGGTGGCCTTACGCGGGGTGTCTACGTTGGCCTCGAGCTCGGCCCAGCAGGCGTCCGTGTAGGGGGGCTCCTCCAAGCGGATCATGTCGAGCTTGCCCAGCACCCAGGTCGGGCTCCAGTAGTAACCGACCCAGGCGTCACCACGTAGGTAGGCGCTCTCCATCGAGGCTGCGAGGGCGATGGCCGTGCCCGGCAGGAAGTTCGTGTAATCGTCCGTGAGGCCGTACACCTCGAGCTTGACGTTGTTTATCTCCTCGCATCGCCAGCCGATGATGCAGTTGTAGAAGCGGCCCTTGTTGGGTTGCTCGGGATCGCGGAAGAGTTGTGCGTACTGCGGGAGGTCGTCCACGCTCCTGAGGTCCGGGGCGGTGGCGGTTACGCCGCGCTCGGCGTCACCTTCCACCATGTAGCGCGGCACGTAGAAACCCTGCACGGCGTCCTCGAAAACGGGACCGAGTTCCAGAACGTCTCCAGCAGCAACGGCGGGACCCCAGAAGTCGGGCACGTTATCCAGCCAGACCTCCATGACCACGTCTATGTCGCCACGAGCGGCGCCGCGGTACATGGGGATAGTGGAGCCCGGGATGGAATCCGTGGCGCAGCCGAAGCCCTCCTCGAGTACGAAGCGGGCGATGTGGTTCAGCACCTGAACGCTGTCCCAATCCAACTCCGCGAAAACGATGGGCTTGTCGTAACCGCCGCATTCCGCCTCCTGCGCGGCGGCCAGGCTACTAACTGACAGGATTACGGTGAGGAGGCCCACAAGCAGGGGCCGGACGAACGACTTGGCGTCGTGTGGCATGGGTGATCCTTTCGGTACAGACAAGGACGGTACACGCGTCAACGTGCGTCAGAGAGTGCCGGTCCCGGGCCCACTCCACGCCAGATTCTGGCTTTAGCGGCAAAAAAGGCAACACCTGAGCCAAGGGGCTCTAGGCGGCGGCCACCTGATGAAGCTCGGTGCGCGAACGGTAGGCGCGAAGGCACCTGAAGCACCGGAGCGTGGAGCCGGCGCAGATCACGGAAGGCTACACAAGCCAGCCGGGAGTCGGCGCGGTCGTTCATTGATATAGCACACTGAGCGAGAGGGCTTGTGACCTGTGTTGCTGGGAAACGGGCCTGGGCGTGTAGGCGTTCGAGCGCTCAAGGGTGACGTACGACCAGGTGGCGGGCATCAAACCAGGTCCGCCGCCACCCGCAACGCGTCCTACGTGTGAGGGCCGGCGAGCTTCTTTAGGTCGAGCCCAACCTCGGCCGCAATCTAGATGGCAGTGCACTTGCCTAGGCGACGCCGACCGCGAACCAAGGGCCTCGCGGAGGTCAGCATTGCCCCCTCGGTTTGGGCCACCTCGCTACTTGGCGACTCACCGTTTGGCGACTCACTAATTGGGTGAAGTGCGGTATGAAACCAACGACGCTGTGCGTGAAAGTGCAACCCGCCGCGTCAGAACAGCCGGCCCGCTACCCCACCACCGAACGCTTTCTGCTCGTGCTCGAGCAGCCAACGCTTGCGGTCCAGCCCACCACCGTAGCCGCCCAGGCCGCCGCCCGTGTTCACCACGCGGTGGCACGGTACGACCACCGCCAGGCGGTTGGCGCCGTTCGCCTGCGCCACGGCGCGAAAGCCCTTGGGGTTGCCCACGGCCTCGGCCAGCTGCAGGTACGTCATGGTCTGGCCGGGCGGGATGCGGAGCAGCTGGCGCCACACTCCTAACTGAAAGTCGGTGCCGTTGAGCCGGAAAGGCGTCGCGAACGCGCTGGACCTGCCCGCGAAGTACTCGCCCAACTCCTGCTCGATCTGGTCGATGGGAGCGGTGCGCCCGTCCCTTATCTCATGCTTCGCTCGCGTCCGTTCGAGTTCTCGTTCCAACCCTCGCCGACCCTCGAACTCGAGCAACACCAGGGCCT
>CAZVTS010000127.1:0-4037 GCA_964630175.1 uncultured bacterium
ACCAGTTGCATAAGTTCCGGCAGCGGCACGCTCGCGCCGAAGGCGGGCGCACCCGGCTGCAGGCTGGCGCCGGCGGCCAATGAGCCAATGGGCAACGGGTCGAAGCCGAGCCGGTTCACGAGCTCGGCGGTGGCCTCCACGTCCGCGGCGTCGTCGCCCGCTATGGCTATCGCCTTGCGACCGGCCGCGCCCGCTGCGCGTGCGCCCTCCTCGAGGTCGTGATAGCCCATGTGGTTCAGAGCCTTCACCACCCGCGCGCCGGCCAGGTGGCGGCGCACCAGCTCGCTGCTGCTGATGCGCGGGTGGTTCAGGTCGTCCCTAACGCCGTCCGTTTCCCACCAGTAGTTCATGGCGTCTATGACGAGCTTGCCGCCGAGAGCTTCGGCGGGCAGCTCCAGGTAGCGCCCGAGGGGCAGCGCCAGGATGACCACGTCGGCCAGCCTGGCCGCCTCCTCGGCGCGCACGGGCTTGGCGCCGGGGGTGAGCACCTCGGTTATGAGGGCTATCTTCTCCGGGTGGCCCGAGCCGGCTATGAACACCTCGTAGCCGGCCGCCAACGCGAGCCTGGCGAGCACGGTGCCGAGCTTGCCGGCCCCGAGTATGCCGAGCCGCGTGGCGCTTTCCGTCACGCAGGCACTCCGCCGGCGTACTGCCTCTCCTCGAGCAGTTCGCGCACGAGGGGGATGACCTTGGTGCCGAACAGTTCCACGGTGCGCATGCGGGCGCTGGCGGGCACGGCGCCGGCGGTGGAGTACACCAGGTCGAAGCGCGCCACGTCCAGCGCCGTCATGGCGGCCGCTATCCTGCGGGCCACAGTTTCGGGCGAACCCACGTACAGCGAGCCGTGCTCCACCTCGGCCTCGAAGTGCGCCTTGCCCATGGGCGGCCAGCCGCGTTCACGGCCGATGGTGTCCATCAGCTGCTTGTGGCCGGGCCAGTAGATCTCCTTGGCTTCCTCGTCCGTTTCCGCTATGAAGCCGGGCGAGTGCATGCCCACGGGCAGCGCCTCGGCGCCGAGCTGCGCGGTGGCGCGGCGGTAGAGCTCCACGTACGGGGCGAAGCGGCCCGGTGCGCCGCCGATGATGGCCAGCATGAGGCCGAACCCGTAGCGCGCCGTGCGCACCACGGATTGCGGGGAGCCGCCCACCCCTACCCAGGTGCGCAGGCGCCCGGATTCGGTCTTGGGGAACACGTCGGCGTTCTTGAGCGCCGGGCGCGTGGTGCCCTCCCAGGTGACGGGCTTCTCGTCGAGGAGCTTGTGGAAGAGGTCGATCTTCTCGTCGAACAGCAGCTCGTAATCCGCCAGGTCGTAACCGAACAGGGGGAACGATTCGGTGAACGAGCCGCGGCCCAGGATGACCTCGGCGCGGCCGTTCGACAGCGCGTCCACGGTGGCGAAGCGCTCGAACACGCGCACCGGGTCGTCGGACGAGAGCACCGTTACGCCCGAGGCGAGGCGGATGCGCTCGGTGCGGGTAGCTATGCCCGCCAACACGGTGTCCGGCGCGGAGATGGCGAACTCGTGCCGGTGGTGCTCGCCGAGGGCGATGGAGTCTATGCCGATCTGGTCTGCCAGCACGGCCTCTTCCACCGTGAGGCGGATGGCTTCCGCGTAGCTGACCAGGTTGCCCTTGTCGTCCACGGGTATGTCGCCGAAGCTGTCGATGCCGAACTCGGGCTTGGTTCCGGAGTTGGGGGTTGTCATGTGTGTTGGTCCCTTCGCTTGCTGAACGGCCGGGTTCGCACCACCTCGGCGATAGTTGACATGTCTATTATGCGCGGCTATAGTTGACATGTCAACAAGGAAGGGGGCGGCCATGCCCGAGAGAGAGACGAACAACGCCAGGCGCCGGCTGCCCACGAGGGAACAACTGGCCGTCTGGCGCGCCTACACCGAGACCTCCGAGATAGTACGGGCGCGCGCCGCCAGCCAGCTGCAGCGCGCCGCCGGCCTCTCGACGGGCGATTACCAGGTGCTGCTGGCGCTCACCGAGGCGGGGGACGCGGGCCTGCGCTCCTCGGAGCTGGCCACGCGGGTGAACTGGGAACGCAGCCGCCTCTCGCACCACCTGGGGCGCATGGAGAAGCGCGGCCTGGTGCGGCGCGAGGAGTGCCCGGACGACAGCCGGGGCGCCAACGCGGTGATAACCGACGCGGGCGCACGCGCGTTCCGCAAGGCGTCCATACCCCACCTGGAAGCCGTGCGGCAGCTGTTCATAGACGCCCTGACGCCCGAGCAACTGACCCACCTGGCGCAGGTGATGGCGTCACTACGTAGCCATCTCGAGCTGCCACCGGTGGCGGGCAACGTGAACGAGTAGCCGCGAACGCGCCGCTTCCGGGCGCGACACTCCTTGGCGTCAGGCGCCGCGGCGCGGCCTGGGTTGGAGCACCACCACTTCGATCATGATGAGCGCGAAGGCGAGGCTGGACAACCAGGTGAGCGCGCCGAAGGTGCCGAGCCAGCCGGGCCCCAGCACGAAGCCGAAGCTGAGCACCATGCCCAGCAGCCCGGCGGCGTGGACAGCCACCTGAACGAGGGCGAGCCTGGCGCGCTTGAACGGCACGCCCCGGAAGCGCGGCACGGCGTGGTACCCCACTCCGAAGATCATGGAGGTCACGAAGCCGAGCAGGTTGAGGTGCGCGTGCGCCGGGCGCCACGTGTACGAGAGCCAGCCCACCCCGAGCGAGAGCCCCAGGGTGTTGGCCAGCACGAGCGAAACCACCGACACCACGAGCGCTACTCGGGTGGCGAGGATCATGTTGTTGCGGTGCCGGCGTTGCGGCCCCGGCCGAACCGCATAAGGCCCATAAGGCCGTTAGCGCGGGTTCGGATCACTCGGCCAGCGCGGGAGTGGCACCTAGTTCGGCGAGGAGCGCACCGAGGTCCACGGCGGCGTCCGCGCACGATTCGGCGAGCGTGAGGCTGCCGCCGCAGCAGGTATCGAGGCCGTAATCGTTGAGAACCGCGCCGGCGTCGGGCTGGAGCTCGAGCACTTCGTTGACGGTGGTGTTGGGCCCGATGCGAGCCGCGGAGGAAATGGTCATGCAGGAAGTGTAGCCAGCGGCGCGGGCCGGCACCTTGACTTGGGTACCAACGGGGGTAGCCGGAAAGCCTCATCTTCCGTTCAGAATCGGCATTAATGGTGACGGCCAACCTTGATTTAAGGGCTCCTGCTGTGGTTAGATGGGTAGCTGTCAGTGCAAGACCACTTAGGAGGAACCCCCTTACATGGATGAGAAAGTAAACCCCGCCTCGGGGAACCCTGCCCCGGGCACCGTCCCAGCCCCGGAAGAAGCCACCGATCAGGCCCCAGCTGCGAACGCCGACCAGGGAGTAGGCTCGCAGGCTGCCAACGAACTGAGCAACGTTACCGAAGATCAGGCTTCCTCCGAACAAGCTGAAGAAACCGCGCCCACGGGCGCTGAAACCGCCGCCGCGGCACCTGCCGCTGCGGAAGCCGCCCCGGCCGCAGCCGAGGCGCAGCCCGAGCTGGCCGCCGACCAGGCGGACGACGGCGAAATAACCATGGAAGACGTGCTGGCCGCCAGCGACGAACAGCTGGCCCGCAAGCCCGTTCACCGTGGCATGATCACCACCGGCGAAGTCATCATGCTGGCGCAGGATGGCATCGTCATAGACGTGGGCGCCAAGATCGAGGGCGTGCTGCCGTACAACCAGCTCTTCGAGCACGAGAGCAACGCCGAAGAGGCCGCCAAGTACTTCAAGCCCGGCGACCAGATCCAGGTGTACGTCATCCGCTCCGACATCCCCAACAGCACCATCGTTCTCTCCAAGAAGCGCGCCGATCAGGAACGCGCCTGGAACCTCCTGCAGGACATCCACGAGAACGAGAAGCCCGTTGAGGTGGAGATAGTGGAGAAGGTGCGGGGCGGCCTCGTGGCCAGCCTCGGCGTGCGCGCGTTCCTGCCTGCCAGCCAGGTGGACATCCGCCGCGTGAACGACCTCTCCCCCTACGTGGGCCGCCGCATGAAGGTCAAGATCATCGAGCTGAACCGGCGCCGCAACCGCGTCA
>CAZVTS010000128.1:0-4004 GCA_964630175.1 uncultured bacterium
GGCCAAGGCAGGTGGGGGGCGCGGAGCGCTTCTTCGTGTCCGACGAATGGGCCGCCTCGTGGCCCAGCGAGCAGGTGTGGTACCTGCGCAAAGAGTAGGCAGGAGCTTAGCGACTGCCGGTTCGGGTCAGACGAGCGCCGAGGTAGTCGTTGGGAACCCTCAGGTTCTGGGCGTTCTTAGTTTCATTCTCCGGCAGAAATGGGACTATGGAGCCCGAAAAGCTGAGGGTTTCGCAGGGGCACCTCGGAAAGCCACCGGCAAAAGCCTAGGCGGCCGCGCAAGGCAGTCGGAGGCACGAGCCGGGCAGCGCAGGGTCAACGTCGTGTTGGCCAGAGCTACCGTCTACACTGACCATATGCATCTTGCGCCTTTGGTGGCGCGCGTCATGGGCGTGAGTTGCCTGTTCGCGCTTCTGGGCTCCTGCGTCTCGGCCCAGGAACCTCACCTCTATCACCCGCTGAGCGGGCAGGCCATAGCGCCCGCGCCTGGTGGGGGCGTGTACGTGGCTGGCGTGACCGAAGGTTCGCTCGGCCCCAACCCCGAGGCCGGCAAGGGTGCCCAGGTCGGCACCCCCATCGCGAAGCAGGACTCTGACGTGTTCCTCGCGCACCTGGACGCCTCCGGCCACATCGTGTGGCTGCGGCAGTTCGGCGGGGAGGCCGACGACGGTATGAGCGGCCTCGCGGTGGCGGGGAACGGCGATCTGGTCGTGGTTGGCGGCACCAGCGGCGATCTGCGAACAGTAGACGATGGTGAACCGGACGGTAGCGCCTACGTTGCGCGGTTCACCGCAGGCGGCGAGCTACTGTGGCTCACGCAGTTCGGCCTCGGCCAGCGTGACTACGCGCGAGGAGTGGCAGTGAACGAGGCAGGTGAAGCGTTCGTGGTGGGCTGGCTAACCACGAACGAGCAGAGCCCCTCCACCCGGTTCGTGCCCGAACCGTTCTGGTACAGCCATGCGTTCCTGGCGAAGCTGGATCCCGAGGGCGAGATCACGTGGCTGCGGCGCATAGTGCTGGACGCAGATCAGGTCGCCAGCAACGTGATTCTCAGCGCCGACGGTGAACCAGTGGTGACGGGCTGGACGGCCTCCGAGTTCCCTCAGGGAGGCCAGGTGCACGTGAAGTCCGGATTCGTGGCCTGGTTCAACGACAAGGGGCAGCTGCAGCGGATCAAGAGGGACCTCGACCCATACGTAATGGTCCCCTTCCCGCTTGCTGGCAGGCCGGACGGCGGGCTCTTCGTGGGCGGGATGCTCCTCGGACCTTTCGAGCGCGACTTCGAGCCGGGCTCCGCTACCCACCTCAGCCTCAACGCCGCGTTGGCTAGTCTCGACGCGGACGGCACCAGCGAGTGGGCACGCCTCTTCGGGAACGGGAGCGGCTACTGGGCGTACGACGTTGAACTAACACCGGACCTGGGTGTGGTGATGGTGGGCAGCGGCAACGGCGACGTGGGTGGGGATCACATAGGTGCGTCGGACGTGTTCGTGATCAGCTACGACAGCGTTGGCAACCGGCGGTGGGCCAACAGGTTCGGCACGAAGCTGTTCGACGGAGCGACCGCTGTCACGAGGTCGGACGACAGGTACTTCGTGACTGGTTACCTGAGTCGCTCATGGGAGGACCCGTACGGCAGGGGTGAGTTCTGGTTCGTGGCGGCGCTGTCGGATGAGGGCGAGTTGCTGTGGTTACGTCAGTACGAGAACCAGCGTCACTACCGCGAGGAACGCCCCATGAACGTAGCGAACCCGTCCGCTGGCAGGGAAGTGGTGTTGCTACCGGACGGCGGTGCGCTGGTGGCGGGGGTGACGCACGGCTCGATGGCTGGCCGCGCCCACCATGGTGGAGCTGACGTGTTCTTGGCGCGGTTCTCGCCTGAGGGGGAACTGCTGTGGCTGGAGCAGTTCGGTGCGGTCGGCGACGACGAGGTGCTTGGCCTGGCGGTTGGACCCGAGGGAGGTATCCGGCTGGGGGTGGGCGGTGAAGGCAGCGCCACGCTGTACGAGCTGAAGGACGACCCGGAGCCGCGCGTAGTTGCTACCGAACTAGAGGTCGACGCCGGCTGGAGCCCAAGTGCCATGGGGTTCGGCGGGTTGCAGGAAGCGGAGCAGGTCGTTTACCTGACCGGGAGTACGCCTAACGGTGACACGGCTGAACCAAGCTGGGGCAGCAGCGAAAGGCAGGCCCTGAACGATGTGTTCGTGGCCGCTTACGAGAGGGGTGGCGGTAGGCTATGGAGCGCCACCGTGGCGGTGGACGCAGACCAGCGGGCGCACAGGGTGCTGGTGATTCCGGACGCGGTGCTGGTTCTGGGCAACGCCCAGCCGGTGGCCGTGGGTCACTTCACGGCTGCTGGACGCTCTAACGAGCACGCCTTCATGGCCGCCTTCGATCCTGCTGGGCGACTGCTCGGTTGGGAGGCGTTCGGTGACAGCGCGAGGGCAACGGGAACCGGGCGGTTGGCAGGCGTGGTGGGACCGCACGGCGAGTTGTACGTGACCGGTCGCACCCGGGCGTGTAGCCCGTTCGGCCGCAGGGATTACGAGTGGACCCTCACCAGGTTGTGCAACCCGGAAGGGTTCGTGGCGCGCTTCTCGTTGGATTGGTTGGCGGCCGCCGGCGTCGGCTATGGTGGCTCGGCGTCATCGTCGCTGGTGTGGGCGGTGGCGCATGGTGACGACCTGGGCAACGAGGGCGTGGCGATAAGCCTGATGCCGAGCGGCGAGATCCTGTTGGTGGGCAGTGGCATCGGCGCCGGACGTGGTGGGCTAGGGCCCAGTACGGGAGCAGACGTGCTGCTGATGAAGTTCACGCCAGACGGCCAGCGGGTGAGCGCGACCGGCTTCGGCAGCCTGTCCACCGATGTTGCGTACGGCGTTGCGGTGGGCCCCCAGGGGCAGGTGGTCGTTACTGGTCAGTACGGGGGAGACCACGATCTGCCGGAGCGCCTGGGTTACGCCTGGTTCGTGGCTGCGTACTCGCCGGAAGGTGCGCAGTCGTGGCTGTATGTGGCCGCGGCCGAGTGAGCTGTCCGCGGGCGGTTCGGTTCGGGTCAGATGTAGTAGCTCAGACTTGGTCTGACAGTCCGGTGGTCGCGGCCGGCACGCCTGGTGTCAGGTGTTGCAACTCCAGTTCCTTCTCCTTGGCCAGGTGCCGACTGTCCGAGAAGGTCTCCATGGGCGCCTTACCGTAGCAGTACTTTCCCGAGTGCGGCCGATCGTTGTTGTAGTAGGCCAGCCAGGCGTCCAGGTCGCTCTGCAGCTCTCCTAGGTCGCTGTAGAGTTTCTTGCGGAACGCCACGGCGTAGAACTCGTTCTGCACCGTCTTGTGGAAGCGCTCGCAGATGCCGTTGCTCTGGGGCCGCTTGGCTTTGGTCTTGCTGTGGTCGATGTCCTCGATCTCCAGGTAGAGCTCGTACTCGTGCCACTCGCGGTTACCGCAGTACTCCGTGCCGCGGTCAGTGAGCACGCGCAGCAACCGCACGTCCTGCTCCTCGTAGAACGGCAGCACACGGTCGTTCAGGAGGTCGGCGGCTACCAGCGCGTTACGGCGATCGTGAACCTTGGCAAAGGCCACCTTCGCGTAGGTATCGATGAACGTCTGCTGATAGATGCGGCCCACACCCTTGATGCTGCCGACGTAATACGTGTCTTGCGCACCCAAGTAACCCGGGTGTTGCGTCTCGATCTCTCCGTACGCCTCCTGCTCAGCCTTGGCCTTCTCCAGCGCCACCACCTGCGCTTCGGTGAGGATCAGGCCGTCCTGCGCGACCCTGGCCTCCAGGGCCTTGAGGCGCTTCTGGAACGTCTCCAGGTCGTGCCGCAACCACACTCCGCGCACGCCGGAAGGCGACACGCTCAAGGCCTTCTTCTTGAGCTCGTTGGCGACCCTGACCTGCCCGAAAGCGGGTTGCTCGAACGCGAACTCCAGCACCGCCCGCTCGATATAGCTCGACACGCGATTAGCCGGAATCGGCTTCCTGCGACTGATCTCCTGCAACGC
>CAZVTS010000129.1:0-3935 GCA_964630175.1 uncultured bacterium
CCCAGGAGATGTTCTCCTACGCCGACGGCGCCACCATGAGCGCCAAGAAGGACGGCATGGCCAACATCGGCGGCTTCCTGGCGCTCAACGACGATGCGTTGGCGGAGAAGGCGCGCTCCATGCTCATCCTCACGGAAGGGTTCCCCACCTACGGCGGCCTCGCCGGTTACGACCTGGAGGCCCTGGCCGTGGGGTTCGAGGAGGCGCTCGAGGAGTCGTACCTGCGCTACCGGCTGCGCTCCATCGCCTACCTGGGCGACCGGCTCATCGCTGCCGGCATCCCCATCATCCAGCCCACCGGCGGGCACGCCGTGTACATCGATGCCGGCAAGCTCTTGCCCCACATCCCCTCCCACGAGTACCCGGCGTGGGCGCTCTCAGCCGTTCTTTACCTGGTGGGCGGGGTGCGCTCGGTGGAGATCGGTTCCGTGATGTTCGGACGTCAGCCCGACGGCAGCGAGAAGCCTGCGGCGCTCGAGCTGGTGCGCCTGGCGTTCCCGCGGCGCATGTACACCCAGAGCCACGTGGATTACCTGGCCGAGGTGCTCCTGCACGTGGCCGAGATCAAGGAGAGCATCCGCGGCGTGCGCATAGTGGAGGCGCCCGCCGTGCTCAGGCACTTCAGCGCACGGTTCGAGCCCATCGGGGGGTCGTTGCTGGTCTGAACGTTGGGGGTCGCCCCCTTCGTGGCGGCCGCGCGGCCGGGTGCTACCAGCGACCCACCGCGCGGCCGCGGCCGATGAGCCAGAAGAAGAGCGGGCCGCCCACCACGGTCATGAGCACGCCCAAAGGCAGCTCCATGGGGGCTATGAGGTTGCGCGCCACGGCGTCGCCGAACGTTATGAGGGCCGCGCCGCCCAGGAAGGCGGCAGGCAGCAGCGTGCGGTGGTCGTCGCCCAGCACGAGGCGCAGGCAGAACGGCACCACCAGCCCGACGAATGCCACCGTGCCGCTGTAAGCGACCACGAGCCCCGTGACCACAGCCGCGAGCACGCCCACGTACATGCGCACGCCGCCCACCTTCACGCCCAGTGCCTGCGCGGTACCCTCGTCCAGCAGCAGGATGTTGAGCACCGGCGCCGCGCGCCAGAGCAGCGCAGCCACCACGAGCACGAGCGGCGCCGTGAGCGCCACGTCCTTCCAGAAGATGCCGGTGAGGCCACCCAGGGTGAGGACCGTGGCGTCCGGCATGCCCGGCCTGCGTACGGCGTTCACCAGCAGCGTGGCCACGCCGGCCAGGAACAGCTGAAGCGCCACGCCCGCCAGGATGAGGGTCACGCGGTCTGACCGGCCCTGACGGCGCGCGAACCGGATGAGCCAGACCACGGCCACTACGGCGGCCACGCAGGCGAACAGCGGAAGTGCCCAGCGGCCCACGGCGACGGCGCCCACGATGTACGCCAGCACCACACCAACGGACGCGGCCCCGCTGACCCCCAGGAGGGTGGGGTCCGCCAGCTGGTTGCGGAACGAGATCTGCAGCGCCGCCCCTGCGAGGGCTAGTGCAGCGCCCACCAGCACGCCCATGAGAACGCGCGGGAGGCGGATGTTCCACAGCACCGCGTTCTGCTGCTGCGTGTACTCGATGCCCGTGTCGAGGCCGGCGCGGTCCAGGATGATGCCCACGATCTGGTCCGGCCGGATGCTCACGGAGCCCCACCCGAGCGAAACCAGCAGCCCCGCCACGGCCAGCACCATCAGGCCCGCGAACACCACGCGCGTGCGCACCGCGGCGGGACGAGCCGCCGCGGTGCGCTGATCTGGGTGGTTATCGCTGCGACCCTCAGGCCGCTTCGAACCAGAGGTCACCGCAAGGAGTGCAGGTAATCGACCAGTTCCGTGAGCGCGTCGCCCGAGCGAAGGCCTAAGCCCAGGAAGTAGAGGTCCTCGAAGACGATCACGTTGCCGGCCTGCGCCGCGGGTGTGTCTGCGACGCCCGGGATCTGCAGCACGGCGTCCACGCTACCCATGACGTTGATGCCGCGTTCGGTCACCACGATCACCTCGGGAGCGGCGGCCACGATGGCCTCAGGGGTGAACGGCACGTTGCCCACGAAGCCGATCTCGGCGCCCACGTCGACGCCGCCGGCCGCTTCGATCATGACGTTGGAAGCCGTGTTGGCGCCGCCGGCGAACTGCATGGTGGCGGAGCCCAGGTAGAGGAAGAGCACGCGCGGGGCCGGGTTCAGTTCGGCGCCGCGGGCGGCTGCCGCGTCCAGCTTGGCCGTAAGTTCGTTAGCCAGCGCCTCACCTTTGTCGGTAGCGCCAACGAGGCCCGCGATGAGGCGGATGTTCTCCACGGGCGTGTCGAGCGAAGGAGCCGTGCCGATGTGCACCACCTGCACGCCGGCCGCTTCCAGCTGGTCGAGCACTTCGGCGGGGCCGGCCTGGTTGTTGGCGATGACCAGGGTGGGTTCGTAGGCCATGAGCGCTTCCGCGGAGAGGCGGCCGTAGTAGCCCACGTTGGGGAGGTCGTTGGCGGCGGCCGGGTAGTTGGAGGTGGCGTCCACGGCCACCAGGAGGTCCTCGGCGCCCAGGGCGTAGACGATCTCGGTGACCTCGCCGGCCAGCGAAACGATGCGCTGCGCGAAAGCCTGCGGCAGAAGCAGTAGAACTGTGGCGAGCAGGGCGGTTGCCAGGTGGCGTGACTTCATGGGTGCTCCTTCCGGATGGGCCGGATGCCGGTTTTGGCGGGGTATTGGTCGAGTGCCGAGGCGCCGCCTGTGAGCGGCGGCGCGCGTGATGCCCATCCGCACTTGGTGCATTATCCGTTCGTTCGGAGGCCGAATTGTCACAGAACGGTAAACGGTTGCAGGCTCCTGCCTAGCAGCGGGCGGTTCCTACCGCACGTTCGTCGGCGGGGAACGCAGCCTGGCGATAATATGCAGCATGCGGAACGAGAACGATCATCACGGCTTCGGGCAGGCCGACCACCCGGCGGAGCGGCCCGCTGAGGAGGCCGCTGGCACCGTAGGCGAGCAGGAGCACGACCACGAGAGCCGGCCGCTGAACCACAACCTCATCTACAACAACCCGGAGAAGTGGGCCATAGGCCGCGAGATCCTGGAGCGCTACACTGGCGCCTCGCCGGACGCCATCCAGAAGCAGGTGCTGCTCACCAACTTCCAGTACTACCTGGAGCGCTTCGAGAGCATGTCCGACGACGTGGTTACCACCCGCGGCTCCGCCATGATGGCCCGCCATAGCGAGAAGCTGGGCGTTTCCATCGTGAACTTCTCCGTCGGGTCGCCGGTGGCCGCGCTCATCATCGAGGTACTGGCCACCGCCGACCCGAAGGCGGTGTTGTTCCTAGGCATGTGCGGCGGCCTGCACCGGTCTTTGCAGATAGGCGACTTCGTGCTGCCCACCGCGGCCATCCGTGACGAGGGCGCCTCGAAACACTTCATGCCGCCGCAGGTGCCCGCCCTGCCCACCTTCAAGGTGCAGAAGTTCGTGTCGCAGATCATCGTGGAGCACGGCCTGGACTACCGCACGGGAGTGGTGCACAGCACCGACTACCGCTTCTGGGAGTTCGACGAGCACTTCAAGCAGCAGCTCTACGAGGAGCGCGCGCTGGGCATAGACATGGAGACGGCCACCCTCTTCTCCGTGGGGTTCGCCAGCAAGGTGCCCATAGGTGCGCTGCTGCTGGTGTCCGACCTACCGCTGAGGCGTGGTGGCATCAAGACGAAGGACTCGGCTCAGGCCGTCTTCAAGGAGCACACCGACAAGCACATCGAGGTGGGCATACAGGCCATGAGCGAGATAGCGGAGCGGGGGGAGCATATCCGGCATTACCGCTGGTGAAGCCACCGGCGGGAAATGGTTTCTGGTCTCGCCCTGTACGTTCAAGTCTCTTTCGGGGGCGCTGCGTCGCACGGAGGCGGGTCCGGTGATGATCGCGCCGTTCCGAATGAATTACTCGAATGCTATAT
>CAZVTS010000130.1:0-3870 GCA_964630175.1 uncultured bacterium
TAGGTGTTCTCGAGCATGTTGCGGGTGGAGGTGGCGTTGGTGATGTGCGGGTCGAGCCCCACCGGGTCGGTCTGGAACCCGGCGCGCAGTGTGCCGCCGTACTGCTGCGCGGCCGCCGTGGCCACCAGTAGGAGCGAGAGTAGGACTACCTTGAAGCGCATGCAAAACCTCCCAGTCGTGCTCAGCCGAGCCGGTTGAGTGGCTCGATTCCGAATAGCGAGAAGGATACCGCATGGGGACGGCGTTCAGGCGGCTTGCCCCTGGCCGCTGGCCCGGGCGGCCACGCTGCGCACGCGGGGGTCCAGCGCGTCTCTAAGGCCATCGCCAAGCAAGTTGAGCCCCAGCACGGCTAGCATGATGGCCAGGCCCGGCGCCACCGTTGGCCACGCGGTGAGCTGGAGGTAGCGCCTGCCTTCGGCGATCATCTGCCCCCAACTGGCCGCCGGCGGCTGCGCGCCCAAGCCGAGGAACGACAGGGACGCTTCCGCCAGGATGGCGTACGCCAGCCGCAGGGTTATCTCCACCACCAGGGGTGAGAAGGCGTTCGGCAGGATGATGAAGAACAGGGTGCGCCAGTCGCGGTTGCCGATGGCGCGGCTGGATTCCACGTACAGCTCCTCGCGGAGCGAGAGCACGGCGGCGCGCACCACGCGCGTGAACGGCCCTATGTACACGATGCCTATGGCCAGCACGAGGTTCTGGAAGCCCGTGCCGAAGAACGCCAGCAGCGCGATGGCTAAGAGGATGGCGGGGAACGAGAGGATCACGTCCGTGAGGCGCATGACCGCCACGTCCACCCAGCCCTGGTAGTAACCGGCCAGCAGGCCGAGCACCACGCCGAAGAGGAGCGAGAACGCCACCGCCACCCCGGCCACGCCCAGGGAGGTGCGCCCGCCGTAGAGGATGCGCGTGAGCGTGTCCCTCCCGTACTGATCGGTGCCCAGCAGGTACTCCGTGGAGGGCGGCTGCATGCGCGCCGCCGCGTTCACCTTCACCGGGTCGTGCGGCGTGAGCCACGGCGCGAAGATGGCGGCCAGGGTCACCAGCGCCACGATGATGAGGCCCGTTACGCCGGAGCTGGTGCTGAGGAGCTTACGCATAGCGGATCCTCGGGTCTACCAGCGCGTAGACCACGTCCATGAGCAGGCTCACGAGTATGAACACGGCGGAGATCATGAGCACGGCGCCCTGCACTACCGGGTAGTCACGCAGGTTGATGCCCTCGAGGGCGAACCGGCCCACGCCCGGCAGGCTGAACACCTGCTCGATGACGACGGCGCCGCCGAGCAGCGCGCCGAATTGGAGCCCCACCACGGTGACGATGGGGTTGAGCGCGTTGCGCAGGGCGTGGCGCACTATGACCACGTACTCGCGCAGGCCCTTGGCGCGCGCGGTGCGGATGAAGTCCTTGCCCATGACCTCGAGCATGGTGGAGCGCGAGATGCGGGTGATGGCGGCCGAGAGGATGAGCCCCAGCGACAACGCGGGTAGGAGCATGTGGCGGATGTTATCCAGGGGCGCTTCCATGAACGGCACGTAACCCGCCGGCGGCAAGGCACCCCAGTGCAGCGAGAACAGCAGTATGAGCAGGATGCCTAGGAAGAAGCCCGGGATGGAGAGACCGATGAGCGCGAAGATGGAGACGGCGTAATCGGCCAGCTTGCCCCGCGTGAGGGCGGCCGTGATGCCCAGTGGGATGCCGATGAACACGGCCAGGACCATGCTCATCAGGGTGAGTTGCAGAGTGACCGGGAAGCGCAGCAAGAGGTCCATGGCCACGGGCCTACCCGTACGCAGCGAGGAGCCTAGATCGCCCTGGATGGTGGCCGAGAACCACTGGCCGAACTGCACGTGCATGGGCAGGTCGAGCCCGAAGAGGCGCCGCAGCTCCTCCAGCCGCTCTGGGGTGATGTTGGCCTGCAGGCCCACCAGGTTCGTGACCACGTCGCCCGGCACGGAGCGCATGAGCACGAACACCACCACCATGACCCCCAAGAGGGCGGGCACGGCGAGGAACAGTTGCCGCAGCAGGTGGAGCAGCATGGGCGCGATGTTACCGCGCGGTGTGGGGGCGCACGATGTTCCTGATTCGGGTGGTTCCGAACTGCACGACTCCCGCCCGAAGTGATGCAGTTCGGAACGCCCGCACTTTGCCTCGTGTGCTGCCGGCGCAGGAGCGCGCTACCTCTTGCGGCGGAGTATTATGTCTAGACAGTCTGGAGAGGAGGCTGCCCTGATGTCGTGGCAAGTGCAAGAAGCCAAGCAGAAGTTCAGCGAACTGGTTCGGAAGGCCCAGGAAGAGGGCCCTCAGGTAGTCACGCGGCACGGAGAAGAGGTGGCCGTATTGGTCTCGGCCGAGACTTATCGACGCTTGTCCGGCGCCCACGACTTCAAGGAGTTCCTGCTTTCGGTACCGGACTTAGGAGAACTCGAGTTGCGTCGCTCCGCCGAGAAGGCGCGGGTGGTCGAGCTATGAGCTACCTGTTGGACACCAACGTGATCTCCGAGATCCGTAAGCCTTCCGCGGACAAAGCTGTGGCTGGCTGGTTGGAAGGTGTGGACGGTGAAGACCTCTTCTTGAGCGTGCTGGTGCTTGGTGAGATCAGCCAAGGCATCGAGCGCCTACGGCGGCGAGACGGGAAGCGTGCGCAGGTGTTCGCAGCATGGCTAGGGACCTTGAAGCGCGAGTATCGTGACCGGCTCCTCCCTGTGACGGGTGAAGTGGCCGAGACGTGGGGGCGCCTGAACGCGGTAAGGCCCCTACCAGTCATAGATGGCCTCCTGGCCGCTACCGCCTTGGTGAACAACCTGACACTGGTAACGCAGAACGTTGCTGATGTGGAGGGCAGCGGGGTGGCGGTACTGAACCCGTTCACGAACACCACCAGCTAGAAGCGTGCCCAGGTGCACGGCCAAGCAGCTGATATAACGGCCTACCGCTCCTCCTTCGAGATCAGGTCCAACATGGCGCTACTTATGATGCGGGCCTCTTGCGCGTCCGCGATGGTCGCTGACCCGTCCGCAAACGCGCCCCGCCTGCCACCAAGACCCCATATTCCCGCTCAAGAAAACCGTAAAGGCCGCGCTGCAGGAAAACCGGAAAGTACACGAATCGTGTCAATCCGTGCTAACGTATTTCATGGCCGCTCCCGCTGGTCGCGTGAACATAGTCCTAGACGCCGAGTATGCCGAGAAGCTCCGGGTGTTGGCGAAGCGGACTCATGTGAGCCCAGGTACCTTGGCGCGCGCACTTCTGTCGTCGGCGCTGGATGAGGCCGACCCATCGGCCCAGAACGTTGCCATGCTCTTAAGCGGCATCGACGGCGCATTCGAACGCGCCCAATCTGGCCTGGCAGACGTGGCTGCGGGCCGAGTGGTTGACATTGAGGACCTATAAGCAGTGTCTAGGGTGGTGATCACCCGGTCAGCTCTCGACGACCTGCACCGGCTCACACGCACTCACTCGCTCCCTGCGGATACGCCTAAGCGCCTGGCCCGATCTTTGAGCAGCCTGCGAGACTTCCCAGAACTCGGATCCGAGCTTCCGGGTCGATGGAGCGGGTTCCGGTTCCTGCTGGGTCCGTGGCGCTGGATGATCTGCGTTTACGTGCATGACCCAGAAAGCGACATGGTAAGCGTGGTTACGATTCAGGATGGGCGCAGTTCCGAGGCAGCGACAGCAGGTACGTGAGGCGCTTGGGTTAAAGCCAGATACGGAACTCGTGTTGTTCATGGACGAAGCCGGCTTCCGGGTCGAACTCGCAGACTGGACTGGACGGGGCATCGAAACAGGTGACGATGGGCTGCCCATCTTGGCTCAAGTCGATGCCGAGCAGTTCACGGCTGACGAAGTCCGGAGCATCCGCCATG
>CAZVTS010000131.1:0-3851 GCA_964630175.1 uncultured bacterium
GGTCGCTGAGGTTGCGCACCTGCAGCCGGAGTTCGGCCGTTTCGCCGGTGGCGCCCAGGCTCACGGAGGACACGTAGACCTCCAGCGCGCCTGCTGGGTTGGCGGACGGGCGTATGCGCGGCTCCGCGTACCGGGCGGGGTCGGTAACGCGCAGGGTCAGGCCCAGCGTGGCGCTCTCACCGGGCGCCAGGGGCGCCAGCTCGCAGCGGTGCACGCGGCCTGCCTGGAAGTCGAGGTGGACGGTGGAGCGGCGTGCCACGGCGAAGTCGGGGAGGGGCTCGGGTTCAGGTTCGGGCTCCTCCACCACGGGTTCGGGTTCAGGTTCGGGCGCCGGGTCCACCACTTCGGGTTCGGGTTCCGGCTCGGGCTCAGGTTCGGGCTGAGGCTCGGGCTCCACCACGGCGGGTGCCAGCACCTGCACGTTCACCTGGTCGCTCAGGCCCCACTGCTCCAGGGTGGCCGGTACGCCGTGCTCGCCCACGAGCCTGCCGGCGGCGGGCACCACCAGCACGAGCGGCTCACCGGCAACCAGGGTGCCTTCCATTGCTGTGGGCCCCAGCGCCTCGAGCCCCGCGGGCAGGGCGAGGCTGAGCAGGCCGGGTAGCGGCTCCTGGTAGAGCGTGGAGCCGGTGGCGGTGAACACGAACTGTTCGTCCTGCCAGCGGGTGTACACGTCCACCGCCAGGTTGAGCTGCACCTGCGGTTCCACCACGAAGTAGGCGCGCACGTGGTCGCCTTCGCCCACTATCACGGAGTTGGGTCCGCTCACCTTCGCGCCGGGGATGCGGGGCAGGCGGAAGGTGTACACGCCGGGCGTGACGTCTATGGTCAGTTCGCCCGCCTCGCCCAGGCTGTAGGCCGTTTCCGACAGCAGGTAGCTGAGGTCGTACGGGCTGCTGTGTCCCGGGTAGAGGAGCCGGGCGTACACGGTGAGCTGGCTCCGGTGGGAGGGCACGCGTTCCGCCACGTAGATGGCCACGCCGCCGTCCGCGCCGAAGTTCACGCGCCGCGGGTTCTCGACCACACCGCCCTCGGTCTGGGTGTCCACGAGGCGGTAATTGTCGGGCAGGCCGGTGAGCACCGCGGTGCGGAGCTCGCCCTCCGTCTCTATGACGTAGTTCCCGGGGAGGTTCACGCCGTCCACGTCGATTATGCGCACCTGCACGGGCGCGAGCCGGGTGAAGCGCAGGCCGGTGGGCGTGCTGCGCAGGCGCGCGTTGGCCCTGATGCCGATGGTGTTGGAGTGCTGGTAGGCGCCCTCGGGCTGGTAGAAGCTGAAGGTGTAGGTGCCGGGCTGGCCCAGGCGGATGGTGCTCCACTCCAGGTCGCCGGAGATGGGTATCTCGATGGGGCCCGATGGGGTGGTGAGGCGGCCGCGCAGCTCGCTCGGGCCGTCGCCGTCGTACAGCTCGAAGGTGGCGGGGGCGTGCTCCTCGTCCACCACTACCGTGAGCACGTCCTGCAGCTCGGGGCCGCGGATGTTGAAGAGCATGGTCTCGCCCGCGCCGAAGTAGACGGCGGCGGCGGGCTCGCTTTCGAGGGTGTACACGAAGCTGTTCTTGCCGAGGCCGTCGAAGCTGCTGCGCAGGGTGTACTCACCCGGCGCCAGTTCGCCGTCGAACAGCACCTCGGTGCCGTGCGGCGCCACCCCGAAGCTGCGTTCGAGGAGCACGCTGTCGTTGCGCCAGAGGCTGAAGTGCGCCTGCACCTCGCCCTCGCCCCTGTCGTAACGCTCGTCGCCCAGCTCCGGGCGCCCGTCGAGCGAGGCGCGGTAGTCGTCCGGGTCGAACGCGGGGGAGTAGACCTCGAGCCTCACCTGGCTCGTCTCGAGGAGGCTGATGACCACGTTGAGTTCGTCAGCCTCCCAGCCGAGCCGGTCGCCTGGCACCGTGGCCGTTATGGACTGGCCCAGGGCGTGGCCGCTCAGGGTGGCCAGCGCGAGGAGGATGCCCAGGATGCGGATCATCGTTCACTCCACTCGATCTCGGGATCGGTCAGCGGTGTCCCGAGTGGCAGTTCGTAGGTGATGGTGGTGGTGTGGTCGGAAGGTTCCACCACGAAGGTGCGGCTCTCCTGGCCGGTCACGGGGTCGGTCACGAGCACGGCTGGCCAGGGGCCGCCGAACTCTATCTCCAGCACCACGAGCACGCGGTCCTCCAGTGGCAGGTGTCGCTTGCGGAGGGTGAGCGGCCCGAACTCCACCACCGTGCTGCGTTCGGCGCCCACCAGCCCTTCGGGCAGGTGGAAGGGGAAGTCGGACACGGTGAGGCCGCGCACGTTCACGAGGTGCTGGCGCTCGTCGCGCAGCTGCTCGGGGTGCAGGCTGGGCCGGTAAGGCGTGGTGAGTTCGTCCACCATCACCGTCCAGCTGCCCACTGCCAGGTCGCGGAAGGCGTAATTGCCCTGCGCGTCCGTGACGGTCTGCCAGCCGTTGCTGAGGATCACGCGGGCGCCCTCTATCGGCACGTCCACGCCCAGGCTGTAGGTGTCGTCGCGGTTCACGTCGAAGTAGACGCGGCCGATGAGCAGGCCCTCACCCAGCTCGAACACGCCCTGCTCCACGCGGGCCACGGCCGTTGCGGTGGCCCGCACGGGCGCACCGAAGCCGGTGGAGCCCTCCAGGGTGACCTCGTTCACGAGGGTGTCGCCGGCGCCCGGCAGCACGCGCAGCTCGTAGCTCACGCGTAGCTGCCCGAGGGCGGGCACCACGATGGAGTGCCAGCTGATGGTTCCGGGCTCGTCCTGGCGCGGTTCCAGCCCTTCGCTGGGCACCAGGCCGGCGGGGTCGAAGGCGGTGGTTCCCGCAATGTAGGCGGTGCCGGCAGGCAGGTGGTCGGTGAGGTCGAAGGCGGTGGCCACGTCGTTGGGGTTGATGATCGTAACCGTGTACGGCACGCGGTCGCCGATCGAGTAGGGGCCCTCGGGCACTTCCTTGGTGAGCAGCATGGCCGCCAGTTCCTCGAAGAAGACGGGGGTGGGCGTGCTGTGGTTGTTGGGGCCGCTGCCGTCGGGGTCGGGGTCGGCGCCGTCGGTGGACGTGTCCGCCACCTCGGTGCCGTCCGGCGCGGTGCCGCGCGCGAGCGCCAGGTTGTCCACCCGCGTCACGCCCTCGTTGGGGATGAGGCTCGTGAGGGTGATGGTGAGGGTGGCCTCCGCGCCCACGGCCAGGCGGTTGCCGGGCGCCAGCAGTTCGGTGTGGGTAGCGCCGTCGTAGGCGGGGTTCAGGAGCAGGTCGGCCGAACTGGTGCGCACGCGCTCCGGCGCCAGGTTGGTGCCGGCGTAGAAGTCGGCCAGGGAGTCGGTGATGCTCAGGTCTGCCAGCGGGGCGTCGCCATAGTTGCGCACCAGCAGGGTGAACTCCACCGTGTAGGTGCCGTCCGCGGCCCGGGCGTTGGTGGCCCACTTGGCCAGGCCGATGCGTGGCGCCTGACCGAGGCGCACGGGGGTCGGGTCGTTGTCGTTGGTCGGGTCGCCGTCGCCGTCCGGGTCCGGATCGGGGCCGTCCTGCGAGAGGTCGGGTTCGGCGGGCGTGCCGTCCGGGCTGTTGCCCGTGCCCACCGCGGTGTTGAAGGTGTCCACCGGGCCGTGGATGAAGAAGCCGGCCATGGTGAGGGTAACGGTGCCGCTGGCACCGAGGCCGAGGCTGTTGCCGGGCGCCAGCAGGCGCAGGTCGGTGAGGCCGTCGTAGCCAGTGTTCACCGTGAAGTGCGGCGAACTCACCGTTATGTGGGCAGGGCTCAAGTCCGTGAGGTCGTAGAAGACGCTGAGGTCGTCGCGCAGCTGCACGTTCTGCAGCACGGTGTTGCCGTAGTTGCCGATCACGAACTCGAAGGTCACGTCGAAGCTGCCGT
>CAZVTS010000132.1:0-3832 GCA_964630175.1 uncultured bacterium
ACGAGGTGCTGCCCTTTCACGCCCTATTGACAATCAAATCCCCATATCAGCTGTAGAGCGGCCAGTTCGTCGACCCTGGAGCGCCGTCCTTCACCCACGCCCCACGTGCCTTGCCCGAGCGCGGGCACTTCCTCGCCGGAGGGGAGACTAACGCTTCGGATGGTCATCTGCTTCTCGGGGCCACCTAACCCAGCAAGTGCCAAGCCTCGACGTACCCTACGTCGGTAGTCGGAAGCGGCAGCGGGTCGCCATCTTCTCGCAGTCCCGCCAAATGGAACTCGATGGCTTCCCGAATTCTCGAGAGAGCCTCAGCCTTCGACGCTCCAGTGGTGACGCAACCTGGGAGGTCCGGCACGTAGACCGAGTAGTTGTTGCCTGCGTTTTCAATCACAACTGCGTATTGCACGATGCACCATTCTCCCCGATTCCGACCCGCGCCCGTTAGCTGCGTTAGGCCGACGGTGTTTGCCTGGAAGCCAGGATCCGCCTGTTACGTGCGTGGATGAACGCCTCGGAAACATCGAGGTACCGCTCGTAGGCAGCCGCGGTCTGGGGCACAGGAGACTCGTCGAAGCCCGAGAACGGTGCATGGTAGCTGATGCTCCTGTAATCGCTACTGACGATGTCCTGGAGCAGGAAGAAATCGACATAGCCCTTGAACGACTCGAACAAGGCGAAGAAGTCGCCGTAGCGGGCGAAAGTGTCGCTCAGCGGGCTGTCTTCGCCCTCGTAATGGCGCCGGATGCACTCCACGGTCAAGTCGAAACGGTCCTTCACACGCGGATGGAAGCCGCGGGCGCCGTTGATAGTGATCTTGCCGTCGATCTTGTTCCCGGGGAAGAGCATCATCCCGCCAATGGTGTAGCCGTAGTAGAAGTGCCTCTCCAGGCGGCCAGGCGGGAGAGCCCTGACTGCTTCCGCCAAAGACTTCTCTTTGCGCAGGGACGGCACCACGGTATCGCTAGCGAGCTTGAACTCGCCAAGATCGGAGTGGTGGTGCAGGTACACGCCAGGCGTTGTGTCTACGAGATCGAACCGCCGACCACTTGGCAGAGGTTTGCTCCAAAGGAGTTGGTGGTACTTCCTAAGCGTGGGGCTGTACTTGTCGGGGTCCCGTCGCCGGTCCGAGCCGCGGAAAGTGCCGGCATCGCTTCTGAAATCGAACGCTATGTCTATGTCGCTCATTGACGCTTCACCACCTAGGCGATTCGGGGGATGTTGTTGAAGACTACAGAATCAAGCTGAGGGGCACGATGGCTAAAGCTACTTTCCAGGCTGCCAAACCACGGCGGGATGGTCGCTTCCTAAGGATAGGGCGCTACCCCTGATCGTCACCTCATACGTCTCTCCGAACCCACCTACCACCCGAGAGGAACTCTCCGACATGAGAACAGGGTCATCGCCGTCGGCAGCGAGCCAGTACCAGAAGCCGCCGTACATGCCCGGTACCGCGAACCACATCTGCGGTTCCTCGAGCTCGAGGAGCGGTTCTAGCTCCGGGTACCTCAAGCCGTCCATGTCGCCTAGGAAATCAACCTGCGCACTTATCACGTCATGGAAATGAACCTGCAGCAAGGCGAGGGCCTCTAGCGGCACCCGGTGACGGTATTGCGGGGTGAGCACCTCGATCAGGTGGTCGTGGTTGAGCCGCCGCGCGATGTCCACTGGTTGCTCCCCAGAGGCAGTCCTAAGCGTGCGCCAGGCACCAAGCGCAATGAGCTTGCTCGCCACTTCCACCGGTGCGCCGCCATGGGCCACCTGGTGCAGTAGCGCGAACAAAGCGCTGCCCCCTGGGCGCGTGGCGTTCACGCCGTCGGGCGTTTGGTCAAGCAGCTCTATCACCCGCTGCCAGTTGTAGCCGCGCGCAGCGTCAGCCAGCTCTGTGAGCGTCCTGACGAAGTTGTGATTCAACAAATCTGGTCGTGCGAGCGCGCCAAGCCAAGTGTTCGACTGTCTGCTTAGGCTCACGCCACCGCCCACTGCCCCGACAACAACGCAGCCTGCTCCAGCACGGTGTGAGTGGCCGCCTCCTGCAGGTCGGGCGGGTAACCGTACCTCCGCAAGATGCGCTTCACGTACACGCGCATCTGAGCCTGCACGCTCTCGCGTAAGGTCCAGTCGATGGAAGCGTTGCGCCGCACCGTCTCCACGAGCTCTTGAGCGATCACGCGCAGCGTCGGCTCACCGAGAACCTCTTCGGCGCTCTTGTTCTGCCTCAGGGCGTCGTAGAACGCGATCTCATCGGGAGAGAGCCCTAGCCGCTGACCCCGACTATCGGCTTCCCGCATGTCGTTGGCGAGCCGTATGAGCTCCTCGATCACGTGCACCGCCTCGATAGCGCGGTTCTGGTACTTGCGCACAGCCTTCTCGAGGAGGTCGGCGAACGAGCGCGCCTGCACCACGTTGCGTTTGGCGCGCTCCTTGATCTCGCCCTTGAGCAACTTCTGTAGCAGCTCGACGGCGAGGTTGCGGTGCTCCATGCCCCTGACCTCGGCCAGGAACTCCTCTGAGAGGATCGAGATGTCGGGCTTCTTGAGGCCAGCGGCGGTGAAGATATCGATGACCTCGTCCGACGTCACGGCGCGCGACACGATCTGCCTGATGGCAAGGTCGAGCTCTTCGTCCGTCCTGCGCTCGCCGGGTTCACGCTTGGCGATGGCCGAGCGGACGGCTTGGAAGAACGCCACGTCGTCGCGGATGCGCATGGTGTCCTCGTGCGGAACGGCCAACGCGAACGCCTGCGAGAGCTCTGTGACGGTGCGAAGGAGCCTTTCCTTGCCGTCCTCCAGCGCAAGGATGTGCTCTTGTGCGGCGGGCAGGAGAGACAGACGCTCCTGTGGCGTGCCCGAGATCCAGCAGCTCCAGTCGAACCCGTGGAACAGGCCTAAGCACACCTCGTACTTCTCCAGCATCAGGGCCACGGCCTCGGACTGGTCGAGCGCCGTATCGCCGCTGCCGCCGGCCTCGGTGTACGTGGCCAGCGCCCGCTTCATGTCTTCGGCCAGGCCGAGGTAGTCGACCACCAAGCCGCCCGGCTTGTCCTTGAACACGCGGTTCACGCGGGCGATGGCCTGCATCAGGCCGTGTCCACGCATCGGTTTGTCGACGTACATGGTGTGGAGGCTCGGCGCGTCGAAGCCGGTGAGCCACATGTCGCGCACGATCACGATGCGGAACGGGTCGTTGGGGTCGCGGAAGCGAGCCGCGAGGGCCTCGCGACGCGGCTTGTTGCGGATGTGGTCCTGCCAATCAAGAGGATCGGTGGCCGAGCCCGTCATCACCACCTTCAACGCGCCTTCCGCATCGGAGGCGCCGTGCCAGTCGGGCCGCAACGCCACAAGCTCGCGGTAGAGCTCGACCGCGATACGGCGGCTCATGACCACCACCATCGCCTTACCGTCCAACGCTTCGGTGCGCCGCTCGAAGTGTTCGACGAGGTCCCTGGCGATGAGCTTGATGCGGTTCTCCGAGCCGACCACGGCCTCTAGCTGTGCCCACTTGCTCTTGAGCTTCTCCTTGCGCTCGACCTCCTCGCCTTCGGTGGCGTCTTCGAAGTCGGGGTCTATCGTCGGCCGCTCCGACTCCCTCAAGGTCAGCTTCGCTATGCGGCTCTCGTAGTAGATCGGAACGGTCGCACCGTCCTGAACCGCGCGTTGGATGTCGTAAACGCTGATGTAGTCGCCGAACACGGCGCGGGTGTTGGCGTCGGCAGTCTCTATCGGCGTGCCTGTGAAGCCAACGAACGAGGCATTGGGCAGCGCGTCGCGCATGTGGCGCGCGAAGCCGTCGATGAAGTCGTACTGGCTGCGGTGCGCCTCGTCGGCGATGACGA
>CAZVTS010000133.1:0-3716 GCA_964630175.1 uncultured bacterium
CCACAGGCGATGGTGTCCGCCTTAACCGCCCAGCGCAGGCTGATGACGCCTACTCTTCACGCGCTGGGAGGCTTCATGTCTTTAGTCGGACTTCTCGTAGGCGGCGCGCTTGGCACCCTCTGCCGTTACCTAACCTCGGTCGCAACCAACGCCGTTCTCCCCAACGCAACCTTGCCAGCAGCCACGTTCCTGGTGAACGTACTCGGCTGCTTCCTCATCGGCTTCGTTTCGCACCTCGCTCGTGGTGGCCAGGTCTCCCCCGCTTTAGCGTTGGCGGTGGGCACGGGTTTCGCTGGCGCTTTCACTACCTTCAGCACGTTCGAACTCGAGGCCGACCTGATGATCAGGTCCGGCGCCACCGGGTTGGCGGCCGTTTACGTGGTGGGTAGCCTCGCGTGCGGCTACGCCGCGCTGCTGCTGGGGCGGCTGGCCGCCGGCCGTATCTACGGTGTGCAGCCCTGACATCAGGGGGAGGTCTGCAACGCACTGCGGCATTACTCATTGCCGAATGCACCACCTCACCCAAGGTGGTCCGGGAGCAAGTCAAGCATCTGTGGCCGAGCCTTCATCGCATGGATAACGAGTTCATTGCCACTATCAAAGACGAGCACTACGGTTTCAAGCAATAGTGCCCTCGTGTCGAAGCCAAGGCGCAGTTGGCGCGCCGGGCTGTCATCATCAAGCTCTTCGATCCAAAGCGGCCATGTTGCTGCTTGGATGGCGTCTTCCGGAGCCACCCCATGCTTGAGTGCCGCCTCGTGAACCTTCACATTCCAGACGCCGTCAATGCTTCACGAATTACCTCGGAGCGAGTCTTTCCCTCGCTCTCAGCACGTGCATCGACCACTGCAAGCTCGTCCAACGTCAGGCGCACCGCGACCACCTGAGATGGCGCTGCGCCGCGACCAGGTCGACCGCGACCACGCTTCTTCAAAACCTCAACATCATAGCCAGCCTCGGCTTCAGCCGCCCAGGCAGCGATCTGCTCTTCCGTGACCGGAGCGCCTTTGATAGTTTCGCGCGAGCCCATGCGATAAGTGTATTACGAAAATAGTGTGTGAGTATGAGCTAGCGCCGCGTGGGGTTCAACGTGGCGCCCACCTGGATCACCTTTGCCACGTTCCTCTAACAAGCTCTTCAAGGTGTGGGCGCACACCTTCGTGGCTTATCGTTTCACATGCCGAATCGCCCGTGATTACCGGCAAATGCCGACTGTAGCCAGGTGCCTCACAAGAGGGCGAACCTGTGTTTAGATTGCTGAGGCGGCCATCCACGGCGCCACGATTCCCCACCGCAGAAACCCACTCGAAGCAACGGAGGAAACATGCGTAAGATCAAGACCTTCATCACTGTGCTAGCCTTGGCCGCCCTGTTCGCGGCGCCCATGGCCATGGCGCAGCGGCTGACCATGGCGCAGGTATCCAACCCTGTGACCTTGGACCCTAACCGCACCTTCAACGGCCTCTCCTTCTCCATCACCAACCAGGTGTACGAGAACCTCGTTTACTTCGGCGCCGACGGCGAGATCCTGCCGCGCCTGGCCGAAAGCTGGGAGTTCACCCAGCCGAACGTGCTGGAACTCAAGATCCGTGAAGGCGTCACCTTCCACGACGGCACCCCGCTCAACGCCGCCGCCGTGGTGGCCTCGCTGGAGCACTTCCTGGACCCCGCAGCCACCAACCCTGGCCGCTTCGTGCTCACCCGCCTGAGCGACGTTCGGGCCACCGGTGATTACACCGTAGAACTCGAAACCGAGACCCCCTTCGCCCCGCTGCTGGCGCACCTGGCCCACCCGGTGGCCGCCATCGTGCAGGCCGGCCTGGGTGAGAGCCTCGAGCGCCACCCCGTGGGCACCGGGCCGTTCCGCTTCGTTTCCTGGGAGCAGGACGCCGAACTGGTGCTGGACGCCAACCCCGACTACTGGGGTGGCGAGCCCGCCATCAAGCAGTTCGTCATGCGCATCATCCCCGACGTCTCCACCATCATGGTCGAGCTCCGCAGCGGCGGCGTGGACGCCTACTACGGCATCCCTGCCGACAGCTTCGAGGCCATCGCCAACACTGCGGGCCTTGAAGCCCAGCGCTTCCTCGGCTGGGGCAGCAACTACGTGGGCTTCAACCTGGAGAGCCCCAAGCTTCAGGACGTGCGCGTGCGCCAGGCCATCGCCCACGTGATCGACAAGGAACTGATCGGCGACATCGTCTACGGCCTGCCGGCCGTTGCGGCCATCCCGCCCACCGTGGCGTACGCCGCCGAAGACCTGGTGGAGCCCTACCCCTATAACCCTGAGCGCGCCCGCGAACTGCTGGCCGAAGCCGGCGTGAGCGGCCTGAGCCTGCGCATCGATGTGTACACCGACCCCACCCTCGAGACCATCGCGCAGATCCTGCAGGCCGAACTGGCGGACATCGGCATCGACCTTGAGATCCGCACGCAGCCCTACGCCGCCTACGCCGAGGCCGTGCTGCAGGACGACCTGGAGCTCTACACCTCCGGCTGGGGCACCGTCACGCTGGACGCCGACTACGCCCTGTACGGCTTCCTCCATCCCAGCGAACGCGGCGGTGGCAGCAACAACAGCAACTACGTTGACGACCACGTGACCGAGCTGCTGGAAGAAGGCCGCAACAACCCCGACACCAGCGTGCGCACGGCCGTGTACCACGAGGTTCAGGAGATCATCCTTCAGGACCTGCCGTTCGTGACCGTGAACTACCCGCTCTCCACCTTCGCCAAGACCACGGCGCTGCAGGGCGAGAACGTGGGCTTCTCGGTCATCAGCCTCGACCTGCGTGACGCCACGCTCAACCGCTGACCGTAAGACCGGAGGCTGATGTTCAGGTACGTAACCGGACGCCTGCTCGGCCTGCTGCCGGTCCTGCTAGGAGTCACCGTTCTCGTGTTCGTGATGTTGAGGATCGCCCCCGGCGATCCTCTCATCGCTCTCCTGGGTGAAGACTCTCGCGGCATCAGTCGTGAGGCACTCGACGAGATGCGCGAGCAGCTCGGCCTGACGGCCAACCCGGTGAGCCAGTACTTCTCGTTCCTCGGAGGCGCCATACAGGGCGACCTCGGCACCTCCGTGCGCACCAAGCAGCCGGTGGTTCGGGAGATCGCCACGCGCCTTCCGGCCACGCTCCTGCTGGCGGGCTCCGGCATCTTCATCTCGCTCACCATCGGGCTCACGCTCGGGGTGCTGGCGGCCGTCTACCGCCGGACCATCGTCGACTACCTGGCCATCGTGGTAGCGCTGGCAGGCGTCTCCATACCAGTGTTCTGGTCGGGGCTCATGCTCATGCTCTTCTTCGCGCTGCAACTTGGCTGGCTACCGGCGTCCGGCTTCGGCACCTGGCGGCACCTCGTGCTGCCCGCCGTGGCCATCGGCTTCGCCTCGTCCGCCATCATCGCGCGGGTAACGCGCAGCAGCATGATAGAGGTGCTGAGGGCCGATTACGTTCGCACCGCCCGCGCCAAAGGCGTTGGCGAGACGCGCATCAACCTGCGGCACGCGCTGCGTAACGCGATGCTGCCCATCGTCACCGTGATCGGCCTTCAGTTCGGCGGCCTGCTCGGCGGCTCCGTGCTAACGGAGACCGTGTTCGCCTGGCCGGGCATCGGGCGGCTGGTGGTGGACTCCATCCGCGCGCAGGACGCCCCCCTGGTGCAGGGCACCGTGCTGTTCATCGCCGTGGTGTTCATCGTCATCAACCTGCTGG
>CAZVTS010000134.1:0-3532 GCA_964630175.1 uncultured bacterium
CGGCGGGGGCCGACCGGGTGATAACCATCGACCTGCACGCCGGTCAGATCCAGGTCTTCTTCGACGTGCCGGTGGACCACCTCACGGCGCTGGACATACTGGGCGACTACCTGAAGACCACCGACCTCACGGACTCCGTGGTGGTGTCGCCGGACGTGGGCCGCGCCATCGAGGCGCGCCGCCTGGCCAACTACCTCAACCTGCCGCTGGTGATGCTCTACAAGCGCCGCACCAGCCCCACGGACACCGAGGTGACGCACGTCATAGGTGAGGTGGAGGGCAGGCGCCCCATAATGCTGGACGACATGATCAGCACCGCGGGCACCATGCGCCGCGGCATAGACGCGCTGATCAAGCTGGGCGCCGTGCCGGACATCAGGGTGGGCGCCACGCACGCGGTGTTCACCCCTCCGGCGCTGGAGCGCCTCACGCACGACGCCATCACTTCCATCCTGGTAACGGACACGATCCCGCTCAAGGAGAACAACGGCCGGATCGAAGTGCTGAGCGTGGCTCCGCTGCTTGCCAAGACCATCCGCAACGTGCACGACAGCGCCTCCGTGAGCTCGCTGTTCAGCACGGGCTCCTGACGGCGGTCCTGCAAGGCCGCGCCTGCCTGCTGCACCGCTTTGTGAGGTCGCTCACAGCGGCAAGACCTGCGTGCGGGTGTCACCGCAGGGCTCGTAATAGGGCTGTAAGAATCTCGTAAGACGGTCTCCGTATCCTTAGGTCGTGGATACGAGGTAACTCTCCCATTACCTCCCCCCATCCTCTTCCGAATGGAACCCCGCGCCTCCCACGCGGGGTTCAACCTTTTTTGCCTTGCCCCCGTGACCCCAGCGCGCTTCAGCCGGCACCCGGTGCCACACCGCGGGCCGCGCGCGGGTGACGCCCGCGTAACGCCCTGCCCTCCAGACTCGCGTCGGAGGTTCCAGATGCCCCACCCGCGCATCATCCCCCAACCAGCGCTAACGGCGCTGCTCCTGGGCCTGCTGGTCGGCTGCTCCACGCCGCCCCGCGGCCCCGACCGCCCCACGACGGTGAGCGTGAGCATCACGCCCGCCTCCGCCACCCTCCCGCCGGGGGGAGAACAGCGGTTCACGGCCACGGTGACGGGCCCCGCCAACACAAGCGTGACCTGGACCGCCAACGGCGGCGCGTTAGCGGCCAACGGCAACACCGTCACCTACTCCGCCCCAGCAGACCCGGGCACGTACCAGGTCACGGCCGCCAGCGTGGCAGACCCGTCCAAGGCGGCCTCCGCCACCGTCACCGTCGAACCGGCGAAGCCGCCTCTCACCACCGTGTGGACGCGGCAGTTCGGCCGCGAGGGGTTCGACACCGTGCACGCGATAGCCGCCGGCATCGACGGCGACGTCTTCGTGGTCGGCGCCGAGGACACGTGGTACTCCCCGCCGCCAGAACGCCTCCGAGACGCCTTCGCCCTGAAGATCGAAGCGGGCGGGAACGAAGTAACCCAGCTCCGCTTCAGTTCGATCGGTGACGACGCCTTCCTCGCCGCAGCGGTGGACGCGAGCGGCCAGCTGATCGCCGCGGGCTACACCTGGGGTGGGGCCACCGACCCGTCCGACGCCTACGTGGCCACGTACACCAGCCACTTCGGGCTTGGCTGGGATGCGCAGTTCGGTTCCCCCAACGCCGATGGCGCCACCGGGGTGGCCGTGGACGCAGAGGGCAACGTGCTGGTGGTGGGCTTCACGCAAGGCGACCTTCACCCGGAGCGCTTCGGCGAGACGGACGCGTTCGTAAGGAAGCTGGACGGGTACTTGGACGTAATGTGGTCGCACCAGTTCGGCGCCGCCGGGCACAACGGCGCCACGGGAGTGGCGGTGGACGCCGACGGGAACGTCCTGGTGACCGGCTGGCTGAACGACGGGCAGGGCTCCCCGGACGGGCCCAAGAACGACGCCTTCATCAGGAAGTACGGCCCCACCGGCACGCTCCTGTGGGAGGACCGCTTCGGCACGAACGAGGCGGACGCAGGCACCGCCGTGGCGGTCGACTCGCACGGCAACGTGCTGGTGGTGGGCACCACCTCGGGCGACCTGGCGGCCCCGCAAGCGGGCTTCGTGGACGTGTTCGTGCGGCTCTACGGGCCGAACGGCGCGGTCAAGTGGACCGATCAGTTCGGCGGCGCGAGCAACGACGCGGCCAGGTCCGCGGTCGTAGACACCGACGGTGGCTTCCTGGTGTTGGGTAGCGCCGGCCTGGCCCTCGACGGCGCGTTCGTGGAGAACACGGGGATGTTCATCAGGAAGTACGCCGCAGACGGCACGGTGGTCTGGACGTACCAGTTCGGGTCCGGCTTCGATGACTCCCCGGCCGGGATCGTCCTAGACGCCGCAGGCAACATCTACGTTGCGGGAGGGACCAACGGGGACCTGGGAGGGCCTAACGCCGGCGGTACCGACGGCTTCATCCGGAAGTTCGCACAGTGAGCCCGCACCATGTAGGGAGGTCTGCCATGTGCTTCGCCACGGCCACACGCTCCGCTGCCGCGCTGCTACTCGCGGCCTTCACGCTGGCCGGCTGCTCGCTGGCCGACCTCGGCCCCAAACACCAAGTGCAGGTCGCCGTCGCGCCCACGAGCGTTACCCTCGCCCCGTCCGCTCAGCAGGGTTTCGCCGCCACCGTCACCGGCACCTCCAACCCGTCGGTCACCTGGAGCGCCACGGGCGGCACCATCGCCGGCACCGGATCGGCCATCACCTACACGGCCCCGGCCGAGCCCGGTACCTACGAGGTGAGGGTCACCAGCGCGGCCGAGCCCGGCAAGCACGCCGCCGCGCAGGTGCTCGTGGCCTACCCACCCGGCAGCGTCATCTGGACGCGCCAGTTCGGCTCCGTGAGCGAAGACGAGGGCCTCGCCGTGGCCACCGGCGCCACGGGCAGCATCGCCGTGGCCGGTCGCACGAGTGCCGACATGGCGGGCGGCAGCTCGTTCCCCGGAGGGGCTTACGTGAGGCTGTGCACGGCGGCCGGCGCGCTCGTCTGGGCCGATCAGTTCGGCGGCGACGCGGGTGCCGAGGCCCACGGCGTGGCCATCGACGCAGACGGCAACGTGATCGTTGCGGGCAGCGTGGTGGGACTCTTGGGGAGCACGTACAACGGCGGGCTCGACGCGTTCGTCAGGAAGTACTCTCCAAGCGGCAACGTGGTCTGGACCCGCCAGTTCGGCACCCCCGGCTCCGATATGGCACGTGCGGTGGCCGCCGCCTCTGATGGGTCGTTCATCGTGGCGGGCACCACCCTGGGCCGACTGGGTGGACCCAACTCGGGTGGAGCCGACGCCTACGTGAGGAAGTATGACCCGGACGGCAACCCGGTGTGGACCCGCCAGTTCGGCACGGCGGGGACCGACCTCTCGTTCGGCATGGCTGTTGCCGCCGATGAGTCGGTGATCGTCGTGGGCTACACGACCGGCGACCTGGCCGGCGCCGCGGCCGGCCAGGGAGACGCATTCGTGAGCAAGTACGGCCGAGACGGCGACGTCCTATGGACGCGGCAGTTC
>CAZVTS010000135.1:0-3512 GCA_964630175.1 uncultured bacterium
CATGAGCGGCGTGCTGTTCGCTTCGCTGGTCTACTTCTCCGTTACGGGTAAGCGCTTCTCGGTGCACGAGCTCCTCCTCATCGTGATCGTGCCGGTGGTGACGCCGGTGACCATGATGCTGCTGGCGCGCGCGGCGCTGTTCCGCGACCGCCGGCTGCGCCGTGACGACGAGGAGGCGTACGCGCGCTCCCGCCGTGTGGCCGACGAGCTGGCCCAGGCCGAGGAGGAAGCGGCCAGGCACCCCGAACCCGACACGGGTACGTCCTCTTGAGGCGGCCGGCCGGTGGTGAGCGGAGCATGTCCAACCTGGGCCTGCTGGGTCTCGGCATCGGCGCCGCCAGCCTGTCGGTGACCTGGGGGCTCTACAACATCTTCATGCCGCTGCTGCTGCGCGATTTCGTGTCTTCCAGCGGTGTTCGCGGCGCCATCATGGGCATCGATAACGTGCTCGGCCTGCTCTTCGTGCCGCTCATCGGGGCGCTGTCGGACAGGTTGGACGGCCGGCTCGGCAAGCGTCTCCCCTTCCTGGTGGTGAGCATGCCGCTCGCCGCCGTGCTGTTCGCGGTGCTGCCGTTCTCGCGCGCGTCGCTCTGGACGTTGCTGGCGGTGGACGTCGTGTTCCTGCTGGCCATGACCGCGTTCCGCGCGCCGCTGGCCGCGTTGATGCCCGACCATGTGGCGCCCGCCCACCGGCCCTGGGCCAACGCCGTGATAACCATGCTCGGCGCGGTGGGCGGCGCACTGGCGCTCCTCCTGGTGGCGCCGCTGGCAGACACGGCCATCTGGATCCCGTTCGCGGTGGCGGGCGGCGTGACCCTGGTTGCCGCGGTGGCGGTTCGCGCCGCCTCGCAGGCCCACCCTCCCTTCGTGGTGGAGGGCGTCATCCAGGAGGACGCTCCGCTACTGCTGGGGCTCATCAAGCAGTCCGCGAAGATCTTCAACCCGCGTCACGGTCCTGTGTTCTACCTGCTACTGGCGGTGTTCTTCTGCTTCTTCGGCTACTCGGCGCTGGAGGCGCAGTTCAGCACCTTCGTCACGGAGGAGTTCGGCCTCTCCGGTGGCCGGGCGGGCCTCATGATGGGCGCCACCATCGTGGGGTTCGTGCTGCTGGCGCTGCCGGCCGGCACCATGGTCAAGCGCTTGGGCGAGGTGAACACCATGCGCGTGGGCACAGCGTCGCTGGCCCTGTGGCTCGCGATCGGCGCTTTCGTGACCGACCCCGCCTGGCTCACCGTGATGCTCATGCTGGGCGGCGCGTCCTGGGCGTTCGTGCTCGTGCCCGCCTACCCGGTGGTGGTGAACCAGGGAGGCGAGGCGGAGGTGGGCTTCTACACCGGCATGTACTACCTGTTCGGCGCTGTGGCGGCCATCCTGGCGCCCGCCAGCGTGGGTTGGGCCATGGATCAGGTGGGTAACACGGCCCTCTTCCCTGCCGTGGCCATCTCGATGGCGCTGGGGTTGCTGCTGCTGACAGTGGCCAAGTGGGCCGTTCGCGGCGGGGCCGCGGGCGCAGCGCCGGGCGCCAGACCGCCGATGTGAACTTTCAGAAGCTGAAGCGTGGGGCCGCTGGTTAGCGTCTAGTTTCAGCGGGGGTACGCACCGCGTTACCTCACGCGCCTTGAGGGGATGGCAAGGCCGCCGAACCGAAGGGACGGCCCAACCATCATGTGCTCCTCGACCTCACCTGCGGCCAGCCCGGGCCTCCCGTGGGAACCGAACCTGGTCGTGGACCGGAGTTCGCCCACACCTGCCTACCTGCAACTGAAGAACCAGCTCGAGAGCCTCATCACCTCCGGCAGGCTCGCGAGAGGAGCAGCGCTGCCACCCGAGCGCCACCTGGCCGACCTGCTGGGCCTCTCACGCATGACCGTCAGGCGCGCGCTCGAGGGCCTGGTGCAGGTGGGCCTGGTCGAGCCGCGGCGTGGCGCCGGCAACTTCGTGCGGTCCAAGGGCCTGGACCAGCAGATCGAGAGGCTGGCCAGCTTCTCAGGCGAGCTCGCGCGGGCGGGCTACCAGGCAGGCTCGCTGGTCATCAGCTTCGAGCAGTTCCCAGCGGGAGCGGTGGTGGCGCGCTCGCTGGCTGTGGAGCCTGGCACCACGATCCTGCGCCTGCTGCGCCTGCGCACCTTGAGCGGCGAACCGTTCGAACTGCAGGACGCCTACCTGCCGCCCCGCTTCCTGCCGCTCTCCATCGTGGACGTGACCCAGTCGGGCAGCCTTTACGAGGCCCTGGACGGGCAGTTCGGCGTGCGGCCGCTGCGCGCGGTGCAAACGGTGGGCGCGAGGCTGGCTACCCAGACCGAGGCCAAGTACCTCAAGCTGCCGCGGGACGTGCCGGTGCTTTCCAAGCAGCGCGTTACGTACGGGCTGGACGAGCGGCCCATGGAGTTCGTGCTGTGCGCCGCCCGCAGCGACAAGTTCCGCCTCGTGTTCGAGCTGGAGTAGTGCTGGGTTCAGGCGGGCAGCCTGCCTCTGGTGCGTGATCTTCCGAGGAACGTGAGGCGGGGGCCGGATGCGTTACGGCCCCCGCGAAGGAGATGTCGGTCCGTTATGAGCCTGCCGGCGCTGGGCGCCTAGTTGACTACGTGCCCTGCCGCCAGGATGGCGTCTATGGCCGGTGCCAGCTCCACGACTATGCCCTCCAGGCGCGCGGAAGGCACCCCGTCGGGGTCGACCACGGTGACCAGGTTGCTGTGCGCGAACACGCCGTTGCCGGCGTCCCTATACTGCACGCCCAGGAGGGCGGCCAGCTGCCGCGTCTGCAGCGGGGTACCCACCAGCCAGTGCCAGTTGTCTTTATCCAGGCCCTTGTCCTGAGCGTAGGTGAGCAGGTTCTGCGGGGTATCGCGCTCCGTGTCGAACGACACCATGACGAACTGGGTCTCTTCGCGCAGCCCCTCCGGCAGCGCCGCTTCTATCTGCTCCGCGGAGCGCACGAGCAGCGGGCAGGCGGTGGTGCAGTCGCCGTAGAACATCACGAACACGGAGGGGGCGCCGCGCAGGTCGGGCAGCGCCAGGGCGCGTTCGTGGTGGTCCACGAAGTCGGTGGCCAGGTGGTAGATGGAGGTTCCGGGCAGCGGCGCGGCGCTCAAGGCCTCGTGATCGGAGTGGTCCGCGTGCTCAGTGGCGGCAGCGTGGTCGGGTTCACCTGCTGCTTCGCCGTGGGCAGCGTGCTCAGCGGCTTCGGCGTGCGCCGTGGGCTGCTCGGCCGCGGCCGCCGCTGCCTGGGTGTGGGCCGAGTGGTCCACGGCCTGGGCCACGCTGCTCTGGGTGGTTGCCTGGGTAGCCGCCTGGGGTGCGGCCTGACCTTGCTTGGCGCCGCAACCGGCCAGCACGAGGGTCATCAGGAGTGCGAGCAACGGTGTGATTACCCGCCCGGTGCGGGGCTTCCCCCCGCAGGCTCGGTCGGTTGCCGCCGTAAGCTTCATGGTTCCTCCGGTAGTGCGTTCCCTGGTGGCCGCGCTCACAGCGCACCGCCCGCGCAGCGGAAGCCGAGGCCGCCGTTGGAGTAG
>CAZVTS010000136.1:0-3397 GCA_964630175.1 uncultured bacterium
GAGCAGCCTGAGGCCGGCCGACGGCCGACCATACGGGCCGCGCTTCCCGCGCTACACGGTGCGCGACATGGTGCAGGCTCAGAAGCGCCTGCTGGACACCCTGGGCGTACGGAGCGCGCGCGCCGTGATCGGCGGCAGCATGGGCGGCATGCAGGTGCTCGAATGGGCCGCCACCTACCCGGAACTAGTACGCGGCATCGTGCCCATCGCCATCGGCGCCAGGCACTCCGCCTGGGCCATCGGCCTGAACGAGGTGGCGCGCCGCGCCATCATGGCCGACCCGCTGTGGCAGAACGGCAACTACCCGGTCGAGCGGCAGCCAGAGACGGGCCTAGGGCTGGCGCGCGCCATCGCCATGCTCACGTACCGCAGTTACGGCTCGCTGGAGGCCAAGTTCGGACGGGAGCGGCACACGGAGCAACCGGGCGGCGACGCTCTTCACTCCAGCTTCCAGATCGCCTCTTACCTCGACTACCAGGGCGTGAAGCTCGTGAAGCGCTTCGACGCGAACACTTACATCCAGCTCACTCGGGCCATGGACGAGTACGACGTCACGGCCGGGCGCGGCAGCCTCTCCCAAGTGTTGGGCGGCCTGAGCCTACCGACCCTCGTCATGGGCATAGATTCCGACGTCCTCTACCCGGAGTCTGAAGCGAAGGAACTGGCGTCTCACATCCCCGGTGCACACTACACCCGCATAAGTTCACCGCACGGGCACGACGCGTTCCTGATCGAGTACTCCCAACTGGCGGTGCGCATCCGCGAGTTCCTGGCGGCGGACTGAGCCTGCCGGCGCCGTAGCTCCGGGTTCAGGCCTCTGGCGCGGTGCTTGCGGTGGGAGCCGCCGCGGCGTCATCACCTACGGAGCCGGCCATGAGCAGCCCGAGCCGTTCTGGGGTCGCCTCCGCCTGGCTGAGTTCGCCCATGATGCGGCCCTGGAACATGACGATGATGCGGTCGGACAGCGAGAGAATCTCGTTCAGGTCCGCCGATACGAGCAGCACGGGAATGCCCGCGTCGCGCGCGTCCACGATCTGCCGGTGGATGAACTCGATGGCGCCGATATCCACCCCGCGGGTGGGCTGCGCCATCACCAGCACGCTGGGCCGGCGCTCCAGTTCCCGCGCCACGATGAGCTTCTGGGCGTTGCCACCCGAGTAGTGCGACACGGTGATGTTGGGGTCCGTGGGCCGCACGTCGTAATCCTTGATGAGGCGCCGTGCATGCCCCTCGATGGCCGTTTCGTCCAGAAGGCCGAAGCGGTTCGAGTAGGGCGCGTGATAGTGGTCGCCAAGTATGGAGTTCATGGCCGCGGTGTAAGGGGTCACCAACCCGCGCCCGTTGCGGTCCTCCGGTACGTGTGAGAGACCGAGCTCGCGGCGGTAGCGGGCGGTGGCGTGAGTCACGTCGTTGAGGCCGGTGCTGACCTTGTGCTTCAGCTCGACCTCGTCGTGACCGTCGATATGCACGCTGCCCGAATCGGCGGGCCTGAGCCCCGTGATCACTTCCACCAGTTCGGATTGCCCATTGCCCTCGATGCCGGCTATGCCCAGGATCTCGCCCTTGCGGAGCGTGAACGTCACGTCGTCGATGACGTTCCACGGCTTGATGGGGTGCTTCAGGGTGAGGTTCTTGACCTGGAGAGCACCGTCGGTGGGGTGACCAGGCTTCTTGTCCACGCGCAGCAGTACGTCGCGGCCCACCATCATGTTGGCGAGGCGCCGCTGGTCGGTGTCCTCACGCTTCACGGTGCCGATCATCTGCCCGTCGCGCATGACGCTCATGCGGTCGCAGATCTCCATGACTTCGTCCAGCTTGTGAGAGATGAAGATGGCGGCGTTGCCTTTGGCCGCGAACTCGCGCAGGAACCGGAAGAGGCCAACCGTTTCCTGCGGCGTGAGCACCGCGGTGGGTTCGTCCATGATGAGCACGTGCGCGTCCCGGTAGAGCGCCTTGAGGATCTCCACCTGCTGCTGCAGGCCCACAGGCAGATCATCAATGCGCGTGTCCGCCTCGATGTCGAACCCGAACTCCTTGATGAGCTCCCGGGTGCGGCGCCGGGCAGCATCGTAATCGAGCATGGGACCCTTGCGCGGTTCCGAGCCAAGCACGAGGTTCTCGGCCACGCTCAAAGGCTCCACGAGCATGAAGTGCTGGTGCACCATGCCGATGCCTAGGTTGATGGCGTCGCGCGCCGAGTTGATGGTGACCGGCTGACCATCGAGTTCCATGCTGCCCTCATCGGGCTGCTGCATGCCGTAGAGGATCTTCATGAGGGTGCTCTTGCCGGCACCGTTCTCGCCTATGAGGGCGTGCACCTCGCCCCACTCGACCTCGAAATCCACGTTGTCGTTGGCGAGCACCAGCGGGAAGCGCTTGGTGATGCCCTGCATCTTGACGGCGAGTGCCATGGGCGTCAGTATATAGCGCCCTAGTCTGCTAAACTCATGGGTGCTCGGCGCGAAGCGTAGCGCGCTGGGAATGGGTCTCCTGGGGGCGACACGGTTTCGACGGTACCGGTCCAAGGGAGAGGCCGCGCGTCGCGGGTGCAGTTGGCCGCGTCAACAAACTGCAAACGCCTTAACTGGCAACGATAACTACGCTCTGGCTGCTTAATCGCAGTTAGCGTTCCCCGGAAGCCCCGCCCATGGCTCGCCGGATCGAACGTCCTAAAGTGGGCTGGCCGTAAGGTTCGGGCGTTGACCCCAAGGCGAGACTAATGACGTCTAAGCGCTGACCAGGCCGGCCGACGAGCCAGGCTAGCGACGAAAACCAATCGACGGCTACACGCGTAGAAGCCCTTCCGAGGCGGTTTCGGACGCGGGTTCGACTCCCGCCGCCTCCACCACGATTCAAGGTCCGCCTCCTACGGCTTCCGAGGGAGGCGGACCGCTTATTAGCGGTTGGTTCAACGCTCGGCGCCGTCAGCGCCGGCCAGGGGACCGGGAGAATGCCCTAGCCTCACCCCCGCATGTAGTGTGAACCTCGCCGCGAACCCCAGCCCGGGTGACCACGAGCCGCTCACAGCGGCCCTCTAACGGCCCTGTGATATTCTCGGGCCATTAGAAGCCCCATCCCAGCGCGCCTTAGGAGGGCCAGCACGTGGCAGAAGTGATCCTGGACAACGTTTACAAACGGTTCGGCAACGTGACCGCGGTTAGCGACTTCTCGCTCCACATCAAGGACGAGGAGTTCATGGTTTTCGTAGGGCCGTCCGGTTGCGGCAAGACCACCACCCTGCGCATGATCGCGGGTCTGGAAGAGATCAGCGAGGGCACCATCCGCATCGGCGATCGCGTCGTCAACGACGTGCCGCCGAAGGATCGCGACATCGCCATGGTGTTCCAGAACTACGCGCTCTACCCGCACATGAACGTCTACCAGAACATGTCGTTCG
>CAZVTS010000137.1:0-3376 GCA_964630175.1 uncultured bacterium
GGCACGCGGCCGCGCACAGGCTGCAGCCGATGCACTTCTCGAGCCCCGTGTCGGGGTGCCGCAGCAGGTGATGCCGGCCCCTGAAACGCGGCTTGATGTCCACCTTCTCTTCGGGGTAGCTCACGGTGTAGGGCCGCTTGAACAGGTGACCCAGCGTGACCCCCATCCCCTTGGCGATGTCGAGGACGCTCACCGTCTACCTCCGTTCTTGGCGCACTTCGCTTGGTTATGGTTCGGGTACACGTCAGAGAACAAATGCGATCACCGCCCCGGTGATGAGCGCGCTCAGGAGCGCGAACTCGAACAGGTAGAGCCACCCGAAGCGCATGAGCTGGTCGTAACGCAGGCGCGGGAGCGTGGCCTTGAGCCAGATGAACAGGAACATGAAGATGGCCATCTTCAGCACCAGCCATATGATCGGCCACTCCGAGATGCCCGGTATGACGGCGTCGAGGAACTTAGGCCCCCGGTAGCCGCCCAGGAAGAGCGTGCTCATGATGGCGGAGGCCGTCATCATGTTCACGTACTCCGCCATCTGGTAGAGCGCCCATTTGATGGAGGAGTACTCGGTGATGTAACCGGCCACGAGCTCCTGCTCGGCCTCCGGTAAGTCGAACGGCGTGCGGTTCACTTCCGCGGTGCCGGAGATGACGAACGTGCCGAACGCCAGGAGCAGACCGGGCCAGAGCCAGGGGCTCACGGACCAGATGTTGAGGTCCACTATCTCGCGCAGGTTGAGCGTGCCGGCCACCATGATCACGGCCAGGATCGAGAGCCCGAGGCCGAGCTCGTAGCTGATGATCTGCGCGGCGGAGCGCAGGCTGCCCAGGAGCGCGTACTTGCTGTTGGACGCCCAGCCGCCGAGGAAGATGCCGTACACGCCCATGCCGGTGGCGGCCAGCACGTACAGGATGCCTATGTCCAGGTCCATGACCCACGGGTTGAAGCCGAACAGGCTGCCGGCAGGGCCGCCCGGGATGGCGCCGAAGGCGGAGAGCGCGAAGAAGATGCTTATGCCGGGAGCCAGCACGTAGACCACCTTGTCGGCGGCCGTGACCGTGATGTCTTCCTTGAAGATGGCCTTGATGGCGTCCGCGATGGGCTGCAGGAGCCCGAACGGGCCGACTCGGTTGGGTCCGTAGCGGTGCTGGAAGCGGCCGAGCAGCTTGCGCTCCACCAGTGTCATGTAAGCGAACGCACCCAGCAGCACCACGCTGAGCACCAGCGCCTTGATCAGCGTCACCCAGAGAGGATCGGCGATCGTCACGAAGCCACCTCCAGGCGCACCTGGTTGACTACCAGGCTCTCCAAGTCGGCCTGCGTCACTCCCACCGCCTGTTCAGGCAGGGTGGGGAGGGTCATGAGACCACCGGGCACCGCGTCGGTGACCTGCACCACCGCGTCGCGCCAGATGCCGCCGGCACGCAGACGCACTTCCGCACCGTCCACGAGGCCACGGCCCGCGGCGTCCGCGGGGTTCATGCGCAGCTTGTTACCGCCGACTGCAGCGTTGAGGTGAGGGTTGCGGCTGAGGTACTCGGCGCGCGCCATGCTGGGCACGATGAGCAGGTTGCCGCTCGCGGCGGGGGCCTCGCGGGTGGCGCTGCGCGCGGCGGCGCGGCCCTTGACCTTGAGTACGGCGCCGTAATCGGGCAGTTCCGCCATGTCCGCATCGAAGCGCTTCTTCATGACGCGCCGCGCGCTGCGCACGCTGCGGCCCTCCATCCGCTCGCCGAACGCCTCGCCCAGGTAGCGCACCACACCGGTGAAGTCCTCGGCGTTGCCGGCCTCCACGGGCGCCGCGCGCACGGGCAGGAAGCGCCCCTCGAGGTTGACCACCGTGCCGTCGCGCTCGTACACGCTGCGGGCCGGCAGCACCACGTCTGCCAGGTGCGCCGTCTCGGTGAGGAAGATGTCGTGCACCACCAGCAGCTCGAGGTCCTTGAGCTTGGCGGCAACGTCCGGGTCCTTGGCGGGGTCCAGGTGGGAGAGCACCAGTGCCCGCGCGCCTTCCAGCATGCCGGCGTAGGCGTAACGCTCGTGGCTCGGCAGCACGCCTAGCAGTTCCAGGCCGTAGCTGTTCACCATCGGCCCAACGGGCATCTCCTTGGCGCCCACGGCCTTGATGAAGGCGCGGGCGGCCTCGGCAGCGTCGCGGCGGGCGAGGGCGAAGCCGCCCAGCACCACCACGGGGTTCTTGCCTTCCTGCAGGCGCTGCACCAGGGCCTTCGCGGTGGCCTCGTCGGTGCCGAGGGCGGCGAGCTGCTCCTGGCTCGGGCTCTCGCCTTCCGCCAGCGCGGTGAGGGCGGCGAAGAAAGCCGCTTCCCCGCCCACCGGGTAGGTGATGGCGGTGCCGGCGTGGCGCATGAGCTCCACCCGGTAGGGCGCGGCTACGGTGAGGATGCCCTTGTTGCGCGGCATGCGCTCCTTGAGCCTGAGGTCGGCGATGGGCACGCCATGCGGCATCATGGCCGGCGGGGTCACGCCTTTCAGGGCGTCCTTGATGCGCAGGTCCAGGATGCCGGCCTCTTCGGTAACGTCGCCCAGCACCAGGATGGCGTCGGCGGTGGCGAGTTCCGTGAGCGTGGCGGGCCGTGTGGCGATGACGGAGGCGGCGGGACGCGGAGCGTGGTCGATCTGCCCGGTGCCGAGCTTCTCCGCCAGCGCCTGAGCAGCCACGCCCTCCTCGAGGGTGGCGTCGGCGCGCAGGGCAACACCAACGTCCTTGCCGCCCAAGCCCGCCAGGCGCTCCGCGATGTAGGCGGCTGCCTCGGGCCAGGTGGCGGGCTTCAGCTCGCCGCTGCGGCGGATGAGGGGCTGCCTGAGGCGGTCCGGGGAATCCACGTACTCGTGCCCGAAGCGGGTGCCGTCGTCGATCCAGGTCTTGTTGACGTCCGGGTTGAGCGCCGCCTTGATGCGCTCGATGCGCCCCGTGCGCGCGTCGACGATGACGGCGGAGCCGGTGGCGTCGTCCATGCCCGTGCTGCGCGTGTGGTCGTACTCCCAGTTGCGGCCACGGAAGCGGCTGGAAGCGTCCAGCAGGGCGCCCACCGGGCAGATGTCCGCGATGTTGCCGGAGAAGTTGCTGGGCAGGCCGTCTTCCATGGTGCCGATGAAGGTGTGCGAGCTGCGCTCGATGAAGTCCAGCACCTCGTCGCCCGGCACCTCCTCGAAGAAGCGCACGCAGCGCTTGCAGTGGATGCAGCGTTCGCGGTCCAGGGTGATGAGCTCGGAGAGCTCGTGGTGCTTCTCGGAGTGGCGCTTGTCGAACTCGAAGCGCGAGAGACCGTCGCCGTACTCGTAACTGCGGTCCTGCAGCTCACAGGCGCCGCCCTTGTCACACACCGGGCAGTCCAACGGGTGGTTGATGAGTGTG
>CAZVTS010000138.1:0-3283 GCA_964630175.1 uncultured bacterium
GGCTTCTACGTGCCGGCGGGGCTGGGTTCGGCCGCCTGGCTCGCTGGTTCGGTGTGGCTGCTCGTTCGGGTGGGTGGCGGACGGAGCCGAAGGGCGCCCGGCGGCGCGGTTCGCTCCTACGGACCGGAAGCTGAGGCGGCCGTTACGGCGTACTTGCGCACGGGCGCCGAAGCGCCCACCGAGTGGGAACACGGTGCGGTAAGCAGGCGCCTGCAACAGCTTCTGGACCTGGCGGCTCAGCGGAGGGCGCGCGCGGCGCGGGGCATGGACGTTAGGACGAGGCTCGACGCGGCCGAGCGCCGGGTCGCCATGGCGGAGGAGGGGCGCCGCGCTGCGGACGCAAGACTGGCGGAGCTGGCCAGAACGGCGGGTTATGGCCGCGTGGGATCGGGCGAACTCGGGGCTGGGTTCGCGGCCTGGCTCCGCGACGTGAGGCTGGTGAACGACCTCCGAGGCAGGCTGCGTGGCCTGAGGGAGGAGAGGGCCGAACTGGAGCGGCAGGCAGACGCCCTTCACCAACGACTGCGCCTGGGGCTCAGTGGCACCCCGTTCGCACTGAGGGAGCAAGGCAGCGAGCCTGCCGTGTGGCGCGACGGGAAGTGGCACGGCTCGAAGCTCGACGCGGCCGAGGAACTGCGGACCCGGGTGCGCCGGGCTGCGTGGGCCGTGACCCAGCGTGACCAGGCCGCAACCGATGCACGGCGGGCTGAAGCGGACCTCGTGGAGGCTGAAGCCGCCATGAGCGCGGCAGAGGAGAGGCGCGCGGCGCTGGTGGCGCGCTGCGGGTTGGAACCGTCCGCCTCCGGAGCCGAAGCGCAACTGCACGCCCTCCTGGCCGCCAGGCCCGAGTACCTCGAGACCAAAGAGCAAGAGGCCGAGTTGATCACTCTCGTGCGTGACGGCGAGGCGCAGCTGGCGGCAACGCCGCACGTTCTTGCCGCCGTGCGCTGGGGAGACGCGCAGGCGTTGGAGGAGGGCCGAACCACGGCGCAGCAGGCGAGCGAGCAACATGACGAGCTGAACCGGCGGATCGGCGCCCTGGAGGCGGAGGTAAGGAAAGCCGAGGAAGGCCGGGCGTTGGAGGACGCGCGGCTCCACGTGGAGCGCACCGGGCGCGAGGTGACGGCGCACCTGAAGCGTGCTCACCTGAACGTGGCCGCAGACGTGCTCCTCGAGGAGATCGAGCAGGAACACCGAGTGAAGCGGCAGCCCGCGGTGCTCGAGCGTGCCCAGGAGTGGTTCGCGCGGTTCACGAACGGCGCGTTCGAGCTCGAGTTCGAGACCGGCGGCGCCGACGAGGAGCGGTTGCGGGCGCGCGACGTTGCCAGCGGCCGGCTGCTCCTGCCCGCCGAGCTCTCCACCGGCACGCGTGCGCAGCTGCTGCTGGCGCTGCGAGTGAGCCACGCGGCACACGCCGAGGCGGGCCGTGCGAAGCTGCCGTTCTTCCTGGACGAGGCGCTCACCACCGCGGACGCGACCCGCTTCGCGGAGGTGGCAGCGAGCCTTCTGGAGTTCTCACAGGCCGACCGCCGGCAGATCATCTACCTGAGCGCCCGCCAGGAGGACGCGGCCGCGTGGCGCCGGGTGGCCGAGCAGGGCGGTGGGGGTCACCTGGTGAGCGTGATAGACCTGGCCGAGGTGCGCGGCCAACGTCGGTAGGGCCGGCACCTCTATATGCTGGTTACGCCCCTGAAGGGCGCGAGGGAGCGCGCGTGAACCTAACCGACCACAACGCCAACGCGGAACCGCTGCTGGTGACCATAAGACCCACCGCTGAGGTGACCATCAAGGCGCCCAGGACGCGCGATTCGTTCATGCGCAAGCTGCGGTTGGCGGCGAAGGACGCGCTTCAGCGCGCCGGCTTCGACGCGCGCGTGCGCGTGCGGGCCAACCGCGTGGTGGCGGAGATAACCACCAAGGAGGGTTCCGGCGCCGGCGGCGACGAAGCTCGCGAAGCGCTGGCGCGCGTGTTCGGCGTGGGGAGCTTCTCCTTCCTCGAGGCCGCCTGCACGGCGAACTTGGAAGAGATCGTCGCCACGGGCACGGAACTCTTCGCGGAGCGCGTGAAGGGGCGCCGCTACGCCGTGCGCTGCAAGCGCGCCGGCCGGCACCCGTTCTCCTCCATGGACGTCGAACGCAAGCTCGGCGCCGCCCTGAACCCGGGGGCCACCGTGGACCTCACACACCCGGAAGTGACCGTGGAGGTGGAGGTGGTGGACAAGCGCGCCCAGTTCTTCAGCCAACGCCACCTGGGCCCCGGCGGTCTGCCGCTGGGCACGGGCGGCAACGCCCTGGCGCTGTTGTCCGGCGGTTACGACTCCATCGTTGCAGCCTGGCAGCTCATGCGCCGCGGTGTGGAGGTGGACTTCGTGCACTTCCGGCTGGGCGACCACCGCTCCGAGGAGACCGCCCTCGCTGTGGCCAAGGTGCTGAGCGACGCCTGGGGAGCCGGTTCGAGGCCGGAGGCGCACGTCATAGACCTGCGCGGCGCCATGGACGAGATGCGCGAGAACGTCACCCCGAACCTGTGGCAGGTCTCCCTGAAGCGCCTCATGGTGCGCGCGGCGGACGGCGTGGCCGACGCTCTGGAGCAGCGCGCGGTTACGGCCGCCGCCGACCCCGACGTGAACCCGCGCGAGGCCTCGCGGCAGCGCGCGCGCCGGCGCATAGACGCGCTCGTGACGGGCGAGGCCATCGGACAGGTGTCGTCGCAGACGCTCTCCAACCTGCGCACGATCGACGAGGCTGCGGAGCGCCCGGTGCTGCGCCCGCTGATCGGCTTCGACAAGCTGGACATCATCGCCGTGGCCGAGCGCATCGGTACGGCGGGCCTCTCGGCCGGAGCCATCGAGGAGTGCAACATCACTCCCGTCCGCCCGGCCACTTCGAGCAGGCCGGAGCGCCTGGCGCGTGAGGAGGCCGGCATGGCCGGTGGGGCGCTGGAGGTGGAACTCGAGCGCGTGCGGCGCGGCGATTCGCGGCTGCCGCTCCGTTCACTGCGGCCTGGCGAGGGCTTCCTCGAGGAGGCCTTCGAGGTGCCCACGGACTCGCCGTTCGGTGCGCTCAAGGTGACCGAGGTGCCTGCGGGCGCCGTGCTGCTTGACTGCCGCAACGAAACGCTGCGCCGCTGGCGCCCCGACTGGCCGAACATCCGAGTGGTGCCGGTTGGCGTGGTAAGCCCCGACGGCTACGACAAGCGTGCCACCTACGTGGCGTTCTGCCCGCAGGGCATGCGCAGCGCCGCCGTGGCGGAGAAGCTGCGCGAGGGCGGCGTGCGCGCTTA
>CAZVTS010000139.1:0-3190 GCA_964630175.1 uncultured bacterium
GCCTGGTTACCGCAGTAGCGCCTCTGTGGAAGGAGCGGGCGCTGATGATGATGCCGTGGGAGCCGAAGGTGGTGTAGGAAGGCCGCGCGCTTGGTTGACTAGCTCTCGCTCTGGTCCGTACTAGCTGACTCTTCCGCGTCGCCACTTGCAGACCGAGCTAGGTTGAGTTCCAACAGCCTGCCAAGGATCTCTTCGTCAGGCAAGGGCCACTCCCAACCGTACGCGGTGGCTACCGCTTGGTCGAGACGCTCGTGTGCGATCAGCAACGGGAACGCCCTGGCTGTCGGGTCTCGCTCATCCTTCAACACGGTTAGCTCGTTGTAGAGCTTCGTCATCGTCAGACTGGAATCCGCGTTCAGCAAGTGGTTGCGGACGTCGTCGAGATGCTTCGCGGCACTGCTGATGGCTTGGTGTTGTTCCTCTGTGGCTTCTGGGAAAGGGAAGGTCTCGAAGCTGGTCGACGGGGTATAGCGCGGACGATCTTCAAGGCTGGTGCCCAACGCCAACGACCACACCTCGTGGATGCGGGAATGGAGAACGCCGAAGGAGTAATCGTCATCCCGCGCGAACGCGATCACAGCGCTATCCGGGATTGTGCCTTCTGGTATCCATGCGAATACCCGGTGTTTAGCGACTCTTGGAGTCGCCAGATAGCGTCGCTTATCCCTGAGCGCAGCAATCATCGCCGGCCTAGTCTCAGAGAACAGCCACCAGTTCTTCCGATAAACCTCACGGGCGTTGGTATCCCTAACGGGCTTCACGGTCGCCAAGACATAGTCAAAGGGAACAGAGAAATTGGAAGCCTCGGCCTCGTCCATACCCGTGAAGTCGACTATCCACATGCTGCGCGGCCTGCGCACTATGTCCAGGCCGTTTATCCACGGTTTCAGAACGTCGCGGTTGCTCTTCCCTGTTGGGTTCGGGAGGTTGAGCCATGAACGCGCTAGATCCCCCGGTATGTCGAACGGTCCGCCCTTAGTCGTGCCCATGAAGGACAGCCCCAGGTTCTCATCAAGCCGCCGCGCAAGGGTTATGTCTGGCAAGGCCGTAAGGTTCGCGTGGATTTCGGACACGGAGGCGCCGTCAAGTTCCCGCTCTGTCTCGCCACCTTTGTCGAAGCCCACGATGCTCACGCGAACTGCAGCACCATCGAGCACCCACGGCTCATCGCTCCAAGCGAAGAAGATGTCGCCTGATTCCTTGATTCTCTGCAGTACACGCCGGTTCGCCCCGCCGCGGATAGAGTTCGTTGCGATTAGACCAGCACGGTAAGAAGCGCTCGCAGCGATGCTCTCTCTAGACTTCTCGAACCAGTAAGTGACTAGATCAGCCTCACGCGGAACACGGCCGTCATAGGCAGCGAACAGAGCATCCACGTAATCGTCACCCAGTTCGCTACGTATGCGCTTACCACCAAGGAACGGCGGGTTCCCGACGATGAACTCTGCCTCCGGCCACTCGTACTCGCTGCCGTCCTCGTTCATCAACGCGTCGTGCAGCACGATGTTGTTTAGCTGCTCCAGAATTGGCGACTGCCTGCTCGATATACCGTTGGCCCTGTTCCACTGCAGGTAACCGATCCACACCACTGTGCTGGCGAGCTCCCGGGCGAACGGGTTTATCTCGATCCCGTAGAACTGCCGCGGGCCCAGCAGCCGCAGGCCAGGCGCACCCACCTGCTCCGCGAACGTCACCACTTCGTGCTCCAGGTCCTTCAGCGACTGCAGGGCCACGTACAGGAAGTTCCCCGAACCACACGCCGGGTCCAGAACCCGCAGGCTATGTAGCTCGTGAAGGAACTCAGCTATGGGTCCGTCCACCGCTTCGTTGCGGCGCTTCTCTATCGTCTTCGCGCTGCCCGTCTGCTCTGTCGCCAAGTACTCCTCGGCCTTGGCACGCACCTCGTCCCAGCGCCGCTGGAGTGGCTGCATCACCACCGGCTCCACGATCCGCATGATGTCGTCGCGGCTCGTGTAGTGCGCTCCCAACTGCGAACGTTTGGCCGGGTCGAGACTCCGCTCGAACAACGTGCCGAAGATGGCGGGCTCCACCTCCGTCCAGTCCAGCTTGGCGGCGTTGTGCAGTAGGCCGATCTCCACAGAAGTCAGCGGCAGGGCCTGCTGACCATCGAACAGGCCGCCGTTGAAGTGCGGCACGTCTTCCAAGAGCACCTCGCCACCGGTGCTCATGGCCTCGAACAGTTGCGACAGGTAAGTCTGAACTCGCTCGGGGTTCTCGGCGCGCGCCAGGATCTTGGAGAGCAGTTCGTTCGGCAGCAAACGGGTGTCCTCGGCGAAGAGGGCGAACACCAGCTGCAGCACGAAGTGCGCCACTTCCTGCGAGTCGTGGCCGCGGTCCCGCAGGCTCAGAGCTATGCGCCCGATCTCGGCGGCCGCCTCCTGCGTAATGCGCTCGCGGCGCGCCCGTGGGTCGAACGAGGCCGGATCCGTCCACACCTTCCGAAGCTCCGCCCGCTTCTGGCCGTCCAGCAGGTCGTCCAGCGTGTACACGTGCACTGCTTTGGTGGTGCCCGTGAAGTTGGTGTGAACCTCGATGCGGTCTATGTCTGAAACAACCAGCAGCGGCGGGTTCTCGAGGTCGTCGCGGTAAAGCAGCAGTTGGCGGTACGCGTCGCCCAGGTCCTTACCCTTGCCCTTGTACTCCCAGCCGAACGCAGCGCGCTTCCACACGTCCGCGAAGCCTTTGCCCCTGGCGGCCTTGCTGACGTGGCGCTCGAACGCGTAGCTGGCGCCCGTTGGATCCGCCTCGACCGGGTTCGGTACATCGAGCAGCGCGCACAGGTCGATGAAGTGCGACTGCGCCACGGCGCGTTCGCCGGCCGTGACGGCCTTCCACTTCTGTACGAAGTCGTCGGGTTTCAACGCTTCCCCGGTTCTCTTAACACCACCATCATGTCCCCCACAGCCTGCGGCGAGGTTCCTGAGCTTGGAACCACGTTACCACCGCTAGAAAAGCTGCCCGTGGGGCCGACGTTGAGAGCCTGGTTACGGCAGCAGCGCTTATGACGACGCCCTAGGAAGCCAAGGGGTCTAGGCCGCTACACGGTCTGCTTCACGCTGGGCGGCCATTTCGGTGGCACGCTCTTGGGTCGGGCTCGGGCGTCTCGCCGTTGTGTGGCCACGTCGGTAGCTATCTTCAGGAGCACGAAGATGAGCAGCACCAGTATCGA
>CAZVTS010000140.1:0-3144 GCA_964630175.1 uncultured bacterium
CGCAAGGAGCGCCGCCTTGCCGCCGTGCACGCCATGCGCACCATCGAGGCGCACGCGGAGCGGCGGCGAGCCGCGCCCCAGCCGCAGGTTGACAGCGTGATGGAGCCCGACGCGGAAGCCGACCTCGATGACCTCTTCGGCCCCGACGCACCCCTGCAGCCGGCGGGCTCGCCTGCCCCCGAGGACGCGGCCGTCCAGGGCTCCGGGGCCGCAGGCGAGCTCGATTATGAGCATGAGGAGCCCGCGAGCGAGCCCCGCAAGCGCCTCGCCGTGCTGGACCCCGATGACTTCACCGTGTAGCGGGGCGCGCCGCCCACGGGCGGCGCTGGGAGGGCGATGAACATAGCCGACGTGTTGGACGACATGCTTGCCAACTTCTCCGACCTGTTGGCTGAGGACGTCCCGTTCGCGCGGGAGAACCCCGAGAACTACGTGGCGTGGCGGGAGTTCGTTGCCAGGCCCGACGCGCAGAAGCCGCTCATGCCCTCCATGGGGGATTACCAGGCGATGAGCGACGCGGAGAAGGCCTCGTTCGACCTGGCGCGGAAGATGTATCACAACACCTTTGGGCCGCTCACCTCCCGCACCATGAAGAAGGTTCACGACCAGGTGATCCGCCTCGCGTGGGACAACCTCCGCACCGCTCCCGGGGCACGTCAGGGCGCGATCGTGGACGGGCAGGCCACGCTCGGTAAGACCACTATCGTGCTGCACATGGGCCGTATCTACGAGGGGCTGGCGCAGCGCGCCTACGAGGGCAAGGGCCTGCACGGCACCCACGTTGAGTTCATTCCCGTGGTCTACAGCAGCGTTCCCTCGAGCACCACGCCTAAGAAGCTGCTGCAGTCACTGAACAAGTTCTACGGCAACCCTTTCGCGGATCGCGACTCCGAAGCTAAGCTGAAGAGTCGGCTCCACGACATCGCCGTGCAGTGCGGCACCAGCCTGTTCATCCTCGATGACATTCACAACTTGCACCGCGGCAACAAGAGCGCGGACAGCGTCAACGACCTCATCAAGGAACTCGCGAACCTGATCCCTGCGACGTTCGTTTACGCCGGTATCAACTGTGAGGACTCGGTCCTGCTGATGGACAGCCGCACCGGGGGAAAGGGGCGCTTCACCCAGACCCAGTACCGCTTCGCGCTGCACAAGGTCGAGCCGTTCAGGTACGACGTCCATCTGGCGGGCGAGTCGGAGTGGCTGGAGTTCCTCGCGAGCGTCGAAGAGCACCTGTGCCTGCTCGAGTACAGGCCCGGCTGGCTGGTGCAGCAGGAGCGCTACCTGTACCTCCGTACCGAAGGCGGCATCGGCAGCCTGATCCGGCTGGTGCGCGCCGCTGCCAACGCGGCGATCCGCAATGGCAGCGAAACCTTGACGCGGGCGGGCCTCGAGGACGTCCGGCTCGCGGAGGGCGCCGAACGCTACTACGCGGAGAAGAAGGCGGCCCTCGCGGCCATCAAGGACTCCCCGGAAGCGGTCGCGCGCCTCCTCAACGCCACATGAACCCACTGCCACCCGCGCCTCCGCGGCACCCCATGCCGTTACCGCGTTCCCTTAGGCCGGTGGCGGGGGAGTGGTTCGCCAGTTATGTCGACCGCTTGGCTCACCACCTCGACGTTCCACTCATCACCCTCCTCCAGCGCGTCGGCATCACGAGCACCGAGCGGATGAGCGACGTGCCGGCCGGCTACGGGGCGTACCTCGCTCCCGAAGCCCTGGCGGCTTTCGCGCGCGCCACGCATCTCACCACCCCACAAGCAAGGGGACTGCTTTTGGAGCGGTACCACGATGTCTGCCTCGACTTCAGCCCGCTCTACCGGGGCGAGGTGAAGCAGCTCGGGGCCCTCGGGCTTAGCGAGTGGGTGTACGCTTCCGGCTCGCACCTCTGTCCTGCGTGCATCGAGGAGGACGGCGGCGCGTGGCAGGTGGCGTGGAAACTGCCGTGGTCGTTCATGTGCGTGAAGCACTCGAACCTCCTGGCACCGGACTGTCCGAACTGCAAGCTGCGCTTCGCGGCCTGGCGGCGCGACGGTCAACTGCGACCCATGTTCGGGAGCCAAGTTCCCGAGCCTGGATTGTGCACGAACACGGGACCCTCGAGCGGCAAGCGCGGCGTTAGAGCGGGCCAGTGTAGGCACGACCTCAGGACGGTCGAGGTCGTACCAGTACAACCCGGGTCGGAGCTATCCCGGGTACAGGCTCGGATCGACGAGATCTTGGAGACGGGCTCGGCGACGTTAGCGGGAGCCACGGTGGCGGCGCCAGAGTTCTTCCGCGTGTTGCGCGGGACGGTGGCGTTGATCATGTACGCGGCATCGGCCAAGGATGTGTCGAGCCTGATCGGCGAAACTGCGCCACGCGAGGTGAAAGAGAACCTGGAGCGCTGGTTCGACACGCGGGATGCGACCCTCGCTAGGTTGCAGCGGAGCAAGGAGGTCGCCGCCCAGGCCGGTGAGAAGCGACGCATAGCGCCGCAGAAGATGACCGCCTTCGCGCCAGCCGACCCCGCCCTGATGGGCGGGCTACTGTGCGCAGCCACCGCGTACCTCGATGCTGGATCGGTCATGGAGGCCGCTCACAGAATGGCGCCCCTGCTCGAGATGGGTAGCGCACGTGGCGGCAGGACCTCGAGCTTCATCACCCGGCTGGGATTGCCGCCGTTCTTCATGCAACTGTATTCGCTCACGTTCGACACCAAGCGCGAGTACCTGTTCGACCCACGTCGCCCCGCCCAGACGGGCTCCAAAGGCAGCTACGCGTTTGAACCGCGGCACATCCCCCAGCTCTTCTGCCGCGACGAATACGACTCCCGGTTCCGGAAGTTCTTCGAAGGCCTGGCTCTCAGGGAGGAGACCGTACGGCTAACCCTGTCAGTCCTTCTTGCGGAGCTGGTGGTCGACGGTTCGCGCGCGGAAGCCCTCAAAGCGCTCGGAGTAGAACGAGGCGCAGTTCGTGGCGGTGTCGATAAGGCCATCTTCCTGTTACGAGAACGGGGCGCTGCCCTGGAGGCGTTCGTTGAACTGCACGCCGTGGCCGAAGCGCTGTCAGCGGGTGAGCAGTTAGTGGACTACGCTCAGCGCCGGACGCGCTTCGCCACCTTCACGTGCGTCCCGCCGGTGGACTGGGCCTTCATCGCCAAGC
>CAZVTS010000141.1:0-3115 GCA_964630175.1 uncultured bacterium
ACGTCGTAGCACTCCAGCTCGAAGCGCACGCCCAGGCCCTTGCCCAGCTTCTCGCTTATGTACCGGATGTCCGAGAACGTGTTCGCGAAGATGTTGCCGGCCGAGCGCCTCAGGAACTCCTGTTCCCAGTCGAACTTCCACTCCGTGTAGCGGTCGGCCAGGGGGTGCAGGGCGAAGTTCATGGAGCCGAGGTTGAGCGAACTCATCTCCGGGGCGAACGTGGTGGCCGCCGCCAGCCTCTCGTCGAGCGTCATGCCTAGACCGCCCCCGGTGGTGATGTTCATGATCGCGTCCGAGCCGGCCTTGATGGGCTCGAGGATCTGGCGGAACAGCTCGGGGTCGGAGCGCGGCCGACCGTCCTGCGGGTCCCGCGCATGCAGGTGAACGATGGCGGCGCCGGCTGCGGCGGCGTCCAGCGCCTGCTGAGCGATGTCTTCCGGCTTGTAGGGCAGCGCGTCCGACATCGTGGGCGTGTGGATGCCGCCCGTTATGGCGCACGTGATTATGGTCTTCTTCAGTTGTCTTGCCACTGTCTACCTTTCATAAGAGAGCCGTGGTGAACCACGGGACCAAGAAGAGGACGGCGAGCACCGTCAGCATCACCAGGGCGAACGGGAGCGCGCCCATGAACACGTCGTTCATGCTCACCGTCTTGTCCCTCAACGTGGCGTGGATGACGTACACGGAGAGGCCCAGGGGCGGTGTGAGCAGCCCGATCTCGATGGCCACGGTTACGAGTATCCCGAACCAGATGAGGTTCACACCGAAAGTGGTGAGCACGGGCAGGGCCAGCGGCACGAGGATCAGCATGATCGACGAGGAGTCGAGGATGGTGCCGAGCGCGATAGCGATGAGCAGGATGCCGATCATGAACACCGTTATCCCGAGGCTCCCGCCAGTGAGCCAGCCCGTCATGGCCTGCGGAACGCCGGTGAGCGCCAGCATGCGGCTGTACATACTTGCTGCGATGATCAGGAAGAGCACGGCGGCCGATATCTGGCCCGTCTCCACGGTTATCTTCCAGAGCTTCCTCCAGGAGAGTCGGCCCCGGATGGCCGCGATGACGACGGCGCCGAGCGCCCCCACGGCCCCCGCTTCGGTCGGCGTGAAGATGCCGCCGTAGATGCCGCCCAGCACGATGATTATGAGGAGGGTGGTGGGCAGGAGCTTCACCAGCACCTCCCTCGGCTTCAGGGCCGGCAGCTCCACGGCGGCCACGTCGCCCACCCACCGCTTGTTGTATACGGCCATGAACGCTATGAAGATCGAGTACACCACCGCCAGGAGAACGCCGGGGAGTATGCCCGCTATGAAGAGCCTGCCTATGGACTCTTCGGCCAGCACCGCGTAGAGGATGAGCAGCAGGCTGGGCGGGATCAGCATGCCCAGCACGGAACTGCCGGCCACTACGCCCACGGCGAAGCGTGGCGTGTAGCCGGCGCGGCGCATCTCCGGTACGGCTATGCGGGTGAAGACGGCAGCGGAGGCTATCGAGATACCGGTTATGGCCGCGAACACGGCGTTGGCGGCGACCGTGGCCATGCCCAGGCCGCCTGCCACGCGCTTGAAGGCGCGGGCTGCCACGTCGAAGGCGTCCTTGCCCAGCTCCGCTTCGGAGACCACCATGCCCATCAGCACGAACAGGGGCACCACCCCGAATATGTAGCTGGAGATGGACTCCTCCGCAGCGATGGCGAGGAGCCTGCCAGCAAGCAGCTGCGAGTCGCGCACCAGCCACACGCCCAGGTAGGACGTGGCCGCCAGGGCGATGGCCACGTGGACACCCGAGTAGATGAGCGCCACCATCGCCACCAGGGCGAGGACCCCGATCTCGATGGGGCCCATCAGGCGACCACTTCATCTGGCGAGGCGCCGTCTGCCCCGCGCCGCTGCGGCTTCACGGCCCTCACGAACGACATGGTGGCGAACAGGAGGAACTGGATCAGCATCGCCACGGCCCCCACCACCAGGATCAGCTTGATGGGCCACGTCGGGATGACGAAGCGCCCCACTACGCCGACCGTTTCACCGCGGTTCCAGGCGGTGAGGAAGCGTGGGTAGGAGGCCTGGAGGAGGAACCAGAGCGTCACGGCGCCCGCGAGGTGGAAGAGCGCTTCGGCGAACTCGCCAACGCGCGGCCAGCGCCGCAATAGCACGCTGAGCAGCATGTCCGAGCGGGTCAGCAGGCCGTTGCGCAGCGCGCTGGCCAGCTGCAGGAACACGATGCCCACTATGGAGAGGCTCACGATCTCGGGAACGCCGGTGATGGGGCTCTTGAAGAAGCTCCTACCCGCCGCGTCCGCGTTGATGAGCAGCATCAGGGCCAGGATCCACAAGGTGCCGATGGCGTTGAAGCTCTCGGTTATGTAGCCGTAGACGCGGTTGAGGCCGTCCAGGAACGGAACGCCCGAAGGGGGTCTCACTTCTTGGTCCTCCGTCAACAAGGTTGGGGCTCCACAGCGGAGCCCCAACGTTCAAGACTAGTGGCTGAAGGCTTACTCCTGATCCCAGTCGCGCGGGAGCACGCTGCCCTGGGCGCGGATGCCCGCGAGGTACGCGTTGAGAACCGTCGACCCAGCCAGCCCCTGGCTGTCGAGCAGCGCTGCCCAGTCCATGGGGATGTTGGGCAGGGCGTTGGCCCATTCGGCGGTGAGCTCCGGCGACGCCTGGACCACGGTGGCGCCCCCCGCTTCCATGGCCGCCAGGCTGGCAGCGATGCGGTCACGCAGGGCTGCGGCGTACGCTTCGCCGTACGCGAGCGCGCCTGCGCGCAGTGCGTCCTGTACTTCCTGGGGCTGGATGCTGAACCACGGGGCGTTGGCCACGAGTGCGCCTGCGTACTGGGCTCCGAAGTTCATGAGCGTGAGGTACGGGGCCACTTCCTGCAGGCGGGCCGGCGCCGCGGCGCTCGGGAAGGTGATCACGCCGTCGTAAACACCGGTCTGGATGTCGTTGTAGTAGGTGGCAAGGTCACCAGCCACGCCCACCGCGCCGGTCCCGTTCAGCCAGTTCACGGCAGCGCCGGGCGCGCCGATGCGGCGACCGCGCAGGTCCGCGAGCGAGTTGACCGGGAAGGTGGTCATGAGCATGTAGTTGTCGAGCGAGAAGCCGGACC
>CAZVTS010000142.1:0-3039 GCA_964630175.1 uncultured bacterium
GAGGAAGCCGTGGCCCTTGCTCGCGCGGCCGGCGACGTGCGCTCGGCTGCTCGCGCCCTGCACGGCGCTGCGAACATCTATCAGGACCGTGGCGATACAGCGCGCGCAGAAGAGGCGCTGCAGGAGAGCCTGGCCATGCGCCGCGCTGCCCACGACGATTACGGCGTGGCCAACGCCCTCAACAACCTCGCCGTGCTGTACGCGAACGCGGGTCAGAACGACCGGGCGGAGGAGCTGTTCGCAGAGAGCCTGGGTATCAGACGGCGCCTGGGCGACGCTACCGGCGTGGCCGTGGCGCTGAACAACCTGGGTTACATGGCTAGCCTGCGGGGCGGCATGGCGGAGGCGCGCCAGCTCTACGAGGAGAGCCTCACTGCCAGGCGGGAACTGGGCGACAGGCTCGGCCTGGCCGTTTCGCTCTGCAGCCTTGGCGAGCTGCTGGCGGAGCAGGGCGAGTTGATGGCCGCCACGGACGCCTACGTGGAAAGCGCGCAGCTTGCTGCTGCCATCGGCAACAGTCGCGAACTGGCCGCGGCGTTGGCGGGGCTGAGCGTGGTTGCGCCAGCGAACGCGGACGGCGCCCGCATGGCGCGAACTGCCGAGGCGTTACTGGGCCGTTCCGGAACGACCCTCGACTCCGAAGCGGGTTCGCGGCTCCAGAAGGGGTTGGCACGTTCGACCACAGGGGCGTTGCCTGCACACCTGGCCGAGGCGCACCTCGAGGGTTGGTTGGTGTGGGCGTTGAGCGGCGAGAGCGGCCTCACCGAAGGGTAGGGCTCAGCCGTGACGTTCTCGTTAGGCGAGTTCCTCTCAGGCTGTAAACTGAGCGCCGCAATACCACTTCAGTGAACGGCCGAGGCGACCGAAAGGCAGCACCAAGCCCGCACCACTCGGTTCGTAGGAGAGCGAATGCGCAACTCTTCCGAGGAAGCGATCCTACCTACTCGTGCTGGGCGCCGAGCCAAGCGCTGGGGACTGGCTGCGTTGCTGGCCACCCTCGTCCTGCTTCTGGCGGCGTGCCAGACGGTTCCTCCCGAACCGGCTCCACAGGTCGATCCGGAGTTCGACCTGGAGCTAGAGCTCGCCCACCTGGACCTGCCCGTGAACGAGCAGTTCCGGGTCCGGTTCCTGCCGCCCCTCGCCAAGAAGTCTCCCACCGGCGATTTCGTGAGCGACATGGCGCTCGAGATCCGCTTCTTCAACGTGAACCCGAACACGTCGCAGGCCAGCGGCATGTCGCTGGGCACCACCCTCTCCACCGCCAAGCGCACCATCGCCAGCAAGCGCGGCACCTTCAGCACCATCTGGCTCTCGCTCAGCTTGCTGCTCGAGCGCAAGGCCACCCAGTACCTTCGTGCCGAGATCCGCCTCCCCGGCGGCCCGAACGCGCCCGTGTGCAACCAGGCCAGCGAGCACTGCCTCGGCTACCTGGACATCTACGTGTTCAAGGGTTTGTGGTTGGGCCGGCAGACGGTGCCCGAAGGCTTCGTGCCCATTCCCGCCCTGGTGGGCGTGCTGCCCATGAGCTTCAAGGTGCTCGAGGAAAATACTGATCCGCCTGCGAACAACCCGGTGCCCAATACCATCGACCAGCTCACGGGCGTAACCACGGGTGCATTTCTGGACGTCACGTCGGGCAACTGCGCCAGCTCGTTCCTCACGCGGCCCGGGCAAGGATTGCAGCGGGTAGGCGCCGGGTTGCAACGGGTGGGGGCCGTTGGTGGCCTCTTCCAGGGTCGCACCAGCGACTTCCCATCGACTCTCCTGGCGCCAGCGGCTATAGGAGCGGACTTAGCGGAGATGCTCGACGACGTCCTGCCGCCCAGCTGGAGTGCCGTGCTTCTGGTGGTGGACGACTTCGACCCCGATTACGAGCTGCCCGACGGCCTGTTCGCGCCCGATCCCGACCTCGCGCAACTGGCTCCCTTCATATCTCACGGTGCGCTCGTGCTGCATCATCTGCGCCAGATGGTGCCCCAGGTTCTGGCGGCGAGCATCGTGGACAGTGGCGAGGGCATAGGCCCCAACGGCGAGCCTCGGTACTGGTACCAGGTGTCCGACGACTTCGGCTACGGTCCGGCCTACCTGTACGTGCAGGCCATCAACGTCGGCAACAACAGCACCGACGTCATCCCTGACCAGATCAAGTACGCGATCGAGGCGTACGACGATGCGGGCGTGTACGAGTTCGTGGTCAACATGAGCTTCGCGGTGGTGCCGTGCAGCGTGCTGGCCGATTACGAGAACGCGCGCGGCCTGGATTCGTTCGAGGATTACGTGGCAGCCCTTGCCAACGTGAACGACATCGGCACGGACTCGGACTCCTTAGGCGCCCTCGATAAGCTGGTATCTACGCCAATCGACGTGGACGCCGCTCCGCTGCTCGCGTACCTGGCGTGCCCCTTCCCGAGCCTACTGAACGGAGTTGAGGTTTGCGATGGCTCCGGCCCGGTAACTGGCGACTGGGGTCCCTTCAGTTCGCTCACTCACGTGGCGGCGTCCGGCAACTACGGTAACCAGTACGCTCTGTACCCAGCGGCGTCGCCGTACGTGGTGAGCGTGGGCTCGCTGGAGGCGTCGGGCGTCGGTTTCGCGGCGGCCGATTACTCCAACGTGGCGGAGATCGCGGCACCAGGTGGCATCTTCGAGCTTTACGGTGCAGCCGGCCAGTCTGTCGGCTACGCGGGCACGTCCTTCGCTGCTCCGGTCGTGAGCCTGTTCCTGGCGGCCGACAGCATGTATCCCTACTACGAGTGCCTCCCGCCGGACTTCGAGAAGGGCGAGACTTCTCAGCTGGCGCACGGGGACTACGACATGGAGCCCTTCTACGTTCCGGGTAGCGGAACCGACCCCGCCCAGTTGACGCCTCTTTGCCAGGTGATCCGCTGAGGCTCTGACGCGTGCCACCTGAGGAGTCAAGTACCGTGCCTGCGACCCCGTTAGACGACGCGGTGTTGCAGGCACCGGCTACGCGCGCACCGGTAGCGCAGTGGCTCATCCAGAACACCACCTCCGGCCTGGTGGTGGGCGCCCTGGGTG
>CAZVTS010000143.1:0-3038 GCA_964630175.1 uncultured bacterium
TCATGGGCCGGCGCGTGCGCCTGATCGACCTTTCGAGCACGCTCAGCAACGACACGAGGGAGTTCGAACCCAACGCGCACGACATCAAGTACGTGGACCACGTGCAGGGCATGGAGCTCGGAGCCCGGATCATGGGATGGGACGACGCCATGACCAAGCGCGTGTTCGCTCGCGGCTACGTCTGGGCGGTAGAAGAGGTGACCCTCTCCACTCACTCCGGCACGCACGTCGACGCGCCCTACCATTACGGGCCCACCATGAGCGACGGTTCACCAGCCCCGACCATCGACCAGGTGCCGCTCCGTTGGTGCTTCGGTAGCGGCGTCGTGCTCGACATGCGGCACGTGGACCGCGAAGCGGGCATCACCGCGGCCGACGTGGAGGCGCAACTGGCTGCCATAGGGCACGAGCTGCAGCCGCTCGACATCGTGCTCGTACGCACCGACACGGACAAGGCGTTCGACCAGCCGCGTTACGACTTTAAGCACGCGGGCCTGCGCAAAGAGGCCACCAAGTACCTGCTCGACCGGGGCGTGCGCATGATAGGCATCGACGCTTGGGGCCTGGACCGCGCTTTCGACGTGCTGGTCAAGGACGTTCTGGCCGACAAGGCGGAGTTCTGGGAGTCGCACTTCCTGGGGCTCGAGCAGCCTTACCTTCAGATAGAGAAGCTGGCCAACTTGGACCAGCTGCCTAGCCCCACCGGCTTCACGGTGATGGCGTTCCCGTACAAGATCCGGGGCGCCAGCGCCGGCTGGACGCGGGTGGTGGCGTTGGTGGAAGTAAACGAATGATTTTCGGAATGCTGCAAGCGTTCACTTCAGGTAGTTCGCTCAAGGTAAAGGAGCTAAGCATGCACAAGAGAGTCCCCCGATTCGTCCTAGCGCTCGCACTGGTGGCCGCCTTCGGCGTTGCCAGCGCCCAGCGCACCATCAACATCAGCCTCATCAACGGGCACGCACCGGTGTTCCTGTGGGTGGAGCAGTTGACGGAAACGTACATCCCCACCGTGGACGCCGCCCTAGAGGGCACCGACTACAAGATCAACTGGAGCACCTTCTTCGGCGGCACGCTGGCGCCCGTGGGTGGGGAACTCGAGGCGCTCGAGGCCGGCCTGGCCGACGTTGGCATCGTGCCGACCGTGTTCGAACCCACCTCGCTGCCCCTGCAGAACGTTACCTACTACCTGCCGTTCGGCGCCACGGACCCGTTCGTGGTGGCGGACGTGATGATGGATATGCACGACAGCATCCCCGAACTGGTGCACGCCTGGGAACAGTACGATCTCACCTACCTGGGGTCCGGCTTCTCGCTCGACAACTACATGCTCATGACCACCTTCCCGGTCAACTCTCTGGCGGACCTGCGCGGGCGCCGCATCGGCGCGCCCGGCGCGGCCGTGAACTGGCTGAACGGAACCGGCGCCGTGGGCGTGGCGGGTGACCTTGCCACTTACTACAACGACATCCAGACCGGCGTTTACGACGGCGTGATCACCTTCCCCAGCGCTGCGGCTCCCGCCCGCCTGCAGGAAGTGGCGCCGTACCTCACCCTCATGAACTTCGGTGCCCAGTACGCCGGCGCTCTCGTGGCTAACGCCCCCTGGTTCAGCATCCAGCCGCAGGAAGTGCAGGACGCCCTGCGCGCGGGCGCGCTCGCTTACGGCGAGGCGTACGCTGCAGCTCTGCGCGACCGCATAGCGGCCAGCCTGGCGGCCATGGAAGCTGGCGGCGCCACTGTGGTGGAGGCGTCGCCGGAACTCACGGCCGAATGGGCTAACGCCCTTCCCAACATCCCCATGGACTGGGCCGCTCTGCTCGATAGCCAGGGCCTGGCGGGGTCAACCGTTCTAGAGGCGTACCTCGCGGGCATCCGCGCCCAGGGCAGCGTGCTCCCGCGCGACTGGGATCAGGAGTAAGCCTTCAGCCACTAGTCTTGAACGTTGGGGCTCCGCTGTGGAGCCCCAACCTTGTTGACGGAGGACCAAGAAGTGAGACCCCCTTCGGGCGTTCCTTTCCTGGACGGCCTCAACCGCGTCTACGGCTACACCACCGAGAGCTTCAACGTCCTCGGCACGCTGTGGATCCTGGCCTTGATGCTGCTTATCAACGCGGACGCGGCGGGTAGGAGCTTCTTCAAGAGCCCCATCACTGGCGTGCCCGAGATCGTCAGCCTGTCCATAGTCGGCATAGTGTTCCTGCAACTGGCGAGCGCTCTACGGAACGGACTGCTCACCCGCTCGGACATGCTGCTGAGTGTGTTATTGCGCCGCTGGCCACGCGTTGGCGAGGTCGCCGAAACGCTGTTCCACCTCGCTGGAGCCGCCACGCTCTGGTTCCTCCTTCAAGCCTCGTACCCGCGCTTCCTCACGGCCTGGCAGCGGGGCGAATCGGTCGGGGTGGTCGGGCGCTTCGTAATACCGACGTGGCCCATCAAGCTGATCCTCGTGGTGGGGGCCGTGGCCCTGCTCGTCCAGTTCCTCCTGTTCGCTGCCATGTCCTTCGCGAGGGCCGTGAGGCCTCCGAGAGGCGAGGCGGACGGCGCCGCTACAGATGAGGTGAACGCCTGATGGGCCCCATCGAGATCGGCATCGTCGCCCTGGTGGCCATGGTGGTTCTCATCTACGCAGGCGTCCATGTGGCCATCGCGCTGGCGGCCACGTCCTACCTGGGCGTGTGGCTGGTACGCGATTCGCAACTGTTGGCCGGTAGGCTCCTCGCGATCGCCGCAGAAGAGTCCATCTCCAGCTACATCTTCGGTGTCGTGCCGCTGTTCGTTCTCATGGGCATGGTGGTCTCCGAAGCAGAGTTGGGCAAGGACGCCTTCGACGTGGCCGCGCGTGCCTTCAAGCGCGTTGCCGGCGGTTTGGGCATAGCCACCGTGGCAGCCAACGCCGTGTTCGCTGCCATAACCGGCATATCGATCGCCTCCGCCGCCGTCTTCACGCGCATAGGAGTGCCTGAGATGCGCCGTGCCGGCTACACACCACGCTTCGCGGTTGGGGTCGTGGCGGGCAGTTCCGTGCTGGGCATGCTCAT
>CAZVTS010000144.1:0-2952 GCA_964630175.1 uncultured bacterium
CAGTTCGGCGAGATGCACACGGCCATAAGGAAGGCCTTCAAGCGCTATCACCTCTTCGGCTTCACCGGCACGCCCATCTTCGCCGCCAACGCTGGCGGGGGCGGCAACCCGCAACTGCGCACCACCGAGCAGGTGTTCGGGGAGAAGCTGCATACCTACACGATCGTCGACGCCATAACCGACAAGAACGTGCTGCCGTTCCGCATCGACTACGTGAACACGGTCAAGGTCGGCGTCGTGCGCGACAAGCAGGTGTCGGCCATCGACACCGAACGGGCGCTGCTCGCGCCGGAGCGCGTTGGCCAGGTGGTTGCTTACACGCTTGAGCACTTCGATCAGAAGACCAAGCGCGCTTCGGGCTACGAGCACTCGGTGGTGGCCAACGTCAGCGAACTGGTTGGCACCCGCCGGCAGGCGGAGGAGGTCAGACAACGCAAGCGCGTTAGGGGCTTCAACGCCATCTTCGCCACCGCTTCCATCGAGGCGGCCCGGCGCTACTACCACGAGTTCCAACGGCAGCAGGAGGAGCTCACGCCCGACCGGCGGCTCACGATCGGTCTCATCTACTCCTACGGCGCCAACGAAGCGAACCCGGACGGGCTCCTAGACGAAGAGGCGTTCGACACCGACGCGCTGTCCGCCGACGCGCGCTCGTTCTTGGATGGGGCAATTCAGGACTACAACCACGCGTTCGGCACCAGCTACGACACGAGCGCGGACAAGTTCCAGAACTACTACAAGGACCTCTCCCTGAGGATCAAGAACCGCGAGGTCGACCTCGTGGTGGTGGTGAACATGTTCCTCACAGGCTTCGACGCCACCACGCTCAACACGCTGTTCGTGGACAAGAACCTGAGGGCGCACGGGCTCATCCAGGCGTACTCCCGCACCAACCGCATCCTCAACTCGGTGAAGACGTACGGCAACATCGTCAGCTTCCGTGACTTGGAGCAGGAGACCAACGACGCCATAGCCCTCTTCGGCAACAAGGACGCCAAGGGCATAGTGCTGCTCAAGCCGTACGGCGAGTACTAAGGCGAGTACGAGAGGAAAGCGGCGGAGCTGCTGGAGTGCTTCCCGCTCGGAACACCCATAGTGGGCGAGGCGGCGCAGAAGCAGTTCATCGCTCTTTTCGGCACCATCCTGAGGCTGGAGAACATCCTCACGTCGTTCGACGATTTCGCTGGCAACGAGATCCTCACGGCGCGTGAGGGTCAGGACTACCGCAGCGTGTACTTAGACCTGTACGCCGAGTTCCGTAAGGAAAGGGACGGGGACAAGGAGTCCATCAACGACGACATCGTCTTCGAGATCGAGCTTATCAAGCAGGTCGAGATCAACGTCGATTACATCCTCATGCTGGTGGAGAAGTACCGCCGGGCCCGCGGGGACGGCGACGACAAGGAAGTGCGCGCCGAGATCAGCCGCGCCGTCACGGCCAGCCCGTCCCTGCGCAACAAGAAGGACCTCATCGAAGCCTTCGTGGACTCCCTCTCTACGGACTGCGAGGTGGACCAGGAGTGGCGCCTTTACGTGGCCAAACGGCGCGAAGCTGAACTGGGAGCCCTGATCGAGGAGGAGGACCTGCGGCCCGCCGAGACGCGCGAGTTCGTTAAGGCTGCGTTCCGTGACGGCGCGGTACGCACCACAGGCACCGCCATCACCAAGGTGCTGCCGCCTACCTCGAGGTTCGCGCCGGACGGCGCCCACGCCGAGAAGAAGCACCGGGTGGTGGAGAAGCTCAGCGCGTTCTTCGAGCGGTTCTTCGGACTAGGCGTCGCCGGAGGCAGTTGAGGATAGAGGCGTGATGCTTCCAGGCTTCTACACCACGAACTCAAACTGGCCCGATCAGATCGAGACCATAGTCGAACTCCTGGGCAGGGTCAGTGCGGTCGAAGAGCTCACCGGGCACGGGCTAGAGCTAAGACGTGCCAATAGAATCGGCTCTGTTCACTCGTCAACGGCTATCGAAGGCAACGCACTCACGCTGTCCGAGGTGGAAGAGGTTGCCAACGGCAAACCTATATACGCCTCTCCTAGAGACGTCAGAGAAGTTGAGAACGCCCTAGCTGCCTACGACGCCCTCGAAGAACTCGACCCGTGGAGCATCGATGACTTTCTTCGGGCGCACAAGCTCCTTACGATAGGGCTAGTCGCTGAATCCGGGGAGTTTCGGACCGTAGACGTGGACATCGTCAGCCCGAGCGGAGAGGTGCTCCACAGCGGCTCCAGGTACGAGAAGGTGCCCATGCTAGTCGAGGCCCTATTCGAGTGGGGCAGCACGGCTAGCGACCACCCGCTGATAGTGGGGAGCGCCACCCACTTTCTTATCGAGCATATCCATCCCTTCAGGGACGGGAACGGTCGAATCGGACGACTATGGCAAACCTTGATTCTCAGCCGCTGGCGGTCCGTGCTCGCCTGGATGCCCACAGAGACTCTGATCCGCAGGAATCAAGCTGGCTATTACACTGCGTTACAGGCATCACGTGAGCCAGAGATCGACGCCGCGCCGTTCATCGACTTCATGCTGCGAGTGGTGACCGAATCTCTGCGCGCCTACGAGGCTAGGGCGCGGCAAGGCGTCGTTGATGTCGGAGTAAATGTCGGAGTAAATGTCGGAGTAGACGATGCGCTTCTGGCGATGCTTCGTGAAACGCCGACCCTGAGCGCCGTGGACTTGGCCCGCCGTCTCGGCAAGACTTCACGCACGATCGAGAGACACATCGCGCAACTGAAGCGGCAGGGCCGGCTGCGCCGCGAAGGTCCGGCGAAGGGTGGGGTATGGGTCGTGATAGACGAGGACAGTTGACTAACAGCAGTACTAGCTGAACCTCCCGAACCGCTCCGCCGCCGCCTGCTCAAGGGCCTCACGGTGCTCCGGGTGCGCTATCCCTATGAGCGCCTTCGCCCGCTGGCGCAGGTTGCGCCCGTGCAGGGCGGCCACGCCGT
>CAZVTS010000145.1:0-2928 GCA_964630175.1 uncultured bacterium
CCAGCCGCTCCTCGATGGTGGAGAGGCCGCCGGCGCGTTGCCGCTCGGCTTGGTAGACGTCGAGCGCTTCGGATGGCGGCACGCCGACCGCCTGAGCGAAGAGCCGCACGAAGTTCCGGCTGTACACGTCCTCGGGCAGGTCCGCGTAGCGGCCCTCCTCGATGGCGCGCAGGTAATCCTGCCTCACGTGCGTGAGTTCGGCCACGTCGGAGAGTTCGAGGCCGCGTTCCGCCCTCGCCTCCCTGAACAGGCGACCAAGCTCGGTGGCCGCGCCGCTCTGCACGCCACCTTCGGGTATCCGTCCGTCCGTCATGAGCGCCGCCGGGCGGCTCCGCCCGTGGAGGCGATGGCTGTGGCCACGGCCGTTGCGAGTCGTGTGTTCTCCTCCACCAGCCTCAGGTTCACCTCGACCGTGCGCCCCTCGGAGAGTTCGGCCAGAGAAGCGAGCATGAACGGGGTAGCCGCGCGGCCACGCACCCCGGCCGCCGCTGCCTTCTCCGTGGCGCGAGCCAGCAGTGCATCGAAATCTGCCTGATCGAGGCCCTGGCTCACGGGGTTGCTGAGCAGCACTCCCTGTCGTAAGCCAAGGTCGCGGTTGGCGGCCAGCACGGCCGCGGCTTCCTTGGGGCTGTCCGCTCGGGAAGGCAGCCTGATGCCCGTCTGCTCCACCAGGAAGCCGGCCAGGTTGTCGCTCCGGTAACCGACGGCGGCTACGCCCAGCGTTTCCAGCCGCTCCATGGTGGCCTCGGCGTTCAGGATGCTCTTCGGCCCGGCGCACACGGTGAGCACCGAGTAGCGTGCCAGGGCAGGCAGGTCAGCCGATTCATCGAACGGTGCGTCGTGAACGCCGCCGATGCCCCCGGTGGCGAACACCGAGACGCCCGCCAAGTGAGCCGCTAGTAGCGTGGTGGCAACCGTGGTGCCGGCGTCGGCGCCTTTCGCTATCAGGGCGCCCAGGTTCCAGAGCGAAGCCTTGTCGGCGTTGCCGGCCGCCAGCCGCTCCAGCTCGGCGGGGGAGAGGCCCACCACCAGATCGCCGCCCACCACACCGATGGTGGCGGGCACGCCACCCTCTTCGCGCACCGCGCTTTCCAGACGGTGCGCCAGTTCCAGGTTGCGGGGCCTCGGTAGACCATGGGTGACGATGGTCGACTCGAGCGCAACGACGGGAGCACCCCTGTGAAGGGCGTCCCGGACCTCGTTCGAAAGGCGGACCCTGCGAGCTTCGACCACGCCTGTAATCTTACCTCAGGCTTATGGAGCGGAATGAGAAGAAATTAGAAGGGTGTGGTGGGAACGCGCGCGTGCTACGCTCTTCCCGGTGAACTGGCCCGAGCTTCGCACCGTGCTTCCCTGGGTTGAACAGATCGCCTTCGGCGTGGTCGCCGGGTTCGTGGCGGGTTACGCGGTGAAGAAGGTCGGCAAGTTCGTGGCCTTCGCCGTCGGGATCATCTTCATCGTGGTGCAACTGCTGGCCTGGTCGGGTTTCGTGAGCGTGAACTGGGTGCTGGTGCAGGACCGCGTAGACCCCATACTGCGCGCCGATTCGCTGGAACGCACGTGGCAGGGGCTGCTCGCGCTGCTCACCTACAACGTTCCCTTCGCTGCCGCCTTCGTGCCGGGCTTCATAATCGGCGTGAAGCGCGGCTGACAGGGTCTGTACGCGCCTTTCCCCTTGCCTCTGGCCCCGATTCCGGTAATCAGACTAGTTGAGTCTATTGGACTAAGGTCCTCTGCTTGCCTGCGCTTGACAGGTTCGTGAGTCGATGGCTAACATGTGGGGCGTGTTAGCACTCGCAAGGCGAGACTGCTAAGCGAGCCCAATACAGTTTTCGGAGGAACCCATGGCAGAAAGCAAGCAGAGCCTCAGGCCCATCGGCGACAAAGTGGTGGTGGAAGTGATCGACGAACCGCAGACCACGGCCAGCGGCCTCGTGTTGCCCGACACCGCCAAGGAGAAGAGCCAGCGCGGCAAGGTCATCGCCGTCGGCCCCGGCAAGGTCATGGACAACGGCCAGCGCGAGCCGATGGAAGTCAAGGTCGGCGACACCGTTGTGTTCGCCAAGTACGGCGGCACCGAGGTCGACGTCAGCGGCAAGCAGCTGATGATCATGAGCCAGCGCGACATCCACGCGATCGTCGAGTAGCACGAGAAGAGGACTGGAGAGAACATGGCCAAAGAGCTGATTTTCAAGGAAGAAGCCCGTAGGGGTCTCGAGCGCGGCGTCAACGCGGTCGCCAACGCCGTCAAGGTCACGCTCGGACCGAAGGGTCGCAACGTCGTTCTGGAGAAGAAGTTCGGCGGACCGACGATCACCAAGGACGGCGTCACCGTCGCCAAGGACATCGAGCTGTCCGACCCGCTGGAGAACATCGGCGCCAAGCTCCTGATCGAGATCGCCAGCAAGACCAACGAGATCACCGGTGACGGCACCACCACCGCCACGGTTCTCGGCCAGGCCATCGTGCGCGAAGGCCTCCGCAACGTGGCTGCCGGCGCCAGCCCGCTGGCCCTCAAGCGCGGCATCGAGAAGGCTGTGGACGCCGCCATCGCCAGCGTGCACACCATGGCCAAGCCCATCGAAGACAGCAAGGCCGTGGCCGAAGTGGCCGCCATCTCGGCCAACGACGCGGAGGTCGGCAAGCTCATCTCCGACGCCATGGACAAGGTCGGCCGCGACGGTGTGATCACGGTCGAGGAGTCCAAGACCCTCGACACCGAACTCGACGTCGTCGAAGGCATGCAGTTCGACAAGGGCTACCTCAGCGCCTACTTCATCACGGACTCCGACGCCATGGAGGCCGTGCTCGAAGACCCGTACATCCTCATCCACGAGAAGAAGATCAGCGCGCTCAAGGACCTCATCCCCGTCCTCGAGCAGGTCATGCAGACCGGCAAGCCGCTGCTCATCATCGCCGAGGACATCG
>CAZVTS010000146.1:0-2893 GCA_964630175.1 uncultured bacterium
TTGGCGGACACCCAGGCGCCGCTAGGCAGAGCCTTTCCACCGATAGTGACGCGCATCTCGCCCAGCACCGACACCAGCACTTCGGCGTTGGCAATGTCCCTGGCAACTCGCGTGGGGACACCTACGACGCTAGCACTGCTCACCGCGGTGCCACCTCGCATGCCCGCCTGCACGCGGTTCAGGAACGGGTCAGCGTGCCCTGCCTCGCGCAGAGCAGCCACCACCAACCTGGCGCGTTCTCCCTGGTCCGCGTACAGCTGCCAGGCGTGCGTTGGCGACAGCATCTCGAGGGAACGCTGCGCCAGTGCTATGCCTTCGGCCCTGTCGCCCCGCGCCAGACGCAAGTAAGCCAGCCCGAAGTACGCCAGCGCCAGTGGCACGCGGTACTGGCGCACTTCACCCAGCTCAACCAGTTCCATATAGATGCGTTCGGCGTCCATGAGACGACCGGAGCTCAGGTATGTGTCGGCCAGCACGCTGCGGCATACGTACACCTCGTACACGGTGGGCCCGCCTTCGTGCACCCACAGCGCTTCTTCTGCCACCTGCACAGCCTCCGCCGTGCGCCCCAACAGCTCGAGCAAGTAAGCCAGGTAGCCAGCCGCCATGACGTGGTCGTAGCTGGCTCCACCTATCTCGGCGGCTCCGGCCATGGCCTGCCGCAGGCACGCCTCCGCGCGCTCGTAGTCGCCTGCGCGTGTGAGGGCGTTACCCAGCGCGGAGTACGCCGCCGGCAGGCGCTCGTGCAACTCGAAGCGCCGATAGGTCTGCAGCGCGCTTTCGGTGTGCAGCAGGGCGGCGGCATGGTCGAAGCGGTAAAGGGCGGGCGTGGCAAGCGCCAGGCGCACGTCTGCCGCCTGCGGCGTGTTGGCGTCGCCCAGCCGCTGGAGCGCAGCCTGCAGGTGCTTCACCGAAGCCTCCACGTCGCCCTGCCACCAGCAGATCTGTCCCAGCGAGCAGGCGAAGGCAGCTTGCAGGTGCGCCGCAGCGTCCGGATCGTACTCCTCGACAGGGTTGAGGGCGTTCAGCGCCACGGTCTCCCCCTCGCCGCTGGCTTCCAGTTCCGCCAGAGCGCGCTCAGCCATCTCGCGGCCGCCCACCATGCCGCGCAGGTGACCCTCGGTCTTGGCGCGTTCCAGCCACGCACTGGCGCGCGTGGCGGCCCTCACTCCGCGTTCCTCGGCGAGGCTCGTGGCCTCCTCAGACCACTCCTGTGCTCTCAGGTAATCGCCCTGCGAGCGTGCGATCGCGGCCATGTCCACCGCCGCCGCGCAGGCTATGTCGGTCAGGCCGGCTGCGGTGGCACTGCGCCGCGCCTCGTGCAGGGTAGCCACCGCGTCCGCGAGGCGACCTCGCTGGTGCAGCACCAGGCCGTGCAGGAACCTCAGTTCGGGCCGCTCCATGACTTGCGCTTCCAGTTGCACCAGCCACCTGTGGAGCGCCTCCACGCGCCCCGCCCGCAGTAGTCGCACGCCGTGCCTGACCAGCAGCCTGGCTACCTCGTCGGTGTCGCCAGCCGCCAAGAACTGGCTCACCGCCACGTCAACCTGGCCTCTCTCCTCCGCCATGCGAGCGGCTCTGCGCTGGAGGTCGGCAACTCGCTGGCGGTCACGCGACTGGGCCAGGCTGAGGAGGAACTCGCGGAACAACTGGTGGTACCGGTACCAGCGGCCACCCTCGTCCAGGCGCTGCAGGAACGCGTGGCCGAACTCCAGACGCTCCAGGAGTTCACTTATCTCCACGCCGTCCGGCGCTCCGAGCAGTTCCGCGCAAGTCTCGACGTCGAACTGTGGCAGCACCGCAGTGTCCAGCAGGAACTGCTGCACGTGCTTGGGTTCGCGTGAGAAGACCTCCTCCAGCAAGAACGCCGCCACCACCGGGTGGCCACCCTGCAGCCGGTCGATGAGCGAACCGACCGCCCCAGAGCCGCTGCGCCTAAGTAGTTGCGTGGCAAGCTGTAGTCCGACCGGCCAGCCCTCGGTCCTTTCGCCCAAGCGTGCGGCGGATTCGTCGCCCAGGTTGGGCAGGTCACGGCGCAACAGCGCAGCAGCTTCGTCCGTGGTGAACCGGAGCTCCTCCGTGCCCACGACGCCGAGCATGCCACGGGCGCGCCAGCGCGCCACGGGCAGCGACGGCATGCTGCGTGACGCCATCAGCAGGCGTAGACCGGGAGCGGGGGCGTCCACCAGCCGCTCTATGAGCTTGAGGACCTCCGGGTTGGTCACAAGGTGAAGGTCGTCCAGCACCAGCGTCCAATGGCCGGGCGGTTCGTCTATGAAGGCGTTGACGAGCATAGCGAGGTGGCGGTCGCCCGCCTCCCCGGGGGTCGCTTCGAACACCTCCGCCAGCCGAGCGCCGGCCATCGGGAAGGCCATACGTACACCCTCGACTAGCGCGGCTACGAAAGCGGCTGGGTCGTTATCGCCCTCGTCCAGTTGCAGCCATACGGCCGGCAGGTCGGCACCGTCTACTAGCGCGGCCAGCAACACGGTCTTGCCGTAGCCAGCCGGAGCCACGACCAGCGCCGCGCCGCACTCGAGCTGGTCCATCACGGTGCGGGTTAGCCGCTCGCGCGGCTGCCTGCTCGCCGTGAAGCTGGGAACCAGCAGCTTGGTCCGAAGTACGATCATGCTTACTTGGTCCAGCCTAACGCGTTAGCTCACGCCGGTTTTCATGCGTTGCTACCGCCCTGCCAACGTTCTGCCAACGCTGTGGTCTACCGTGGCCGGGAAGTCAAAGCGAAGAACTTGGCAGCAGCGACCCGCGTCGCTGAGGAACAGGAGGACGCACATGTCTGGTAGGTATCAACACAACCGTCTATTCGCCTGGACTCTGGCGCTGGCGCTGGCACTGAGTCTCGGTGTGGCCACCGCTCAGAACACTATCGCGCTAC
>CAZVTS010000147.1:0-2892 GCA_964630175.1 uncultured bacterium
CAGCACCACCAGCGGGAGGATCATGCTCACCACCCCGCGCGTGAGGTGGGGGAAGGTGATGTTCAGGACGGACCCGCCGTACTTGAGCACGCCGAAGAGGAACGCGGAGAGCACGATGAAGATGGGCTGGTTGGCGCCAAGCAGTGCCACGGCTATGCCGTCGAAGCCGTCGGCCGTCGGGATGGACTGCCTCAGGGCGTAGTCCTCGAGCGCTCCGCCCAGCACGTAGTGCGTGGCAGTGAGGCCCGCCAGGCCACCACTTATGGCCATGGCCCAGATCGTGTTCTTGGCGATGCTGGCCCCGCCGTACTCGGCGGCGCGCGGCGCCAGACCCACGGCTCTCAGCTCGTAGCCCCAGCGGGTGCGGAAGAGCACCACGTGCACGAGCGCGGCGGCGAGCAGGGCGAGGAGGAACGAGAGGTTGAGCTTCGTTGGCGGGATGGCAGTGGCCAAGCCGGTCCAGCCCACCAGCCAGGCGGCACCGTAAACCACGACCCCCACGCCGAGCGCCGCGGGCAGGCGCCGCGCCCAGGGCCGCAGCCTACGCCAGCGGGGCAACAGTACGAGCGCCAGCAGCACGCCCAGTGGCGCCAGCAGCAGCCCGTAATCGATCGCTATGACGTTGACGCCGGCCCGCTTGATGCCCAGCATGGCCGGCAGTTGCGGCAGGCGCGCGCTCTGGTTGAGTTCCTGGGACTTGGGCTCGTTGCCTGGCACCTTGAAGGGCATCTGCAGGGTCACCGGCTGATCGCCGGCGCGCGGCAACCCGGCCACCACGGTGCCGCCCAGCAGCACCACCAGCCCCGCCGCCATCGCCAGCCTGGGGCCGCGCCGCGCCAGCGCCCGCACAGCGGGCACGAGCGAGAGCAGGATCATGAGCACCAGGAGCACGCCGATGACCACGATGATGCGCACGGCCGCCGCCGCGAAGACGTTACCGGAGGAGAGGATGAACAGCAGCACGGAGGCAGCCACGAAGTTGAGCAGGATGGTGTTGATGACCTCGTTGGCCCCGAAGCGCGCCTTGAGCCAACCGGGGATGGCGCCCCACACCGCGCCCCCGAGGCCCGCCGCCAGCACGGCTAGCGGCAGCACGATCAGCTTGGGGCCGGGGATGTAGAGGCCGGCGAACATGGCGAAGACGGCGCCCATCACCATCTGACCGGGCGCGCCTATGTTGAAGAGGCCCGCCTGGAAGCCGAAGGCCACTGCGAGGCCGGTGAAGATGAGCGGCGTGGAGAACTTGAGCGACTCGGCGAAGCCGTTCACCGTGCCGAGCGAGTCGTGGAACATGGAGAAGTAGGCGTACCAGAGGGTGTCGAGCCGGCCGACGAGGTAGTGGAACCAGCCCTCTACCGTCACGTTGGTGCCGACCGGTGTCGGCTGCAGCGCCAGGATCACGATGGCGGCTGCCAGCAGCGCGAGGGAGATGGAGATGGCCGGCACGGCCGCCGCGCGGATGAGCCTGTCCAGGAGGCGGGAGACACCCTGCCAGTAGCGCAGGCCGAACAGCAGTGCGAACGCGCCGGTAACGACCGCGAGGAAGGCGGTGAGGCCGAAGCCGGCGTTGCTGTACGGCAGCCGCCTCACCACGAGTCCGGCTGCGTCTGCGGCCGCCAGGTTCTCGTTGAGCGTGCTCTCGTGCGCCCCCTCTACCAGCGCCTGCAACTGCGCGACGTCCACGTTGGGACGCGGGTTGTCGATGGCGCGCTGCACTTCGGCCACGAGCGCCGAGATGCGTGCGTCCGCTACTCCCTCGTAGAAGCGGTTCACGCCCCAGGCCGTGCCGATTACCAGCACCGCGCCAGCGACGAGCCACACGACGAAGCGGCCCCGGCCCCTGAGGGCAGTGCCGGCGGCCACGCCGGCCAGGCCGAGGATGGTGAGCACGAGCACGGTGCGCTGGGCGGGCAGCTCCACCGGGTCGGTGCGGCCCGTGAAGTCGATCATCCGGTCGGGCAGCAGCACGACCGCGCTGCGCGCACCGGTCTCGCGGTTGACCGCGCCCCATGGAGCTATCACGACCGCCAGCGCCGTCAGGAGCGCCAGCACCAACAGTGCCAGACGTTCGTTCACGCGGCTCATCATACGTGCCGCGCGCCGTGCCTATCGCAGGTGCCGACGTTGGTGCGTACCCGCGGCGCCGTAAGGCCAGCGCCTACCGCTTCGTGAGTATGCCGGCCCGGATGAGAGCGGACAGGGCCGCGCGCTCCACGTCCTCGCCGGCGCCCGGGGTCTTGAGCAACACGTGCTTGAACCCGGCCTTCAGGATGCCGGCTCGGGTGCGCGCCAGGAAGGCCCGCATCTCCGCCCGGTACGCCTCCACCTCGGCGGCGCCCACGGGCAGCTTCTGGCCGCTCTCCACGTCGAGGAGCTCGAGCATGGCAACCGGCGGCGTCAACTCCTCGTCGGCCACGATCTGCAGGAAGCCCACGTCCACGCCACGCGCCCTCAGCGCGGCGAGGGTGGAGCGCAGCCCGTCCTCCTCCAGCAGGTCGGAGACCACCAGCACGAGTGAACTGCCCTGAACGCCTGGCAGAGCGAGTGCGAAGCGTTTCAGAGCGGTCAGCGGCAGCAGCGAACTAAGGTCCTCCACCGGCGGCCGCGCCGCCCCCGGGGTGGCCGCCTCGTCGATGAAGCGCAGGCTCTCCTTCAGGGCGGCGAGGCCATGCGCCGGGCGGCTGGCCCGGCCACTCAGCAGGTGCAGCTGGGTGGGCGCGTCGCGCTGCGCGACGTAGGTGAGGAGCTGCACGAGGGTGCGGGCGTAGGCGGCCTTGCCGTAGAGCGACATGCTGGCCGAATCGTCCAGCACGAGGTGCAGACGTACCGAGCGCTCCGCCTGGTAGAGGCGGGTGTAGAGCCTGCCGGTGCGGGCGTACACGCGCCAGTCCA
>CAZVTS010000148.1:0-2874 GCA_964630175.1 uncultured bacterium
TCATGCTGCGCAGGTAGTCCTGCAGCTTCTCGGGCTTCACGTTCCTGAGCTGCATCGTTTCGATGAGCAGCCTGAGCGTGCTTATCGGTGTCTTGTACTCGTGGCCGATGGCGTCTAAGAAGTTGCTCTGCCTGCGCTTCAGCTCGCGCTCGAGCCGCAGGTTCCTGGAGATGATGAACAGACCCAGCATGACCACAAGCACGAAGAACGGCCCCTCGAAGGCGAACATGCGTACCACCCTGCGGTGCTCTTCCATGAAGGTCGTCAGGGTCTCCTGATCCACTTCGACGGCCGTGCCGGCCGCGTTGAGCCTGAGGTGGTGCTGCTCCGCCAACAGGGTTCGCACGCGGTCCGTGGCGCCCTCCGCCAGCAGCGCGTTGAGGGTAAGCGCTTCGCGCTCGAGCCCTGCGATGGTGGTGGCGCTCACCTGGCCCACGTAAACCGCCTGGAAGTAGATCCACCACGCCATCTGAGCCGTTACGAACGCGATGATCACGCCGAACGCCACCCGCGTGGCCATGTGAGAGGTGAGGAAGCGGCGGGTCATGAAGGGGGGCGCCTGGGGAGCAGCCTACCGCTGCCGGACAGCGGGCCCGAACGCTGGGAAGGCCCCGCGGGTGGGCTAAGTGGAAGTGCTGGAGTGGAGGTGACCATTCGGGAGTTCCTGAGTCAGCTTAGCGCCCCGTTGGCCGTGGGCGCCGGTGCGGCGTTACGGCTGAAGGTTGCCGACACCGTGCCTGGCGCCGGCGACCGCACTTCTCATCGAAAGATGCGCTACCTTGCGCTTATGTTGTCTCGAGCACGGTCTTACTTGCTAGCTTTGTCTCTGCTTTCGGCTCTCGCCCTCGTCTTCGCGCAGCGCCCGCTAACCGACTTGTTGCCAGATACCACCGTATTGGCGGTGGAACTGACGCCAGACCAGTTCGATCCTGGTGCGCTGCACGGGTTGCTGGCAGAGCTAGACAAGACGGACGCCAAGGCGGTCTGGCGCGAATACCTCAGCCTCTTCAGCAGCCTCGCCGACTCCTCCGCGTTCGAAGCCAACTCGCACAAACACGAGTTCGAGGAGGCGCGCGAGCAGTTCGTGGACAAGTGCCCCGCCCTGTGGGACGCAGCGAAGGAGGCCGGTGACGGCGAGTGGTCCGCGGCCCTGGGGGTCAGCGTCTCGCGGTTCGACCCAGAACCCGACCTGCTGTTCCTCACGCGCACGGCGAGCCGCTCGGTCAGTGCCCGCGTGCTCGCCGGGCTCATCACCTGCTTCGACGGCCGCCGTTACGGCGTTGAGGGCGGTTCTGCCATCTACCTGTTCGCCGACGGCAGCGATCTGCCGCTGCTCGTGGCGGAAACGAACGGTGTGCTGGTGGCGTCTTCGGATCCGGACGTGCTGCGGGGTGCGGTGCGGCGCTCGAACCGCTCCGGTGAACCGTCGCTTGCCGACTCCCGTATCGCCTCCTACGCCAGCCAGTTGGAACCGGCTGGAGTGAAGGTGACGCTCAACCTGGCCGCCGTTGCGGACGCCTTGGCAGTCGTGCGCGGTGCCGTGCCGCCCGAAGCGGAGGCGCTCTTCACCCGGTTCAGCAACACCCTGCGGATCCTGAACGGCGCAGCCTGGGCCGTCAGCGTCGATGCCGGCGGCTTCGTGGTCAACTCCGTGTCCGCCTGGGACGCCCAGCTAGCCGAGGCCGAAGGCGAACACGCGCTCCTTGCGATGCTCTCGTGCGAGGAGTGCGAGCTGCCCACGAGCTTCTTCCCGGTGCACACGGTTGCCGTGGAGGCCGGCAGCTTCCCCATGAACGCCGCGGTGCAGTGGCTGGACAGTTGGCTCGCAGACGTGGCTGCGGTGGGCATGCTGGGCGATCACGAAGCGCTTTCGGTTAGGAGCTTGTTCGCCGAGCTCACAGGGGTAGACCTGGATACGGCCGTGTTCGACTGGCTGGGGAACTCGTACCGGAGCTACACCACGGACGTTTACGGCACCGACCTCACCAACTGGGTGATGGGTCTGCCCAGCGTGACCGCCATCGAGGTCTCCTCCGAGGAGGCCGCGTGGCGCGGCGTTCAGGCCTGGCTGGACATCGCCGCCAACGTAGACGCGCTGTCGCGAGACCTAACGGGGTCCCGCGATCCGTTCGGTGGCGCACTTGGCTTCGAGCAGTCCGTGTCGGTACGCGAACTGTGCGACGAAGGGGTGATGTACATCAGGATCCGCGCGGCGCCCAACATGGACGTCGGCGTGGCGGTCATCAACGACCACCTGGTCATCGGCTCGCCCACGTCGGCGCTCTTCGAAGCCATCGACCTCGGTCGTATCGGGCAACCGGTCCTGGACCGGGCCGCCAGGCTCCCCGACGTCGCCGGCGTGAACCAGGCGGCCGGCGCCAACGGTCGCCTCGTGGGCTACTTGGTCGTCAGCACGCCGGCCTTCATGGACGGCTTCACGCGGTTGGTCGAGCTGGCCGCCCCGGGTGTCGCCAGTGGCCTCTGGTTCGCTGGCGTGGCGTCCGCGGCGTACGGGGATGCGGCCGGTGCTTTCATGGCTCCGCCCTCCTATGACGACGCACTGGTTCTCACCGACCTGTTCGTGGACGCGGTCGACCTACTGTCGAGCAAGTTCGGGCTGGCCGTTGGCACGGCGAGCATCCGGGACGACGCCAGGTGGACCACCTGGCGCCTGCCGCTGAACGAGTAGACCGCAAGGTGATATCCAGGACCGCGTTCACTTAGGTGGGCGCGGTCCTTTCGGTTCGGCTATCGGAGCGACTGCTGAGGCAGCCAACGGTTCAAACGTGGCCGAACTTCTCCAGCATCTCCTGTGTGGTCATGCCCTGCTCCGCCAGCTTGCGCGCCTCTTCCTCCATGCGCACTATGGCTTCC
>CAZVTS010000149.1:0-2835 GCA_964630175.1 uncultured bacterium
AGCGGCTCCGCTGCATGCTCAGGTGCATGGCCGTCTCCGAATCGCTCACGTCCACATACAGGATGCCCTCGCGGAGCGCGCGCGCCGTGCTGAACCTCGCTACGTCCGCGCCCACCACGCGGGGCCAGAGGAGCACCGCCTCGGCGCGCTTCAGGCTGCGCTTGATACCTGCCGTGCGGAAGACCGCCGCCAGGAACTCGGAAACGTGCCGTTCAGCCACTGGCGACTGCTCCCTCGGAGAAGACGCCGGCTTCCACGGTCAGCAGCCGGTCGTAGCGCGGCGGCGGCTCCGTGCCGGTGACGAGGACCTGCGGCGTCGAGGCTGCCAGTCGCAGCAGGTAGTCGCGGCGGTTCTCGTCCAACTCGGCCGTGAAATCGTCCATGAGCAGCACGGGCGGTTCGCGGTGCTTCTCGGAGAGGAGCCGGTACTCGGCCACGCGCAGGGCCAGCGCCGCCGTGCGCGCCTCCCCGCGAGAGCCGTAAGCCTGCACGCTGTGCCCCGCCAGGGTGAGCGCGAGGTCGTCGCGGTGAGGGCCCACCAGCGTGAGCCTGCGCGCCTGCTCTTCGCCGAACGAATCCGCCAGGGCCTCCCCCAGCGTGGGGAACTGGTGGCTTCTCACGAGGCCAACGCCCAGCTTCGGGGCGGCCGGCCCGCCGATCTCGGCGTAGACCTCCTCGGCCAGCGGCGCAAGGCGGTGCACGGCGCGGCCACGGAGGTCCTCGATCTCGGTGCCCAGAGTAACGAAGCGCTCGCTCCAGACGGCCAGGCTCGGATCCGAGGGTGCCAGCCTGAGGAGCGCGTTGCGCTGCTCGACCACCCGCTGGTACTCCCGCAGAAGCGCCCCGTAACGGGGCGACAGCCTGCTGAGAAGCCCGTCCAGGTACCCGCGCCTGCCGCTCGGTGCCCCGTGCACCAGGTCGGCGTCCTCCGGCGTGAGCAGCACCGCCGTCACGATGCGCGCCACGTCCGATGCGCGCGCCGCCTGCTTGTCCACGCGGATCTGCTTCCTGCCGGGCGCCAGCCCGACCTCTATCTCCGACACGCCTTCATCGTGCTCCACCTGAGCGGCCACGTAACCCTGCTCCTCGCCCAGGCGCACGAGCTCCACCGTCCTGGCGCCCGCCATCTCACCCGTGCAAGCCAGGTAGGCGGCCTCGAGCAGGTTGCTCTTGCCGGCCGCGTTGCGGCCCACGATGGCGTTTATGCCAGGGGGGAACTCCAGCCGAGGTGTGCGCAGGTTCCTCACGTTGAGCTGCGCCAGCGTCAGTAACCGCACGCCTCCGAGTGTACCGCCACCGGCGGCACGAAGCTTGTGCCGGAACCGGTGCTACACTGCCGGACGATGAGAGTAGAGCCACGCAGCCAGTCGCTCGGCCTGGACGTGGAGGCCATCCGCAGCGATTTCCCCATACTGAACCGCACCGTCAACGGCCATCCACTGGCCTTCCTGGACAGCGCCGCCTCCTCCCAGAAACCGAGGCAGGTGGTGGAAGCGCTGGTGGATTACTACTACAACCACCACGCCAACGTTCACCGCGGCGCGCACACCCTGGCCAGTGAAGCCACCGAGGCGTACGAACTGGCGCACCGCAAGGTGGCCGAGTTCATCGGAGCCGGGGAAGGCGAACTGGTGTTCACTCGCAACACCACGGAAGGGCTCAACCTGGTGGCCGAGACCTGGGGGCGCGCCAACCTCAGAGCCGGCGACGAGGTGGTCCTGAGCGTGGCGGAACACCACGCCAACCTTCTGCCGTGGCAGCGCCTGAGGGACGAACTCGGTGTTGTGCTTCGGTTCGTGGGGCTCACCGAGGAGCACCGGCTGGACATGACGGCGCTGCAGGAGGCGGTCGGTCCGCGCACCAGGCTCCTGACCACCTTCCACATGAGCAACGTGCTCGGCACCATCAACCCGGTGGCGCAACTGGCGGACGTAGCCCACAGCGTGGGAGCCCTGCTGCTGGTGGACGGCGCGCAGGGTGCACCTCACCTCCCGGTGAACGTGAAGCAGTTGGGCGCCGATTTCTACGCCTTCTCTGGTCACAAGATGCTCGGCCCAACGGGCATAGGCGCCCTTTACGGCCGGCGCGAACTCCTGGAGAGCATGCCGCCGTTCCTGGTCGGTGGGGAGATGATCCGCAAGGTGACGCTGGCGGAGACCACGTTCGCCGGGTCTCCCAAGCGCTTCGAGGCTGGCACCCCCTCCATCGCCGAGGCGGTGGGTCTGGGCGCGGCCGTGGATTACCTCGCTGCGGTCGGCCTCGAGCAGGTGCACCACCACTCGCAGGCACTCACGCGTAGGGCCATCGCGGGGCTGCGAGGGCTCGAGGGCGTGAGCCTGGTGGGCCCGGAGGGAGAAGACCGCGGCGCCGTCGTCACCTTCACCGTGGATGGCGTGCACCCGCACGACGTGGCAACCGCTCTCGACCAGCTGGGTATCGCGGTGCGGGCCGGCAACCATTGCGCTCAGCCACTGGCTCATGAGCTGGGCATGCGCGCCAGCGCGCGGGCCAGCTTCTACCTCTACAACACGGAAGCCGAAGTGGACCGCCTGGTGGCGGGCGTGGCCCACGTGCAGGACCTGTTCGCACGGTTGGGCGGCGGGCTGTGAGCCTGCTGGACGCGCTCTATCAGGAGTCGATACTCGAGCATTACAAGAAGCCCCGCAACCACGGCGTGCTGGAGCCCCACAGCTTGCGAGAAGAGGGCGTGAACCCCAGTTGTGGAGACGAGGTGACGCTCTACCTCCGCCTGGAGGACGGGGTCATCACGGGCGTGTCGTTCGAGGGCGAGGGCTGCGCCATCTCGCAGGCAGCCGCCAGCATGATGACGGAGGC
>CAZVTS010000150.1:0-2818 GCA_964630175.1 uncultured bacterium
TCATGCTGCGCAGGTAGTCCTGCAGCTTCTCGGGCTTCACGTTCCTGAGCTGCATGGTCTCGATGAGCAGCCTGAGCGTGCTTATCGGCGTCTTGTACTCATGGCCGATGGCGTCTAAGAAGTTGCTCTGACGGCGCTTCAGCTCGCGCTCTAGTCGCAGGTTCCTGGAGATGATGAAGAGGCCCAGCATGACCACGAGCACGAAGAACGGCCCCTCGAAGGCGAACATGCGCACCACCCGCCGGTGCTCTGCCACGAAAGCTGCAACGGTCTCCTCGTCTACTTCGACTAGAGTGCCGGCGGCGTTGAGCTTTAGGTGGTGCTGCTCGGCTAGGAGGGCTCGCACTTGGTCCACTGCGCCCTCCGCCAGCAGGGCGTTGAGGGTAAGCGCTTCGCGCTCGAGCCCTTCGATGGTGGTGTTGCTCACTTGGCCCACGTAAACCGCTTGGAAATAGATCCACCACGCCATCTGAGCCGTGACGAACGCGATGATCACGCCGAACGCCACCTGAGTGGCGCGGTGCGAGGTAAGGAAGCGGCGGGTCATGAAGTGTGACGCGAGTGAGGCAGCCCACTGCCGCTGGGCCGCATGGCAGCAGGTGGACTCAGCCAGGCGGGTTGGCTATCAGGAAGTATTTGTACGGAGGTCGCCATTCGGGAGTTCCTGAGTCAGCTTAGCGCCCCGCTGCTCGTCGGAGCCGGTGCGGTGTTACTGCCTAAGCTCGCGGGCTCCGCACCAAGCGCACGCGACAGCCCTTCTCATCTAAAGATGCGATAACTTGCGCTTATGTTGTATCGAGCACGGTCATACTTGTTAGTTCTCTCTTTGCTTTCGGTCCTCTCTCTTGCGGTCGCGCAACGCCCCCTAACTGGCCTGTTGCCGGACACCACCGTGCTGGCGGTGGAACTGGCGCCAGACCAGTTCGATCCTGGGGCGCTGCATGGGCTGCTGGATGAACTCGATACGGCGGACGCCGAGGCGGTCTGGCGCGAGTACCTTAGCCTCTTCGGCAACCTTGCCGATACTTCCGCTTTCGAAGCAAGTTCGCACAAGGACGAGTTCAAGGCGGCACGCGAGCAGTTCGTGGAGGAATGCCCCGCCTTGTGGAGCGCGGCGAAGGAAGCGGGTGCCGGCGAATGGTCGGCCGCACTTGGGGTCAGCGTCTCTCGCTTCAACCCGGAGCCGGGCCTGCTCTTCCTGACCCGCACGGAGAGCCGCGCACGGAGCGCGCGCGTGCTCGCGGGCCTCATCACCTGCTTCGATGGGCGCCGCTTCGGTTCCGAGGGCGGCTCAGCCATCTACCTCTTCGCCGACGGCACGGACCTGCCGCTGCTCGTGGCAGAAACGAACGGAGTGCTGGTAGCGTCTACGGATCCGGACCTGCTGCGAGGCGCGGTGCGGCGCTCGAACCGCTCTGGCGAACCCTCGCTTGCCGACTCTCGCATCGCCTCCTACGCTAGCGAGCTGGAACCGGCCGGCGTGAAGGTCACGCTCAACCTAGCCGCCGCCGCAGACGCCTTGGCTGTGGTGCGGGGCGCCGTTCCCGCCGAAGCGGAGGCGCTCTTCACCCGTTTAAGCGACACCCTGCGCGTCCTCAACGGGGCGGCTTGGGCGGTCAGTGTTGGTGCCAGCGGCTTCGTGGTCAACTCCGTTACCGCGTGGGACGCCGAGCTCGCCGAGGCCGTAGGTGAGCTCGCCCTGCTGGACATGCTCTCCTGCGAAGAGTGCGAACTGCCTATGAGCTTCTACCCGGTGCACGCGGTGGCCGTGGAGGCAGGTAGCTTCCCGATGAACGCTGCGGTGCGGTGGCTTGACAGTTGGCTTGCCGACGTGGCTGCGGTGGGGGTGCTCGACGATCACGAGGAGCTTTCGGTTAGGAGTCTGTTCGCCGAGCTCGCAGGGGTGGACCTGGATGTGGCCGTGCTCGACTGGTTGGGGAACTCCTACCAGAGCTACACCACGGACGTTTATGGCACCGACCTCACGAACTGGGTGATGGGTTTGCCCACTGTCACCACCATCAAGGTGACCTCGGAGGAGGCCGCGTGGCAGGGCGTTCAGGCCGGGCTTGACCTTGCCGCCCGATTAGACACACTGTCGCAAGACCTCACGGGCTCCCGCGATCCGCTTGATGGGGCGCTAGGCTTCGAGCGGTCCGTTTCAGTGCGCGAACAGAGCTACGAAGGTGTGAAGTACCTCAGGATCCGCGCCGCTCCCAACCTGGACGTCGGTGTGGCCGTCATCAACGACCACTTGGTCATCGGCTCGCCCACGTCGGCGCTGTTCGATGCCATCGACCTAAGTCGTATCGGGCAGCCGATCCTGGACAGGGCAGCTAGGCTCGCGGACGTTGCCGGCGTTCATCAGGCGGCCGGCGCCGACGGGCGGCTCGTTCGCTACTCGGCCGTAAGCACACCGGCGTTCATGAGCGGCTTCGCGCGATTGGTCGAGCTGGCTGCGCCAAGTATCGCCAGCGGCGCCTGGTTAGGTGGCGTGGCGGCCGAAGTGTACGGGGGCACGGTCGGCGCCCACGGAGTGTCGCCCTCGTACGACGACGCCTTGGTGCTTTCCGACCTGCTGGTTGACGCGGTCAACCTCTTGTCGAGCAAGCTTGGGGTGGCTTCTAGTACGGCGGTCATAGAGAACGGTGCTAGGTGGACCACCTGGCGCGTGCCGTTGAGGTAGCAGCGCTAACGGTGTCAGCGAGGACCGCGCCAGCTTCGGTGGGCGCGGTCCTCTTGGTTCCGGGTTTAAGTGTTCCCGTCAGAGAGCTGGCGACTCAAACGTGACCGAACTTCTCGAGCATCTCCTGCGTGG
>CAZVTS010000151.1:0-2798 GCA_964630175.1 uncultured bacterium
GGTAGTACTCGCCCATGGGGATCTCGCCCGACTGGAGGGCCTGCTGGAACTGGCCTTCGTCGCGGTACCACAACTGCACGTTGTTGCCGAGTTCCTCCAGCTTGCCGATCACCTGCAGGATGCCGTCCTCGGTGTTGAGCACGTCCGTGCCGCCGAAGAACGTGGTGGCCGTTACCTCCAGCAGGAACGAGTTGGCAGGCAGCGCAAGGAGCCCGAGCTGGTTGGGGTGATCGCCCCACATCTCGGCCCACGAGGTGGGCTCGTTCGGGATGACGTCGGTGTTGGTGACGAGGGTGATGTACCAGGACACGGCGCCTACGCCGATGAGTTCACCGTCCGCCCCGCGGTTCAGCAGCTGCGGGCGAGCGTACTGCAGGTTCGGCATGGCCGCCTCGTCCAGCGGGGTCCACAGGCCGGTAGCAGCACCGCGCTGGAACGGGACCTGGGCCATCATCGAGACGTCGGCCGGCGCCTGGCCCGCGCGGGCAGCGGCTTCGAGCTGCACGTACCAGGCTTCGCCGGTGGGCTCGGCGATGGACTCCACCTCGATGCCCGTCTCTTCCGTGAAGAGCGGGAAGATATGTGCGTCGAACGAGTCCTTGAAGTAGCCGCCGTACACGCCGATCTTGAGGGACTGCTGCGCCAGCGCGGTGGAGCCGGCCAGCACGAGCGCTAGAGCCGCGGCTACGAGCAGCATTACGGGGGTTCTGGGCTTCTGCATCGTTCCTCCAGTTTTTCGCAGGCCAACGGAGCTGTCCGGTGCGCCAGGTTGGGCCCGGGGGCGGCTCGGCGGCGCCTGCAGATGGTTCCCACCGATGATAGCCGCCGCAGGCCCAGAGGTGACGCTCAACAGGGTTCGGTTAACGGTTGGCCTTGAAACGGGCCGCCGCTGACGCCTACCAACCGTCCGGGTCAGTGCAGCGCCCGCTCAGCCCTTACAGCGCCGCCCAGCCTCCGCGCGGCCTCCTCGAGCTCAGCCGGGGAGTAATGACTGAAAGAGAGCCGCAGGTGATCACCGAACCCACCGGCGGCGGAGAAGGCCGAGCCCGGCGCGTAATCCGCGCCATGGTCTTGTGCCAGTTCACGCAGGCGTGCCGGGTTCGCGTTCGGCAGCCTGGCCCAGATGAAGTAACCGCCCGCAGGCTCCCCGAACTCCAGTTCGGGCACGTGCACGCGCAGCCCGTCCGCCAGCGCTCCCGCCCTCTGTGCGTACGCGCCGCGCAGCTGCGCCACATGCCGCGAGAACCGTCCGCTCTCCAGCAGCTCGCCCACAAGCGCTGCAACGAACGGGTTGAGCCCTCCGCCGCTATGTAGGAACCCGCTGGCGGCCACCCGCTCGAGTAGCGGCGCGGGCCCAGCCATCCAGCCGAGCCTGAGGCCAGGGGCGAGCGTCTTGGAGAACGAGTTCAGGCTGATCACATGCGACCTGCCCGCGCCGGCCAAGCTCGGCGGCGGCTTGCCGGCGAACTGCAGGAAGCGGTACACCTCGTCGGCCACCACCAGCGTGCCCGTGCCAGCCGTAAGCCTCACTACGGCGTCTCTCCGCTCCTCGGCGAGCGTCAGCCCCGTAGGGTTGGCGAAGCTGGGTACCAGGTAGAAGAGCGCCGGTCGGTGCTTGGTAAGCGCCGCTTCGAGTTCCGCTTCCAGCGGGCCCGCTTCGTCGCACGCCACGGGCACCACGTTCAACCCGCGGTCGGCGAACAGCTCGAGGGCCAGGAAGTAGGTGGGCTCGGCCACGAGCACGGTCTCTCCGGGCTTGGTGAAGAGAGTACAGACGATGTCCAGAGCCTGCGACGCGCCGGCGGTAACGAACAGCTCCTCCGGATCCGTTGGCGTCCCCGTCTCGGCCTCGATCACGTCGGCCAGTGCGCCTCTGAAGTGCCCCTCCCCCTGCTCCAGGCCGTACTGGAGGAACGAGCGGTCCGGTCCAGCGAGCCGTTTCCCGGCAGCGGAGCGCATGAGTTCCAGCGGCAGCAGGTCGTCGGCGGGGAAGCCGGGGGCGAGATCCAGCACCCCCGGCCGCCAGACGGCCTCGATCTTCGCGGTGTGTTCGGCGGCGGAATCCACTAGGCTCAGGATAGTACAACGGTCCGTAGCCGCAACCCTCGCGCCTGCGCATTGCGCTGGCGCCACCGGTTACCGAAGGAGAAGCGCATGCCCAAGCCCCCTTACCAACCCCTTGACGCCATGGTCTACCCACGCTTCGAGGGCGTCCGCACTTTCATGAGGCTGCCGCACGTAACGGACCTGAGCGGGGTGAACCTGGCCATAGTGGGCGTGCCCTTCGACACGGGCGCCACCTACCGGGTGGGCGCGCGCTTCGGCCCCTCGGGCATCCGCAACGAATCCCTGCTGCTGCGCCCGTACAACCCCGAGCTGAAGGTGAACCTATTCGAGCATCTCTCGGCGGTGGATTACGGCGACCTGCCCGTCACACCCGGCTACCTGCCCGAATCGCACGCCCAGATCGAGGCGGCGGCCGGGCCGCTCTTCGACGCCGGGGTAACGCCCATCTTCCTGGGCGGCGATCACTCCGTGTCCTTACCGTTGCTGCGCGCCCTCACGAAACGCACGGGCCCGGTGGGCCTCATCCATTTCGACGCGCATAACGATCTGTGGCACGGCTATTTCGGCGGTAAGGACACTCACGGCACCCCGTTCCGGCGCGCCGTGGAGGAGGGTCTGCTAGATGTGAGCCGCAGCATCCAGGTGGGCATCCGCGGTTCGCTCTACGGTCCGGAGGACTCCTCCATAACCGAAGAGCTTGGCCTGGGCCTCATCACGGGCCCAGACATGCA
>CAZVTS010000152.1:0-2679 GCA_964630175.1 uncultured bacterium
GTCGAGGACCATCTGCTTGGCCATCTCCGTGGCCTGCTTGAGATCGTTGCTGGCGCCCGAGGAGATGGTGCCGGTGACCCTCTTCTCCGCCACGCGCCCGGCGAAGGCCACGCGCAGTTGCGACCGGAAGCGGTCCACGTCGTAGAACATCTCTTCCTTGGAGAGCGGAGCCATGAAGCCGCCGGCACCGCCGCGCGGCATGATGGTGACCTTGCGGATGTCGCCCAGCACGGGCTGCGCGGCGTAAGCCACGGCGTGACCTGCTTCGTGGAACGCCAGGTTGCGGCGCTCCTCGTCCGTGGGCACGAGGCTGCCGCGCCTGAGCCCCAACGTGATGCGGTCCAGGGCCTCGTTCACGTCGGCCCACGTGATGATCTGCTTGTTGTTGCGGGCGGCTATGAGCGCTGCCTCGTTGGTGAGGTTCTCGAGGTCCGCCCCGGAGAACGCCGGTGTGGCCTCCGCCAGGCGACCCAGGTCCACGTCGTCGGACATGGGCTTGTTGCGCACGTGCACCTTGAGGATCTCCTTGCGCTCGTTCTGGGTGGGCAGACCGATGGTGACCTGCCGGTCGAAGCGCCCAGGCCGCAGGAGCGCGGGGTCCAGGATGTCGGGCCGGTTGGTGGCCGCGAGGATGATGACGGAGGTGTCCTGCTCGAAGCCGTCCATCTCGGAGAGGAGCTGGTTGAGGGTCTGCTCGCGTTCGTCGTACCCACCGCCGGTGCCCGCACCGCGGCGGCGCCCGATGGAATCAAGCTCGTCGATGAAGATGATGGACGGCGCCGCCTTGCGGGCCTCCTCGAACAGGCTGCGCACGCGGCTGGCGCCCACGCCCACGAACATCTCCATGAACTCCGAAGCGGAAACGGTGAGGAACGGCACGCCCGCCTCGCCGGCCACGGCGCGCGCCAGCAGGGTCTTACCCGTGCCCGGCGGGCCCACCAGCAGCACGCCCTTGGGGATCTCGGCGCCTATGCGCAGGTACTTCTGAGGGGTCTTGAGGAAATCCACCACCTCGATGAGTTCCTGCTTGGCCTCCTTGTGACCCGCCACGTCCGTGAACGTGGTGTTGACCTTGTTCTCGCGGCCGAAGGTCTTGGCCTTGGACTGGCCGAACTGCATGACCTGGTTGGGACCGCCCTGCGCCCGCATGAACACGAACCAGAAGAGTGCCACGAGCACGATGATGGGCAGGAACGTGATCAGAAGGCCCGTCCACTGCGGCGGGTTACGGATGGTTACGGCGTCGATGTTGCCGCGCATCTCTTCCAGCAGCGAATCCGTGAGGATGGCGGTAGTGCGGAAGCTGCGTATGGTCTGCGGGTCGCCCTGGATGGTGACCTGTGTCTCGGTACTCAGTTCGCCGGTGATGACACCGCTGCTGCGGTCCACCACGACACTGGTGACCTTGCCATCCGCCACCAGCTCGGTGAAGGTGGAGTAGTTTATGTCGCGCGTGGCGCCGTTCGAGTTGAACTGGTTGAACACGAAGATGCCGAGGATCAGCAGCATCACGACCAGCCAGGGGTTGAACGATCGTCTCAACGAAGGCCTCCAGGCTCCAGGCGGCGGGCTGCGCCGCGGATAGCACGAAAGTAGCGCCTAGGCACTTCCCCCGAACCTAACTATCCTTAGAAGGGTATCACCGCTGTATGAGCCGCGGCTGTATTAGGTAGAACGCTACGTTAATGCGCCTTCACGCTGGGGCGGTCACGCGAGACTACTCGAACTTGTAGCCCTTCGGCACCGTCACCAGACCGCTCGGGCTCACCACCAGGCCGCGCAGCCGGTCGTGCATGAGGTCCACGCCGATCTCCTCGCCCTCGGGCACCACCACGTTCTTGTCGATGATCGCGTTGCGCACCACCGCGTGCCGGCCGATGCGCACGTTGTCGAACAGCACGGAGTTCTCCACGAGCGCGTACGAGTTCACGCGCACGCGCCGGAACGCCAGCGAGCGCCTCACCGTGGCGCCGGAGATGATGACCCCGCCCGCCAGCAGCGAGTTGAACGCCTGCCCGCGCCGCCCGTCCTCCTCGTGAACGAACTTGGCAGGGGCGGAGAACTCTGCCGACGTGCGCAGGGGCCACTCCTCGTTGTAGAGGTCGAACTCGGGCTCCACGGCCACCAGGTCGAGGTTGGCCTCCCAGTACGAATCCAGCGTGCCCACGTCCCGCCAGTAGGTGTTGGGGCCCTCCTGACCCGGGATGGGGTTACGCGCGAAGTCGTAGGCGTAGAGGCGCCGGCCGTCTTCCAGCGCGCGGGGCAGCACGTTCTTGCCGAAATCGTGCTCCGAATCGGTGCGCGCGGCGTCGTCATGCAGCATCTGCATGAGCGCCTCCGTGCGGAACACGTAGTTGCCCATGCTGGCCAGGCAGTGCGTGCTGCGACCGGGTATGGCCCTGGGTTCGTCCGGTTTCTCCTGGAACTCGGTTATGCGCCAGTCGTCGTCCACCTGCAGGACCCCGAAGCGCTGGCCGTCCTCCAGCGGGGTGGGGTAGGCGGCTATCGTCACGTCCGCGTCGTTGTCCAGGTGGTACTCGATCATGTGGCTGATGTCCATCTTGTAGATGTGATCGCCCGAGAAGATGGCCACCAGGTCTGCGTGGTGGTTCTCCACCAGGTGAAGGTTCTGGTAGATCGCGTCGGCCGTGCCGCGGTACCACTCGGCGCCCAGCTCCT
>CAZVTS010000153.1:0-2675 GCA_964630175.1 uncultured bacterium
CAAGGACGCCACCAACCTCACCCGCGTGGCGAACGCCCTGTTCGAGCGCGTGAAGAGGCACGTGGACTTCGTTCACATGCCGGTCCCCATCGAGAGGGACGACGCGGCTTACTTCGCGCCCCTGAAGGACCTCCGCTTGCCCGAAGGCACCAAGCTCTACCTGGGCCTGCTCCACCGCGAGGACGGTGTGGAAGGCGCAACACGCCGCATCAAAGCCGCCGCCAGCGCCGTGCCCGCCTTCGGCGTTGCAACGGAGTGCGGCATGGGCCGGAGCCCACGCGAATCCATGGAGCCGCTGCTCAAGCTCCACTCGCAGGCGGTGAAGGCGGCCCAGCAGCTCTGACTCGCACGGCGCGAGCAGAAGTGGCCACGCTCACACGGCACGAGCGGCTACAGTGAACCCCACTCAAAAGAAGGGGGCACCTCATGCCGTCGACTGCTCGCAAGTGGTTCCCACTCGTACTGCCGCTACTGCTCCTCGTTTCCGCCTGCAACGAACTAGGCATCCCCAACCCGTTCCAGCCGCCGCCGACCGCCGTCATAACCGCCGACCCGCAAAGCGGCACCGTCGTAGCGCCTGCTACCATCACCTTTGACGCAACTGACAGCACGGGTGACGTACAGACTTACCAGTGGTTCGTGGACGGCGCACCAGCAGGCACAGGTTCAGAACTCACCTACCGCTTCGAGGCCGCCGGAGTGTATACGGTGCGGCTGGTAGTAACGGGCAGGGGCGGCGAGGACGAAACGAGCCTCTCGTACACCGTGCTCGCTGAGTCCGCTTTCAGCATCACTCTCGTGTTCGAGGAGGGCGCGTTCACCCCCGAGCAGCAGGGCATGATCCGGGCTGCGGCCGACCGTTGGGAGCAACTCGTCGTGGGCGCCATCCCGCCCAACAGCGAGATGCCGCCAGCCATACGCGACTCCTGCCTAGCCTCCATCAGCGGCGTAGGAGGCGGGGTCATCAGCCCTGAACTAGGGGACGTGGACCTCTTCGGTGGCCTGCTGGTCTTCATACGCTCGTTCTACGAAGACTCCAGCCTTCTCGGGCGTGGCGGGCCTTGCTACTGGAACGGCCGCCTGCCGAACTACGGTTTCGTCATGGTCAACGATGCCAACCTCGGATCGATGACCAGCACGGCCACGCTCACGCAGGTGATGACCCATGAGCTGGGGCACATACTGGGAGTAGGCCCACTGTGGCGGATGCGCGGTGAGGATCTGCTGCGTCCAGGCACGGCACACTGCTTGGATTCCAGCCTGGACCCTGGCCTGCCGCGCACCTACAAGGGTGCGGGCGGTGTAGCGGAGTACCTTCTGCTCGGCGGCGAGGGCGAACCGCCCACGGACCCCACCTGCGGTCATTGGCAGGAATCCAGGTTCGGTAACGAGATGATGACCCCCACCACCCGCCTGTCCGAGGCCGCCACCAACCCCGACCCCGTCTCGCGCATGACCCTCGCTAGCCTCGCCGACCTTGGCTACGAGGTGGTGATGGCACTCGCAGACGAGTACACGCTGCCGGTGACCTCAGAGGCTGTCATGCCAGCGGGCGACGTGTACCACTACGGCGAACCGTACCTGGTCGTGCCGCGCGAGCCATAGGCCGGGTACGCCAGCTCGGCGTTAGCGGGCCGACACCGCGCGTCCGGCCGCGCGCCACTCCGTCATGCCGCCCGTGTAGTTGGCCACCTCGTGCCCGTAGCCCTGCCGGGCCACGAAGGCGGCGGCCTCACGGGACCGCGTGCCAGTGACGCAAACGAACACCACGGGACCCTGCTTCAGTTCCTCCAGGCCGGCCATGAAACGGCTGAGCGGCAGACTGATGGCACCGGGGATCACGCCGTTCAGCAGCTCGAACTCCTCGCGCACGTCCACCACCTTCGCCCCTCGCGCCTGCCACTCCAGAAGCTCCTCGGCCGTTATCTCGGCGTGACCGTTCGGGATCATCCCTGCACCGTTCCTGCCGCGGCCTCGAGTCCGTGCCGGTACGCGAGCCACGCGTCGTAGCTCCCGGCCAGCTCGGCTACGTTGCCGAAGCCGCGGTTGCGCAGGGCGCTGGCCACCGCCAGCGAGCGGCCGCCGCTCTGGCAGGTGAGCACCAGCGTGCCACCGCGCGGCAGCGTGCTCAGGTTCTTGAGCACGCGCCCGCCGTGCAGTTGCCGCGCGCCTGGGATGTGCCCGACCGCGTACTCCGTGGCCGCGCGCACGTCCAGCACCTGGGCGCCGTCCATGCTCTCCAGTTCCGCAGGCTCCACGAGGGTGAGCGGCGCCAGGTCGAACCCGGCCAGCGAAGTGACGTAGCCGGTCACGTTGTCTATGCCCACGTAACCGAGACGGTCGCGGAGTTGCGCCGCGTGCCGCTCGTTGGAAGCCAGCACCACGATGGGTCTCTCCTCCACTTCCGGGTCTATGACCCAGGCAGCGTAGGTGGCGAAGGAGTTGCCGCCGGGGATGGCCAGGGCGCCCGGCACGGAAGCTTCCCACTGCTCTCGCGTGGACCGCGTGTCTATGAACACCAGGTCGCGGTTTATGCGGCCCCGCAGGTCGTCCGCCGTGAGCTCGGCGAGCTCAGGTCTCTCACCGAGAACGGCCGGTCCGGCGCGGTTGTGGCGCTTCATGCGGCCGAAGTAGGTGGGGGCGTCCGGCTGGCCGTCCAGCAGTTCGTCAACGAA
>CAZVTS010000154.1:0-2621 GCA_964630175.1 uncultured bacterium
CACCCAAGGAGTTGCTGGTCGACAACATGCGCTAGGCGGTGGACAGGCACGTCCTGGGCGAGGAGGTCCGGTTCAACCGGGCGTTCCTCGACTTCTTCTGCGAGCATTACGTGGTGCTGCCGCTGGCCTCGCCGCCCTACTGGCCGCGGGTGAAGGGGAAGGTGGAGAGTGGCGTTAAGTACGTCAAGCGCTCCTTCCTCGCCGGCCGCTCCTTCACCACCGTCGAAGACCTGAACGGCCAACTGGAGACCTGGCTGGCACGCTGTAGGCGACCCCGAAGAGACGTATGTGCGGTCCCAAAGCGGCTCGGGCCCCTAGGATGCGCGTGCTGGCCGCCGCCCCACAACGCCGAGCCCAGCCGGGCGCGGCGGTGGTACCTAGGTTGGGCCACGCCCCCACCGCGAGTTCCCATCGGCGCCTTCCCCCACCTGGGCCTCGGCCGGCGGCCGTTCGGCCAGCCGCTCGTCAAGAGCACCCGCCTCTCGCATCATGAGCAGCACGGAGAACGGGCAGAAGGCCAGTAGGGCGAGCGGGAGCCAGATCGGTAGTGACTCGCGCGTGAAGAGGACGGCTACCAGCGCGACCGTCGCGATGGCCCAAGCGAAGTGCCGGTGCATGTGGCGCACGCTCATAGAAGTTCAGCTCCCTTTCTGCCCGCGTCGGCCCGAAAGGCCGACGGCGAGCCCATGCTTATGTGCCACGTGGGAGCGTCGCCCGCGCGGTGGCGAGGGGGCCGGGACCCGTGCGCCCCCAGCGCGATGACGAGCCCTGGTCGCGTCGGCCTAAGGGCGTCCACGCCGGCCGAGCGAGCGCCCGTCGCCGATACCCCAACCGGGCGGGAATCGCGACGCGTGCGACCGCCAACGCGCACGCGGTTGACGCGAAACTGACGGAATCGTTCAAGGGCGGCGTGATCATGGACGTCGTCACCCCCGAGCAGGCGCGCATCGCCGAGCAGACGGGCGCCGTGGCGGTGATGGCGCTGGAGCGCGTCCCCGCCGACATCCGCGCCCAGGGCGGCGTGGCACGCATGTCCGACCCCGGCCTGATCGAACAGATCATTGCCGCCGTGTCGATCCCGGTGATGGCCAAGGTGCGCATCGGCCACTTCGTCGAGGCCCGGATACTCGAGGCCCTCGGCGTCGACTTCATAGACGAGTCCGAGGTCCTCACCCCAGCCGACGACGCCTTCCACATCGACAAGCGCACCTTCGAGGTTCCGTTCGTGTGCGGCGCCACCGACATCGGTGAGGCGCTTAGGCGCATCGGCGAGGGCGCCGCCATGATCCGCACCAAGGGCGAGGCTGGCACCGGCAACGTGGTGGAGGCCGTGCGTCACGCTCGCAGCGTCATGGGCGAGATCCGCGCCCTGCGGGCCATGGCCAGCGAGCAGCTCATGGGCTACGCCAAGGAGCACGGCGCCCCCTACGAACTCGTGCGCTACGTCCACGAGCACGGCAAGCTGCCGGTGCCGAACTTCGCGGCCGGCGGCGTGGCCACCCCCGCCGACGCCGCGTTGATGATGCAGCTTGGCGTCGACGGCGTGTTCGTGGGCTCCGGCATCTTCAAGGCGGCCGCTAGCGAATCCGATGCGCGCCGCCGCGAGCGAGCCTGGGAGCGGCGCGCCGTGGCCATCGTCGAAGCCGTCAGGCACCACGACGACCCCGCCACCCTCGCCGAACTCTCCAAGAACCTGGGTGAAGCCATGGTCGGCATCGGCATGGAGTCGCTCGCGGAGGACCAGCTTCTGGCCCGCCAGGGCTGGTGAGCGCCCGGCTGCCGCGAGCTGACGGCCAGAACGCGGCAGCCGCCCCCCCGGACCCCATGAAAACGCCGCCGCCCCCACAGGGGTGAAGGCGCGCGACGGTTCCTCGCTTAGCCTGTGTCCGCTGCTGAATCCCAGCCGCGGTTGGGCTTCGGAGCGCTCAGCGACAGGGCGGCACCCGACCGTGCTCACCGGAGCCGTCCTCGCTCTCGATGTTGATGTGGAAACGGTAACCCAGAGCAGCGACGAGGCCCGTCAAGTGTCCGCAGGTGAAACCGGCGGACACTCCGCGCTTCAGGCGAAAGGAGCCGTGCCCGGCTGAGCGCCGCCGCCGTCCAGCCGGGCACCTCGGTCCCTCTAGTTCCGGCCCGCGAGGCGCGCCGTGAGGCGGCGCCCCCGGGTCAGGCCGGCCCATGTCGGCTAAGACGTCGCCGCTACCGGCTACAAGGGCGTTGTCGTCAAGGCGCGACACGCTTGTCCACATCGGCGCCACCCTTGTCGACTTTCCTTACGGCGCGCCGACCCCGCAACTCATGGAGTCGATCTACCCGCTGGTTTACGGTTACCTGGCCGGGACGACCGTGGGCGACGCTTCTGGCAACAACGTGTGGTTGGGAAGTGGCGTCGACAAGGCGGCGACCGCCCTCGTGTGCAAGCTCGACCTATTCAAGCGCGACGCGGCGTTCAAGCCAAAGGCGGGCTGCACGGAAGTGATCGTGACCGTTTCGCGGTTCATGAACGTGACGGCCGGCTTGCCCTGTTGCATCTTGAAGCGCACGTAGCAGCAGGAGCCGCGAACCGCATGAGCCGGCGACGGGTGGGCGGAAGCGTCACCGCTACCATGGGGCAGGACGAC
>CAZVTS010000155.1:0-2550 GCA_964630175.1 uncultured bacterium
ATTTCACGGCCCGCGCCGACCAGCCGATCGCCCTGCCGGCCGAGCCGCCGCATGGCGACCAGCGTGAACGCCCAGATCCTAGGGGTGCCCGACATCGGCACGATTGCGCCGGGAATGCGTGCAGACATGATAGTGGTGGGTCGCGACCCGACTAGCGATATAGCCAACCTGAGGAAGGTTCAGCAGGTACTTGTGGACGGTAGGCTCGTGAAGCCGACTTAGGCTCGGATGGAGATTGCTCCTCCGCCACACCTCCAACACTGCTCTGTCGCGGCAGTAGCTTGCGCGTCGAAGCAGCACGCAAGACTCATGCTCCAGCAGCTCGCATTCGGCAGCGTGCTTCTTGCCACCCGTTGGCTGGCGTAACACCTTGCAGCGTGGCCTCCGCTCTTGTGAGTTGTTCACCAATCACGGCCACGAACAACCGTGATTGATGAGGTGGCTATCGAACCCAGTACCCTCCTGCCGCTCAGCATCCGCGAAGCGTACTGAGCCAACGACCTCTGGCTCACGGCTCGTGAAGCGCCGAGGCAACACGGAATCTTGACAAGGCACCACCAGACCATTAACGTGTTAAGTGATAGTCCAGGCTGAATCAAGTGTGATGTGATGAGCGCCCACAGGCGCCCTGCGTCACCACACTCCCAGCCCGAGGAGGACGGCGTGCACAGATCGAGCCGCCTGAACTCAGCTTCAGAAAGAACCCCCCAGTGCCACATCTTGTGATCGAGTATTCCCAGGGGTTGGCCAGCCAGGTAGACGTGGCCGCCGTGTGCGCTGTGGCGCACAGAGCCTTGGTCGACAACCCGCTGTTTCCCGTCGCTGGCGTGCGCGTGCGTGCGTACACACCCGACCATTACATCGTCGCGGACGACGATGAGCGAAACGAGTTCATGGCACTCACGCTCTCTGTCGGCGCAGGGCGTTCCAAAGAAGACCTCAGAGCCGCTGGAGACGCGGTCTTCCGCGCGGTCAAGGAAGCGCTCTCCGGACCGCTTTCCGGGGAGCACTTCGCCCTCTCCCTCAACATCCTGGAACTGGTCCCAGAACTGAGCTGGAAAGAAAACCCTATGCACGGACGCCTAAAGGGCGGAACGAGCGTGAAAGGCGAGGGATCGGCATGACGGTGCTAGCGGACAACATCGCCCGGGCGGAAGAGCATCTCTCTCGGTTCCGCGCGCAAGGCGTGCTGAACCATATCGACGGCAAACCCACGCCAGCTCTTGGTGGTGCCTGGTTCGAGTCGCTCTCCCCGGTGGACGGATCAGTGATCGCTTCGGTGGCGCGCAGCAGGCAAGAGGACATCGATGCCGCTGTTGCCGCCGCAACGGCCGCCTTCCCCGCATGGGCCAACCTGCCGGGAGACAAGCGCCGCGACATCCTGCACGCTGTGGCTGACGGCATCGAGGCCCGCGCAGAGGAGATCGCGCTGGTCGAATCGTCGGACACGGGTCAGGCCCTACGCTTCATGGCCCAAGCGGCCATTCGCGGCGCGGAGAACTTCCGCTTCTTCGCGGATCAGGCCGTGCAGGCACGCGACGGTTACTCACTACGGGCACCCGGCCAGGTGAACATCACCTCACGTAGACCCATCGGTCCGGTGGGAATCATCACCCCGTGGAACACACCGTTCATGCTGTCTACCTGGAAGATCGCTCCAGCCTTGGCCAGCGGCTGCACCGTGGTGCACAGGCCCGCCGAGTTCTCCCCTCTCTCAGCTAACCTACTGGTCCAGATCGCCGAAGCCGCAGGGCTTCCTCCAGGCGTTCTGAACCTCGTGAACGGCCTGGGCCATGAGGCTGGGCGGCCACTCACGGAACACCGCGGCATCAAAGCCATCGCCTTCGTTGGCGAGAGCGTGACGGGAGCCCGCATCATGGCGCAGGGCGCCCCTACCCTCAAGCGCGTGCACTTCGAGCTTGGTGGTAAGAACCCGTGTATCGTCTTCGCCGACGCCGACATCGATCGTGCCGTCGATGGCGCCGTCTTCATGATCTACTCCCTCAACGGTCAGCGCTGCACGTCGTCTTCACGCCTGCTGGTCGAGGCTGGGATCTACGACGAGGTAGTTGACCTCGTCGCCGAGAAGGCCCGCAACATCCGTGTCGGCCACCCCTTAGACCCAGAAACGGTCGTCGGCCCGCTGATCCACCCTGAACACGAGGCGAAGGTCCTCTCGTACATCGAACTCGCCCGGCAGGAGGGCGCCACCATCGCTGCCGGCGGCGAGAAGCTTGGCACTGAGGGCTGCTTCGTGAGCCCCACTCTGTTCGTCAACGCCAACAACGACATGCGCATCGCCCAAGAAGAGATATTCGGCCCGGTCCTCACAGCCATCCCCTTCAAGGACGAGGCTGAGGCGATCCGCCTCGCCAACGACGTGCAGTACGGCTTGTCCGCTTACCTCTGGACGAACGACCTGGAACGCGCCCTGCGCGTGACGGATCGGCTGGAGGCAGGCATGATCCATGTGAGCTCCCACAGCGTCCGGCACTTGCCAACTCCGTTCGGGGGCATGAAGAACTCAGGCGTCGGCCGCGACGGCGGCGA
>CAZVTS010000156.1:0-2510 GCA_964630175.1 uncultured bacterium
TCTCACGAGAAAATCGCAGAGCCATCCAATTTACAGACGATACGGGACGCCATCTACCGTTATGACGAGTTTCTTACTTGCTGAACTATGAAATCCGTAAGAGGCGACGGTCTATAAAGTGTGTACTGCACGCATAAGGCGTGAACTCTTGTTTCTAAGTGCTTCGGTAGCGGCACTGGTATTGGCAGCGTGCGGTACCGGTATCGCCCCCCTGGAGGAGGCCACCGACCGCGACCCCAACCCAGATGGCGTCGTGTCCTTCGAGATCTCGCCTCGCACCATCATGGACGGCAGCGTGGGCGAGCAGTACACCTTCACCATGGTCGCGCGTGGCATCCCCGCCAACGTCCGCATAGTCTCGTTCGCCTGGACCATCACCGGCGCGACGCCCTCGAGCGCTTCCGTGGCCGTGCGTGATGGTGTGGCCACCCACTCCGTGAACCACACGTTCGGGGAGGCCGGCACCTACGCCCTGATGGCCTCGGTCGCCAAGCCCACCCACCCGACGGACGCGTCGCAAGGCGAGGTCATGGCCGCGAGCCGCGCCATCATCGCCATCGACACGGACCCGGTGCGCGAACTTGACCTGGGCAGCTGCGAGGGTTGGGTGCCTGCCAAGAGCGGCGGCGCAGGCGTACACATGGACATCTGGGACCTCAGCAGCGTGCCCGACGGCGCCCTGATCGACCTCAAGTGGGACACCATCGGCATCCCGGACAACATCATCGTCGAGTACCCGGTCGAAGAGATCACGTTCCAGACCGGCTTCGTGGGCCACGCGCAGTACGACGGCGACCCGATGTACCCGGGCGGCGTAGTCGGCGGCCCCGTGGGCAGCCAGGAAGGCATATTCACCAAGAACAGCGCCGTTGGCGACGAGTTCCTCGTGACGGTGCTGGGCCCCAACCCCCGCACCGTGTGGAACTACGAGATCCGCTGCCGCGTACCGGCCAACTGACCAGACCAGGCAACACCTGAACTCAAGCCCGTAACGAAGAAGGCGCTCACCGACAGCCGGTGGGCGCCTTCCTTTCGGTTGTGTTCCGGCCGGCCAGCCTGCTCCGGCGGCGGTTCAGGTGCGGCAGCGCTCAGGGCTGCCTGGTGGCTCCGACCGCGTCGACGTTCACTTGTGCCACCCGCGGCACGCGGGGCTTGTCGATGAGCGTGACGAGCTTGACGGCGCTCAGCGCGTCGTGAATGGCCAGGGTGGTGTTCACCCAGCACACGTTCACGCGGCAGTAACCCTTGCGCTGCTGGGTGGCGCAGCGCGCCTTGGTCTGGCAGGTGTCCAGTATCACCGGACCGGAGATGGCCTGGATGATGTCCAACAACGTGAGGGCGGCCGGGTCCACCGTCAGCGTGACTCCGCCGTTCCGCCCCTGGCGGTTCTCCACGTAACCCACCTGCGCCAGACGTCTCAGCACCTTCGCGAGGAACGCCGGCGGCATCTGGAGGTCCCGGGCGATCTGCGCCGCCGAACTGCCGGGGTTCTCCGCCGCATAAACGAGCGCGTGTATGGCGTAGCTCTCTTCGCGCCTCAGCAAAGTTCGGTGCGTAGAGTTGATGTTCGGATCGGCCACGTACCTAGAGTAGCAAGAAACCTAGAGAGTTTTGTCCACCTTTTTGACGCCTTTCCGAAGGTGCGTTTCTTGCATGTGGCGCGACGAATCTCACATCTGGCACGGCACTGCTCCGCGGGACTTCTGTCCTTGAGCGAGACCCCCTCGAATCCGTAACTTGGAGTCAGATGTCCAGGTTAGTGCCTGGAGACCCGCTAAGAGATCAGGCGCCCGCTCCCCCCAACGGGCCCAGGAGGAAGAATCAGATGCGTAGATCCAACGGAACGATGCCCCTTAGCATCATCTTCATCGCAGCCGCTGCGTTCGTTGCCGTTGCGGTGGCGGTTGCCCTTTACGGCAACCGTGCCCCAGCCGACGCCCACGCAGGCGCGGACAGCCACGCCCACGACCTCACCATCAACCAGCCCACCCTCGCCAAGGTGGCCCTGTCCGACCCCGAAGACAGCATCCCGGTTGAAGACCTGCCTGTGGTGATAGGCGAGCTCGGCTTCGCCCCCAACGTGGTTCCCCCCGTGAACCGCGATTACCGTGCGCACGTGATGGTGGAGCTCGAAGTCATCGAGGAAGTCCAGGAGATCGCCCCCGGCGTGGAGTACATGTTCTGGACCTTCGGCGGCACCGTCCCCGGACCCATGCTCCGCGTGCGCCACGGCGACTACGTAACCTTCACGCTGCAGAACCACCCCAGCAGCATGATGCCGCACAACATCGACCTTCACTCCGTGAACGGTCAGGGCGGCGGCGCGGAAGCCACGCTCATCTCCCCTGGGCAGGAGGCCACCTTCTCCTTCACCGCGCTCAACCCGGGCGTCTACATCTACCACTGCGCCACCGCTCCGGTAGGCATGCACATCGCCAACGGCATGTACGGCTTGATCATCGTGGAACCCAAGGAGGGTTACCCCGAGGTTGACCATGAGTTCTACATCG
>CAZVTS010000157.1:0-2492 GCA_964630175.1 uncultured bacterium
CTGAAGCCTTGTTCGGGCTCGACCAGGAACGGGCTCCGCATGGCGCCATAGTACCGGACCCATGTTCTTGGTAGTGGCAGACTGTGCTCTCGTATGGATCACCAGACAACGCGAACATCGAAGGCGCCGAAGGCTGGGTCGCGCGTTATCAGGTGCAGACCCTCCAACTGTGACTGAGCAGCGAGCATCCGGTCGAACGGATCCCTGTGCGCACCAGGCAAGAGGCCAGCACTAAGCGCGTGATCGGCCGTGATGGGTAGATGGCTAGCGACCAGATCCTCGATTAGCGACTCGAAATCTTCCAGTAGTCTTGCGGCCTGAGGGAGTTTTCCGATCCGGTACTTGGTTGCCAGTTCCCACGCGGTGGCGCTGCTGACGAAGACCTCATTCGACGTAGACTTCATGGCTCTCGACGCCGAAGGCGAGATTTTCTCGGGAGAGAGGATCGCCCAAACGAACGCGTGCGTATCGAGAAGCAACCTCAAGGTACTTCAGCGTCTTCCCAAGCAGCGAGTTCTTCCTCCGGCAACGGATCGAAGAACACCGAATCGTCGATCGGGGCCACCGTGTTTGCCAGCCGCCCGAGGGTTGGCTCGGCCCGCGTCTCAAGCGCCAGCGGGACGAGGCGCGCGTATGGCTTGCCCGCCTTGGCAAGGATTATCTCCTCGCCCGCATGCGCGCGATCGAGCAACTTCGATAGGTGGGTTTTGGCCTCGTGGACGTTGATGACCTCTTGCTTCAAGGCGGCCTCCAATCTGGACTTAGTTTAGTCTAGTCTAAATGATATCTGGGCACCTAGTCCTGCTTAGGGATTGGCCTTGGTTGCTGATCAAGCCACGCATACTTACAGCGCGTCGAGAGCAGCGCATGTTCCATGGCGTTGCCAGCAGCGCGCTATCCAGTGAGAGGAAGCTACTTTCCGAGTCTTAGCTTCCCGCGGGTCGGCTCTGGGGCAGGTCGCGGTGCTCCACCTGGCTGGGTATGCCGGTGGCGTCCAGCACTTCCTGCTCGTCCAACGATTCGTGCTCCATCAGTGCCGCCGCCAGCTTGTTCAGCTCGGTGCGGTGCTTGGTTAGGAGGCGCAGCGCTTCTTCGTAGCACTCCTCGATGATCTGTCTGGTGGCCTTGTCTACGGCCTCCATGGTGGCCTGGCTAAAGCCCTGGGCCACACCCGACTGTGGGCCGCCGAGGTACTGGCCGCCCTCGGGAGCCAGGGCAACGGGTCCGATTGCTTCGCTCATGCCCCACCTCGTGACCATCCCTTGCGCCATGCTGGTCACCTGCTGCAGGTCGTTCTCCGCGCCTGTGGTGCGGTCCCCGTACACCAGTTCCTCGGCTGCGCGGCCACCGAGCGCGCCCACTATGCGGCCGCGCAGGTAGGCCTCCGAGTAGTTGTAGCGGTCGTCTTCCGGGCGCTGGTACGTCACGCCCAGCGACTGCCCGCGCGGGGTGATGGTGACGCGAGACACCGGGTCGGCGCCGGGCACCACCAGGCCGAGGATAGCGTGCCCAGACTCGTGGTAGGCAACCCGTTCGCGGTCCTCGCGCTTCAGAAGGAGCTTGCGTTCCGGCCCCAAGATGATCTTCTCCAGGGAATCCGCGAAGTCCGACTGGGTTATGTAGTCCTGCCCGTTGCGAGCTGCCAGGATGGCGGCCTCGTTCACGAGGTTGCGTAGGTCCGCGCCTACCAGACCAGGCGTCATGCCGGCCACGGCCAGCAGGTCCACGTCTGGCCCCAGCGGCACGTTGCGCGTGTGCACCTCGAGGATGGCCTTGCGGCCGAGCTTGTCTGGTGGCTGCACGGTAACGCGGCGGTCGAAGCGCCCCGCGCGTAGCAGCGCAGGGTCCAGCACCTCGGGCATGTTGGTGGCGGCCAGCACGATCACGCCCTCCTTGGTGCTGAAGCCGTCCATCTCGGTGAGGATCTGGTTGAGGGTCTGTTCCTGCTCGCTGCTGCCACCACTGAAGATGGCCTGGCCGCGCTTGCGGCCTATGGCGTCCAGCTCGTCTATGAAGATGATGGACGGAGCCGCCGCGCGGGCCTCCTTGAAGAGGTCGCGCACGCGGCTGGCGCCGACCCCAACGATCATCTCCACGAACTCGGAGGCGTTCATGCTGAAGAACGGCACCTCGGCCTCCCCAGGGACCGCTTTGGCAAGCAGAGTCTTGCCGGTACCGGGCAGGCCCACCAGCAGCACTCCCTTGGGCGCGGTGCCGCCGAGCCGCTCGTACTTCTCGGGCTGCTTCAGGAAGTCCACTATCTCGGCCAGCTCGTTCTCGGCTTCGTCGATGCCGGCAACGTCGTCGAAAGTGACCTTCTCGCCCGTGATGTCGTAGCGCGTGGCTTGGCTCTTGCCCATCCCGAACATGTTCCCCAGGCCGCCCATGCCGCCGCCGGCAGCCATCCTGCGGGAGAGCCATAGGAAGAGACCGATCATCAGTAGTGCCGGACCGAACGAGAAGAGGAACGTGAGGAGCGGACTGCGGGTCTC
>CAZVTS010000158.1:0-2475 GCA_964630175.1 uncultured bacterium
CGGTCCCTTGCGGGTGCGGGCGTTGGTCTTGGTGGACTGGCCGCGCACGGGCAGGCCGCGGCGGTGCCGCAGACCGCGGTAGCAGCCGATGTCCATGAGACGCTTGATGTTGAGCTGAACCTCGCGCCTGAGGTCGCCTTCGACCTTGTAGTCGCGGTCCACGACCTCGCGCAGGCGCGAGACTTCGGTTTCCGTGAGGTCCTTGACGCGGGTGGTGGGGTCCACTTCGGCCTTGGCGAGGATCTCGCCCGACCGGGACCAGCCGATGCCGTAGATATACGGCAGTGCAGCTTCGATGCGCTTCTCGCGCGGCAGGTCTACCCCTGCGATACGAGCCATGCTTATCCCTGCCTCTGCTTGTGGGTGGGGTTGGCGGTGCAGATGACGTACACGCGGCCGTGCCGGCGCACTACCTTGCACTTGTCGCACATTGGTTTAACTGAAGCCCTGACTTTCATGCTTCTCTCTCTCCTACTTGCGGTAAACGATGCGGCCCTTCTCAGGGTCGTAAGTGCTGATCTCGACGACGACTCTGTCGCCGGGAAGAATGCGGATGTAGTGCCGGCGCATCTTGCCACCTACGTGGGCAAGAATCTCGGGCCCTGCGTCCAACTGGACCAGGAAGGTCGTGTTGGGACGTGCTTCCAGGACTACGCCTTCGGTACGAATAGTGTCCTGCGTCGTTTCCTCTTGGCGTTGCTCGCGTGGCTTCCTGGGGGGACCCGATCGTCTACGCGCCATGCACACCTCCTTCTGCGGCGGGGCTGCCGCCCTCACCACTCCCTGCAGTCAGCACCCATGGGCCTTCGTCCGTAATGGCCACGGTGTGCTCGAAATGTGCCGCCAGCGATCCGTTCTCGGTGGAGGCCGTCCAGCCGTCGTCGGCGATGACGACGCGTGCGCGCCGCTGAGCCACCATGGGCTCTATCGCCAGTACGAGGCCGGGACGGAGAACAGGTCCGGTTCCGGCACGACCGAAGTTGGGCACTTCGGGCCCTTCGTGGAAATCGCGACCGATGCCGTGACCCACGAACTCCCTCACTACCCAGTAACCAGCCGCTTCGACGACGTCCTGTATGGCCGCGGAAACATCGCCAAGGCGGGCGCCCGCTTGTGCCTTCTCGATGCCGGCAGTCAGGGACTGCCTGGTGACGTCGAGCAGGCGGCGAGCTTCGACGGAGACGGCACCGACGGGGTACGTGATCGCCATGTCGGCGTGGTAGCCCCGGTAGTGCGTCCCGATGTCGATCGAGATGATGTCGCCTTCCTCCAGGGGGCGGTCGTCCGGGAAACCGTGAACGACGACCTCGTTGGGGGAAGCGCAGATCGAGGCGGGAAAGCCGTTGTAGCCCTTGAAACTGGGCTTTCCGCCGCGTGAGAGGATAGCAGATTCCGCCGCCTCGTTCAACTCGGCGGTGGTAACACCGGGAGCGACCAGAGCGCCCACGACCTCGAGCGCCTCGCGGTTGATGCGCGAGGCCTCGGCCATGATCTCCAGCTCGCTTCGGCGTTTGAGGATCACTGTAGCTCCACCGCCAGCACTTCGCTGATACGAGCCGTTACCTCGTCCAGGGTGCCCACACCGTTCACGGTGCGCAGCACGCCCTTGGCGCCGTAGTACTCCAGCAGCGGTGCGGTCTGTTCGCGGTACACCCGCATGCGGGTGCGGATGGTGTCCTCGTTGTCGTCGGAGCGCCCTTCCTGCTCAGCGCGCGACACGAGCCGGCGCACGAGCTCGTCCTCGTCCACCGTCAGCTCTACGGCCAGGTTCACCTGCGCACCGTAACCGGCCAGCAGGTCCTGGAGCGAGTCAGCCTGGCCAGTGGTGCGCGGGAAGCCGTCCAGGAGCGAACGCACGGGCGTCTGCTTGTTAAGCTCCACCTCGACCATGCCCATGATGATCTCGTCGGAAACGAGCACGCCTTCGTCCATGAGCACCTTGGCGTCGCGGCCAAGCTCGGTGCCGCGCCGCACGTGGTCGCGCAGCAGTTCACCGGTGCTCAGCTTCACCAGGCCGCGCGCAGCGGCGAGGCGGTCCGCCTGGGTGCCCTTGCCGGCGCCCGGCGGGCCCATCAGCAGCAGTACTTCGCTGCCTTCCAAGGTCACTTAGAACCGCCTCCCACGCCCACGGATGCGGCCCTTGGCAACGAACCCCTCGTAGTGGCGCATCATGAGCTGCGATTCGAGCTGACGCAGGGTGTCGAGAGCCACACCGACCATGATGAGGAGGCCGGTGCCCGAGAGCGCGAACTGGAGCCCCTGTACGCCGGTGATCCAGCCGAGCATGGTTGGCACGGCGTTCACGAGCCCGAGGAAGAGCGCACCCCAGAGGGTGATGCGGGTGGTGATGCGGGTGAGGTGATCGGTGGTGGGCTGGCCTGGGCGGACGCCGGGCACAAAGCCGCCGTACTCGCGGAGGTTCTCGCTGATCCGGCGCGGGTCGAACGAGATCTGCGTGTAGAAGTACGTGAAGCC
>CAZVTS010000159.1:0-2471 GCA_964630175.1 uncultured bacterium
AGCTGGACGTCCCTAAGGTGCTTGCATGGGGTATACCGTTTCAGTTGCAGCATGTACGGCGCTGCCGTATACTGTGGGTTGCGGACGGTTGCCGAGACGGACGTGTTCGATAAGTACGCCTCCGCGATCTGGTCGGACAGAGAGCGTGAAGGGTTCATCTCCTGGATCGCCGCGAACCCGGAGGCGGGCGACCTCATCCCGGGGAGCGGTGGCTGCCGGAAGGTCCGTTGGTCGGCGAGCGGGCGTGGGAAGCAGGGCGGGGCGAGGGTCATCTACTACATCGTCCGGGATGGCACCGTCTGGTTGCTGATTGCCTACACGAAAGCTAAGTTCGACGACCTGCCGGTGGAGTTCTTGGCGCGGCTGAAACGGAGTATCGAAGATGGATGACGAGATGAAGAGGTTCCAGGCTGATCTGCTGGCTTCGGTGGAACAAATGAAGCGCGGCGAGGCATCGCGTCGGACGGAGGTCGAGCTTTCTCCGGTGGCGGCGGCGCGGGCGCACGTGGGGTTGTCGCAGCGGGAGTTCGCCGAGTTGCTGGGGGTCTCCCCGCGCACGTTGCAGGACTGGGAGCAGGGGCGGCGGGAGCCGACGGGGGCGGCGCGGACTCTGCTTCGAGTGGCGGTCAGGCACCCTGAGGTGTTGCGGGAGCTGTCGCGATAGCCGGCTGAGCGCTGCATGGCTGTGGCAGTCACTCGTGAATCACGCAGTGTGCTGGCACACGTTTTCTGAAGTCACGATGCTCCCGTTGCCTTTTGCTCTGCTTTCGGCGCGCCGAGTTCATAGCGCTAACGGTCAGTTAGGGTGTCAAAACTGGATGACATCGGACGTGGTAGACCATGCACGCACGAAGACGGAAGAACATCCATGTACCCCTACCTCCGGACCTACATGAAGGGCTAAGAGAGCAGGCTGAACGTCTGGGTACGCCGGCAACGACGCTCGCCCGAACGGCTATAGAGGAGTGGGTGGAGAGGGCAAGGCGAGAACAAGTGGTGGATGAGTTGAGGCGGTACGCAGCCGCGATGGCCGGTACAGAGTCGGATCTCGACGCACCCCTCGAGCAAGCTGGTGTTGAAACGTGGCTGCGGTAAGAGGAGTAGGGCGCGGCGACGTCTACTGGGTGGAGCTTGTGCCCCGTTCCGGAAGCGAGCAGCCTGGCCGTCGGCCGGCGATCGTGGTTTCCCGTGATGTCTTCAACCAAGCCGGAGGGTGGCGCACTCTGATAGTGTTGCCCCTCAGTACATCGCGTGGTCAGGCGTCGCGGGGTCCGACCGCAGTGGCGTTGAGGGCTGGAGAAGGCGGCTTGTTGGAGGACTCCGTTGCGCTCTGTCATCAGGTGACCACGCTGGACCGCGGGAAGCTGGCCGAGCGCTTAGGGCGCCTCTCGGAGGAGGCTGTCATGGCTGTCGATGCCGGCCTCGTGATAGCGCTGGACCTGAATCGGCCGCGACAGAGGGTTGATCCGCGACATGCAGCACTACCGCTGGTGAACAGTGTCTCGTGTACGGCTGAGGCCCGCGGCTGATGCCGGGGCTTCCTCAAGGACAGAGAGTGCGTGCTAGTTTCGATTTTCCGCATTCGCTTCTGGGTGGATGGTGTTGTCGACCAGGCGAACTGCCGGTAACCCGAGGTACGCCAGGAGCTCGGCGGCTGCGGCCCCACCGGCTCGGTTGGCGCCGATGGTGGACGCGGAAGGACCGTAGCCCACCAGATGCACGCGCGGGTCCTTGGCCACCTGCGTGGCCAGGCGCCCGGTCATGGTGATGCCGCCCGAGGCCTCGCGGAGACGCAGGGGAGCCAGGTGATCGAGGTTGCTGCGGAAACCCGTGTTCCACAGGATCACGTCTGCGTGCTGCACGCTGCCGTCCGCCCACCTCACCGCGTGCTCCAGTACCTCGCTGAACATGGGCTTGCGCTCCAGCACCCCGCGGGCACGCATGGCCTCTATGGCGGGCGTTACCGGCAGGCCGGTCACGGACACCACGGACAGGGGCGGAAGCCCGGCGCGCACGCGCTCCTCCACCTGCGCCACGGCGCGCCTGCCGGCGGCGTCGTCGAACGGGCCTTCGCGAAAATCTGGCGGTCGGCGGGTGACCCACGTGGTGGTGGTTACCTTGGAAACCTCGTCTAAGAGCTGAATTGCCGAGATACCTGCGCCCACCACTATCACGTGCTGGCCGGCGAACTCGTCCGCCGTCTTGTAGTCGCGGGTGTGCAGCTGCCGACCCTTGAAGCGCTCAACGCCTGGGTAATGAGGCACGTAAGGCGCGTCCCAGGTGCCGGTGGCGTTGATGACGCCGCGGGTCACGATGTCGCCCCGTTCTGTGGAGATCACTAGGCTGAAGCCCTCCGCGGTCGAGCCCGCATCCAGGTCGCGCACGCTGATGACGTCCACGGGCCGGAACACTTTCAAACCGAAGCGTTCCTCGTACGCGGCGAAGTAGCGCGGCACGGCCGTGCGCGCCTG
>CAZVTS010000160.1:0-2445 GCA_964630175.1 uncultured bacterium
GCAACCCACGGTTTACGCGAAAGGAGGCCCCAAACACAACCCATATTGTCTAGGCCTCGACCTCGGCCTAACGCTCATCGACACCGCAGAGATGTACGGCGACGGTGGTGCAGAAGAGATCGTTGCCGAAGCAATGGCTGGCCGGCGCGACGAGGTGTTCCTGGTGAGCAAGGTGCTCCCACAGCACGCTTCGCATAAGAAGGTGGTGGCAGCCTGCGAGCGAAGCCTGCGTCGGCTCCGCACCGACCGCATAGACCTCTACCTGCTGCACTGGCGCGAAAACGTGCCGTTGGCGGACACGCTTGCGGGGTTCGCTGATCTGCTGGAGGCCGGCCAGATCCGCTACTGGGGCGTAAGTAACCTGGATGCAGACGAGATGCAGGAGCTGGCTGCGTTACCTTCAGGCGGGGACTGCGCTACGAACCAGGTGCTCTACAACCTGACCAGACGCGGTATCGAGTTCGACCTTCTCCCCTGGTGCCGCGAACGGCAGATGCCGGTCATGGCCTACTCACCTATCGAACAGGGCCGAATGCTCGGTAACGACACGCTTGCCACCGTCGCCAACCGGCACGACTCAACGCCAGCACAGGTGGCTCTGGCCTGGCTGCTGCGCCAACCGGACATGCTGGTGATCCCCAAGGCCACCAACTCTACGCATGTCCGGGAGAACCGCGCGGCATTAGACGTGACGTTGACCACCGATGATCTCGCCGATCTGAACAGAGCGTTCCCGCCCCCGACCCGGAAGCGCCCGCTGGAGATGCTGTGAAAGCGAGTCAGCCGGAGTCCGACCCTCAGTTCGGCCAGCGAAACGACCCTCACCATCTGAAGTAAACTTCGGCTCACGCATATTCGCTGCCCCTAGCGTTCCCGCGCAGGAATCCGCCGTCCGGGGCAGCGCCCACAGTGCTGAACTGAGCCTTCCATCAGGCCGCTGAAGCGCCGCCTTCCTACGTTCCGGAGAGATAAGCGTTGACCACAGCCACCTTGCCCACCTCTTCCCTTCCGATGTCGCGAGCCCGCCGTCGCTGGTGGCTCCTACTGCTCGTCTCGGCCGCGGTGCTCGCCCTGAGCTACGGTCTCTTCGTACTCACGCCACAGGGGCAGGCGCTCGAGAACGCCGCCCTGCGTGGGGCCGACCAGGTCCTGACGGACGACTTGGCGGGCGCGAAGGCGGAGCTGTCGCGGATAACCGTCTACTCGCTCGCCGGCATCGGTGCCCTGCTCGTACTCGTGGGGCTGGTGAGGCGTCGCTTCGACCTCGTTCTGGCGGGCCCTGGGGCCCTCGTCGCCAGTGTCGCAATCAGCCAGGTTCTCAAGCGGTTCATCCTGCCGCGCCCCCACCTCGTGGAAGCGCACGGCGACTACCTGAACAACAGCTTCCCGAGCGGGCACACCACGATCGCCATGGCCGCCCTCCTGGCTCTCGTGATCGTTAGCACCCTCAGGTGGCGGGGCCTCCTGCTCTGGGTAGCTATCGCGTACAGCACCGGTGTGGGGGCCTGGAGCATGACGGCGAAGTGGCACCGCTTGAGCGATACCCTCGGTGCGGACGCCATCGCCCTCGGCGTCTGCTGCCTGGCGAGCCTCTGGTTGAGCAGTCGGGGCGGGGTGGTCCACGCCACGGTCCGCCGTTCATGGTTCACCCGCACGTTGATTGCGCTCATCGCTCTCGGTTTCCTGTTCACACTCAGCGTGGGGCTACTCCTGACGTTCGCCTCCGGCTTCCCGTCAGGTCCGGACGAGGTCGCCGACTACAACGCGTACCTAGGGCTCACGAGCCTCGCGTCGGCAGGCTCGTTCGCCACCGTGCTCGCGTTCTGGTGGTCGTGGGCGGGGTTGGAGTCTAAGAGCGGTGCGGCCTCGACTAGCTGATGCCTACGTAGACATTGCCGTTCACGAGTGACCTTCGGTTGACTTGGTAGGGACGACCGGAGATCGATAGGACGCATAGAACTGCAGTTTGGTGTTGGCGCAGTGCCTGGTTACAATTCACCATGCAGGAAGTCGAAGCTAGCCAGTCGGGCCCGCGGTCTTTAGTGCTGTTGCACGGGATGGGTACTGGGCCTGGTGCTTGGCTCCCGCAGATCGATGCCCTTGGGCAAGAGTTCGACGTGAAGGCACCAGCCTTGCCGGGTTATGGGCCTGAGCCAGGACCCTTCACATTTCAAGGAGCTGTCGAATCAATTGCGCCACTGTTAGCGACTGGAGGTCACGCCCGCACGAGCGTGTGCGGTCTTTCGCTCGGCGCCCTCGTCGCGCTTGAACTCGCGAGAAACCACCCGACGGCGATCGACCGCCTGGTGCTTAGCGCTGGCTTCGTATCCATCCCCGAAGAGCATCAGGCAGCCGCGCAGGTATCCGCGCAGGCCATCAAGAGTCTTGACCCACAAGCGTTCACAGAGCAGGTGCTTAATGGTCTCGTCAGGGACGTTCCTGAAC
>CAZVTS010000161.1:0-2442 GCA_964630175.1 uncultured bacterium
CATGAGCGGCGTGCTGTTCGCTTCGCTGGTCTACTTCTCCGTTACGGGTAAGCGCGTCTCGGTACACGAGCTCCTGCTGATAGCGATCGTGCCCGTGGTGACGCCGGTGACGATGATGCTGCTGGCACGCGCGGCGCTGTTCCGCGACCGCCGCCTGCGCCGCGACGACGAGGAGGCTTACGCGCGCTCCCGCCGCGTGGCCGACGAGCTGGCGCAGGCCGAGGAGGAAGCGGCCCGGCACCCCGAACCCGACACAGGAACGGCTTCTTGAGGCGTCCGGCTGGTGGAGAGCGGAGCATGTCCAACCTGGGCCTGCTGGGTCTAGGCATCGGCGCCGCCAGCCTGTCGGTGACGTGGGGGCTCTACAACATCTTCATGCCGCTGCTGCTGCGCGATTTCGTGTCTTCCAGCGGTGTTCGCGGCGCCATCATGGGCATCGATAACGTGCTCGGCCTGCTCTTCGTGCCGCTCATCGGGGCGCTGTCGGACAGGTTGGACGGCCGGCTCGGCAAGCGTCTCCCCTTCCTCGTGGTGAGCATGCCGCTTGCCGCCGTGCTGTTCGCGGTGTTGCCTTTCTCGCGCGCGTCGCTCTGGACCTTGCTGGCGGTGGACATCGTGTTCCTCCTGGCCATGACGGCGTTCCGCGCGCCGCTGGCAGCCCTCATGCCGGACCACGTGGCGCCCTCCCACAGGCCGTGGGCCAACGCCGTCATAACCATGCTGGGAGCAGTGGGCGGCGCCCTGGCGCTACTCCTCGTGGCGCCACTGGCAGACACGGCCATCTGGATCCCGTTCGCGGTGGCGGGCGGTGTGACGCTAGTGGCCGCCGTGGCCGTGCGCGCCGTCTCGCAGGCTCACCCGCCCTTCGTGGTGGAGGGCGTCATCCAGGAGGACTCTCCCCTGCTCCTCGGACTCATCAAGCAGTCCGCCAAGGTCTTCGACCCGCGTCAGGGTCCGGTGTTCTACCTGTTACTGGCGGTGTTCTTCTGTTTCTTCGGCTATTCGGCGCTGGAGGCCCAGTTCAGCACCTTCGTCACTGAGGAGTTCGGCCTGTCCGGCGGGCGGGCCGGCCTCATGATGGGGGCCACCATAGTGGGCTTCGTGTTGCTGGCGCTCCCGGCCGGCACCATGGTCAAGCGCCTGGGTGACGTGAACACCATGCGTTTCGGCACGGCCTCGTTGGCTCTGTGGCTCACGATCGGCGCCTTCGTCACCGACCCCACCTGGCTCACCGTGATGCTCATGCTCGGCGGCGCTTCCTGGGCTTTCGTGCTGGTACCTGCCTACCCGGTGGTGGTTAACCAGGGCGGAGAGGCGGAAGTGGGCTTCTACACCGGCATGTATTACCTGTTCGGCGCGGTGGCGGCCATCCTGGCGCCCGCCAGCGTGGGTTGGGCCATGGACCAGGTGGGCAACGTCGCCCTCTTCCCAGCCGTGGCCATCTCGATGGCGCTCGGGTTGCTACTGCTGACAGTGGCCAAGTGGGCCGAGTGAACAGGAGGCGGGGGCCGGATGCGTGTCGGCCCCCGCTAAGGAGATGTCGGTTCTAGATCAGCCTGGCTGGGCAGCGCTCTCCGCCTAGTTGGCCACGTTGCCTGCCGCCAGGATGGCGTCTATGGCCGGCTCCAGCTCCACGACTATGCCCTCCAGGCGCGCGGTGGGCACCCCGTGCGGGTCGACCACGGTGACCAGGTTGCTGTGCGCGAACACGCCGTTGCCGGCGTCCCGGTACTGCACACCCAGGAGCGCGGCCAGCTGCCGCGTCTGAAGCGGGGTTCCCACCAGCCAGTGCCAGTTGTTCTTGTCCAGACCCTTGTCCTGGGCGTAGGTGAGAAGGTTCTGCGGGGTATCGCGCTCCGTGTCGAAAGACACCATCACGAACTGGGTCTCCTCGCGCAGCCCTGCCGGCAACGCCGCTTCGATCTGCTCGGCCGAGCGCACCAGCAGCGGGCAGGCGGTGGTGCAGTCGCCGTAGAACATCACGAACACGGAAGGTGCGCCGCGCAGGTCCGGCAGCGCCAGGGCGCGCTCGTGGTGGTCCACGAAAGAGGTGGCCAGGTGGTAGATGGAGGTTCCGGGCAGCGGCGCGGCGCCGAGAGCCTCGTGGTCGGAGTGGTCGGAGTGGTCGGAGTGATCGGCGTGATCGGCGTGGGCCGAGTGGTCCACGGCCTGCGCCGTGCTGCTCTGGGCGACTGCCTGGGTGGCTGCCTGGGCGGCTGCCTGGTGTGCGGTCTGATCGGGCTTGGCGCCGCAACCGGCCAGCACGAGGGTCACCAGGAGAGCGAGCAGCGGTGTGAGCAGGCGCCCGGTGCGGGGCTTCCCCCCGTGGGCCTGGTCGGTTGCCGCCGTAAGTGTCATGGTTCCTCCGGTAGTGCGTTCCCTGGTGACCGCGCTCACAGCGCACCGCCCGCGCAGCGGAAGCCGAGGCCGCCGTTGGAGTAG
>CAZVTS010000162.1:0-2422 GCA_964630175.1 uncultured bacterium
GCGCCGCCCGGATTTGAACCGGGGGTGGAGGTTTTGCAGTTTTACTGCCGACTCAGAAAACGTTAGGCAGTTTGCGAATTTCCTAGGCATTCCGCACTTTCGCCTCTCGCCAGCTACTACCAAATAGGCCCTGTTTTGACCGGGATGGTTACGGTCGGGTTACGGTTGAAGGAGGAAGCAAGGCCCCATGCGCAAGCCAGTGAAGCAGCAACAGAAGCCGCCACCTGAAGACCTGCTGGACCGGCACGAGCGCCTGCTCGTTGACGCCACCCTCGGCAGGGACACACCGGGCATGACTGAGGCAGAACGCGAGTTCAAGCGCCAACTGAAAAGGGAAATACGGGCAGCACCAAAGGGCGCCGTTGTTGATATCCCGTGACCCGTCGCCCCCGATGCTCCAGGACTCATAGGCTTGCGGCACCACTTTCGGAGCGGTACAGTTCGCGGCCATGCCCAACGACTTAGAGACCTACCGACTAGAAGCTTGGAAGGCTCGAGCATGACCCTCAGCCAACGCGCGTTCGTGGCGCTCGGCGGGCTGGCGGTTGCGGCTTTGCTTGCATACCCACCGTACACGTTCACGGCCCAGAACGGTGTTCGCTTTAACCTCGGGCACGGCTTTCTCTTCTCGCCGCCCTTCTTCGAGTCTGGCTCCTCAAGCGTGCCGGGCAACGTCAATACCGTCCTGCTAGCCGTTCAGATTTGCGGTGTCGCCCTGGTGGCCGGTGCAGGCTGGCTAGTAGCGGCATCTCGTCGGGCGTAGACACGGCAGCTGGGCCGCTGGTCGCCTGCTGGCGAGCCGCTGGGCCGGCCGTAGGGCCGGCTACCGGCTGGCCCGCTCGCAGCGCCGGCACCGCACGAGTTCCCGTGCTCGAAAGCACTGCCACACGGCATCGGCAGGCAGCATCGGCCCGCAGTCCACGCACGGCGACGGCTTCACCACAACGATCCGGAACGGCGCGCTCATCACAACCTTACTGGCGCTGCCGGGCGGCAGGTATCAAGCCAAGCCGCCCGGCTCACGGCGTGCGCCTCACCGGACCCGTCCCGCCGCGCGAATGAAAGCCGACGTGCACGCACGCCGACCGGGTGGCCACGCGGCCGGTATGGCCGTCGGGTCACGGCTTAGAAGGAGCGCCACCCTCACCTGATGTCACTCGGACAACAGCCGCTCGCCGGCCGAGACAGCCACGTTCAACCGCGCCACGGCTGCGTCAATGTCCGCACGCCCACGGCTGGCAAGCTCCGTCAAGGTCGGCAACGGCTGCCAGCGTTCGGGCGTCGGCAAGCCCAACGCCTCGGCCTGAAGCGTGACGAGATGCTTGAACCCACCATCCACCAACAGGTCCGTATGAAGCTCGCCCAGGATGAACGCCTTCGTCCGCTCGCACGTGGCGCGTGCCGCGATGGCCGACAGTGCCGCCTCGCTCGCCACCCACGGAGCGCTCCGGCGCTCAACGTCCAGCGCCATCTGCTCAGCCGCGTGTAGCTCGGCCCGCGCTGACGACAGAGCGCGCCTCCGCTCCGCCAGCTTCCGCCGCGCGTTCGGCCTCGGCTCGTCGCCGGGGTCCGGCACCGCCGCATGAGTAGAATCGAGCCGCTTCAGCAGGCGCGCAGCAGAGCGGCTGAGCTTGTCAACGCTTGACTCTCGCGCTCTCGGCTCCTCGGTCACGTCGTCAAACACATAGCCGTAGCGTGGCTCAGCGGTGGCCGCGTTCATCGGGCACCTGCCATCTCGCGCCGACGGGCAATCGCCACGTCGTAGGGCCGCAGCCCCTTGCTCAGGTCGGGCTCCGGGGCCTTCTTCACCCGCCGCGCCTCCAGTGCGCGGTCGTACGCACGAAGCGGTGCCGGGTCCCACTTCTTCCTGTTCGTCTCGCTCACTCGCATAGCAACCTTCCTCTCACTCGCACCCCGCGCCGGCCGCGAGAACGACTCACGGCACGGCTCGCAAGGACAATCCGCAAAGAACTGAATCCCACCACTCGCATGAACCTTCACTTCGTCACTTCCTGAACCGCGCACCACCGCGCGTCGTTCGCTTCGCTGGCCACTGCGACACCGGCCGCGCAACTTCACGCACCAGCCCGCCGAGGCGCGCCAACGTGTCCACCAGCCCGCCCGTGCTCGGGTTCCACTCCCGCAGTTCGTCGGCATAGAGCGGTTGCCACACCGGCACGCCTTGACGCTCACCGACGCATCGCTGGCCAACCACAGCCCGCTCGGGCTGCGCAGGCACGGCCTCCTCGGCCTGCTCCCGCAACAGCCGCCGCATCGCACGCACCGCCTCGCGGTCCTCCGCACTCAGCTGGCGATAGCCCGTCACCACAAGCCGGCTGCCCTCAACCTCCGCCGTCGCACCAGCCCGACGCAGACGCGCCCGCAAGCCCGCCAGCGTCACGGCTTGTCCTCCGGCGGCGGC
>CAZVTS010000163.1:0-2399 GCA_964630175.1 uncultured bacterium
TGTTGTCGGGGTGTGCGCTCACCGCAGTGCGCCGGTAGGGCGCAACCGGCCGCACGATGTTGCGACACTGGGGGTTCACGCTGCCCGGGCAGCGCAGACCGTACTGGCTCGTGCACGCCTCCCCGCTGGCCAGGTGCTCGTTCACGATGGCGGCCAGGGCGTCCAGGAACAGCGGTAGGTCGTTCAGGGCCGGCGCGCGCCGGTACTCGGTGATGCCGCGCTTCTCTGCCAGCTCGCCGTACTCGATGTCCAGCTCATGCAGGGTCTCGATGTGGTCCGAGGTGAACGCTATGGGCACCACCAGCACGTGCCTACGTTTCTTGGCGCCCAGTTCCTTGATTACGGATTCGGTGGAGGGTCCGAGCCATGGCACCGGCCCGACCTCGGATTGGTAGCTGAGCAGGTGCTCGTACTCTCTATCCAGGCGCTTGAGCACCTCGTGCACGCCTGCGCCCACCTCCAGCGGGTAGGCGTCGCCCCTGTTCACGATGCTCATGGGCAGGCTGTGCGCGCTGAAGAGGATGACGACCTTGTCGTGGTCTTCTTCCGCGAACTGCGCTAGACCCTGCCGGACGGTCGTTGCCATGGCCTCGATGAACAGCTCGTGCGTGGGCCAGCGGTCTATGACGCTCCACTCGAACGCGTCCGCCAGACCCACGCGTCTGGCAGCGCGCCAGAGCTCGTTGACGCTGCTGCCGGTGGTGGCGCAGCTGAACTGTGGGTACTGCGTGAACGCCACCGCGCGCTTCACCCCGTCGGCCGCCATCTGCTTCAGCGCCGTTTCGCTGGAGGGCTCGCCGTAGCGGAACGCCACGTAATGCTTATGAGGAGCGGTGGTGGGGGAGAGCTCGTCTAGTCGTGCGCACATGGCTTCGCCCTGCAAGTTCGTCCATTCCAGGATGGGGCTGCCCCCATCTATGTCGGAGTAGTTGCGCTGCCCGGCGGCGGTGCGGCGCCGGGCGATGAAGGGCCCGAGCCAGTCCTGCATCGGAAGCTGGATGATCTCGCGGTCCGCGAACAGTTCTACCAGGAAGGGGCCTACATCGCTGAGCTGTTTGGGGCCGCCGAGGTTGAGCATCACCACGCCGGTAGGATCACGTGTCATGAAGGGCAGGCTAACCACGGAGGGCCTGCCAAGCGTCACACAACTGTCACGATGTAAGAACGGTTCCTAATTGGTTGATTCCGGTGTGAACCGGTAGCCGACGCCCCACACGGTGTGGAAGTAAACCGGGTTGCTCGGGTCGGGTTCGAAGTGCCGCCTCAGACGAACCACGAAGTTGTCGACCGTGCGGCTGCTCGGGTACTTGCCCACGCCCCACACATCGTCCAGGATCTCGTCGCGGCTCACCACCTCGCCGGCCCGGCGCGCCAACAGGTTGAGGATCCCTACCTCGCGCTCGCTCAGTGTGACGTCGCTACCCGCGGCCGTGCGTGCGGTCCAGGACCGAAGGTCCACGATGTTGCCGCCGAACACGAGGCGGGAATCGGCCGCCTTGAGCGCGCCGCTCCTGTCCAGCAACCGCCGCACCCGGAGCAGGAACTCCGGCAGGTGGAACGGCTTGGCCAGGTAGTCGTCGCCGCCGGCCTCCAGGCCCTCGACGCGCTCCTCTGGCCGGCCCTTGGCCGACAGGAACAGCACCGGGGTGTCGTCGCCCGCCGCGCGCCGCTCGCGGCACAGCGTGTAACCGTCCTTGTAGGGGAGCATCACGTCCAGCACCACAAGGTCGGGCTTCTCGTCGCGCCACGCGGCGGCGCCGGAGCGCCCGTCCTCCGCGTGCTGCACCTCGTGCCCCTCGGCTTCGAGGTTGTCGGCCAGTACGGCCGCCAGCGAAACCTCGTCTTCCACGATAAGAACCCTTGTGCCAGTCAACTCGCCGCTCCCGCCGCGCCCAGGCCGATACTCGTCTCGGTTACCGCCTGAACAGGCAGCAGCACTGTAACCAATGTGCCGCCGTGAGCGCCATCATCGAGGCGTAACCGGCCGCCTAGCGCCTCCACCGCGCGCCGCACCAGGTAGAGGCCTAAGCCCACTCCGGTGGTGGTGCGTGTGAGTTCGCTGCCCACGCGGTAGAAGCGCTCCGTCACGTTGGCACGCTCGGCCTCGGGTATGCCCGTGCCGTTGTCTTCAACGCTCAGGCTCGCCCACCTGCCGCTGCGACCCACCCGAATCGCTATCCGCTTTTCCGGGCCTGGCGTGTACTTGATGGCGTTGTCCAGGAGGTTATCCAAGATCACCGCGATCTCGTCGTAGGACCCCAGCACAGGCAGGGGCTCCGTGCTCAGATCCAGCGTGAGGTGCGCTCCTCGCGATCTGAGCGCCGAACCGGACCTGCCCAGCACCTCGTCCACCAGTTCGCCGAGGTCGTGTTGGTCCCGGCCGTGCGGCAGGGCGCCCG
>CAZVTS010000164.1:0-955 GCA_964630175.1 uncultured bacterium
GATTGCGCCAACGGTGTGGTGTACGGTGCCTATAGCGCGGCACAGCCGAGCTTCTCGATTACGACTTGTGGCGTCACCGCCAACGCCGCTGGCAGTGACATCGTGGTTTCGCTGACCTACGGTGGTGGAACTTCAACCACTGTAAGCATCCCGTAAACCCCTAGCCCTTCGTAGCACCTTGGCCGCCCTTCGGGGCGGCCTTCTCTTAGGTGGCGTCGTTCAGTGCGACATATTGTCTTCGCCCTCATCATCGCTCTCTACGTGATCTTGATCGCTCAGAACTGGGCGATCTATACGGCAGCCATCCTCATCACTCTGTGGGTGCGCAGCGGTGGGCGCCTGCAGCATGCGCCGTTCACCATCGGCGGCAAACCAACCTGACCGCCTAGCACCCGACAACCAAGCGCCACCCAGCCCCCGGCCTCTGGTCGGGGCTCTTATTGGGATTGGAGGCCCGCGTGCGAGTTGGCTCGGATGGGGGTGGCTGCCTGCCTACGCCGGAGCGTGGCTCATTGCCGACTTCAGGCACAAGCGCCTGTGGATGGTCTTCGACGCAGACAACCAGGAGGCAGCGCGAGTGCCGAGACGGTCGAGGCATCCAGGAGGGACGCGGTTTGAAATCCAGGGCGCACTGGGCGTAATGAACGCAATCGGACGCAACTAACGCAAGCAGTACCAGTCAGTATAGTTACTCGTTTCGCGGTAGTATTACCACGAGGTGGTACTATGGCCGATGCGCCAATCCGATGGACGATACGACCGTTCCTAGCCCGCCACAACATCTCGGCATACCGGCTCGTGAAGGCGACCGGACTCTCCCAAGGCACCGTGTATCGGCTCGTGAACGGGCGTGCGCGCAGCCTCAACGCGGAGACTGTGGGCCGTGTGCTGGTGGCGCTGCGAAACATCACCGGCGAGTCCGTTCTGGTTGGTGACGTTGTCGCCTTCGATGACT
>CAZVTS010000164.1:965-2360 GCA_964630175.1 uncultured bacterium
GAGGAGCGCCCAAAGCACCGAACGGTACGTGCCCGTCGAAGGGCGGACCAGCAGCCGAGGCGGGCAGCTGCTAGGCCACGTCACCGATCCCCGCAAGTGGAAGCTGAAGGTGTTCATCGGCCGCGACGCCAACGGCAAGCGCCGGTGGCGCTCCCAGGTGGTCATCGGTACCAAGAAGCAAGCCGAGGCTCGGCTGGTGGAGATGCTGCAGGAGAAGAACACCGGCAAGCTCACGCCTCGCTCTACGGATACGGTTGCCGACTTAGTCAGGGAGTGGCTGGCGCACAAGGAGGGGAAGATCTCCGCTCGCACGCTGGCGAACGGGCGCCGGTACCTGAACCTGTATGTGCTCCCGAGCATCGGGCGCCGCAAGCTGAGCGACCTAACGTTGAGGGAGATCGACCAGCTGTACGCGACCATGCACGCCGGCAAGCTCCCCGCCCCGGAGAATGCCCCCGGCTGGCGGGGCAAGCCGCTGGGCGCCCGCACAATCCAGATGGCGCACGGAGCGCTCTCGCAAGCCCTCTCCCAAGCCGTGAAGTGGGGCATGATCCCCTTCAACCCGGCTTCCGAGGCCACGCTGCCGAAGGGCAAGTCGGTCGAGAAGCGAGCGCTCAGCACCCACGAGCGGGCTAGGTTCATAGCCGCAAGTGATGGCGCCTTCCACCGCGTGTTCTACCGCGTGCTGCTTGACGTCGGCCTTCGGCCTGGTGAGGCCTGTGGCCTTATGTGGGACGACATCGACTTTGCGGCTGGCAGGCTCTCGGTTAGCCGGGCCGCCACCCAGGGCGCGACCGGTGAGCTCGTTCTGGGGCCGCCCAAGACCGTGAAGAGCCGCCGTTCCTTGCCCCTATTCGGGCTGGGCGAGTTGTTGCTAGAGCACCGGGCATGGCAGGCCAAGCACGGGCTAGACGCCAGCGGCCACGTGTTCACCACGCAGGACGGTCGCCCGCTGGCGCCTTGGACTTTCGGGCGCCGCGAACTGGACCGCACCCTGCGCGCGGCGGAGATCACCGGAACGTTCTCGCTGTACTGCTTCCGGCATACCTTCGCCACCCTGCACCTGGCTTCGGGAACGCCGCTGAAGGTGGTCAGCGAGTGGCTGGGGCACAGCACCATTCAGCAGACCGCCAACACCTACATGCACGTGTCGGCAGATGTGAGCGAGGACTGGGCAGCCCGGCACGTGGCCTTCCTGGAAGCCACGGTGAAGGCGGAAGCCAGACCTGTCAACTAGCGTCAATCGACAAGCGGCGCCCCATCGGCGCCCCACAACGAAGAAATGGCCTCGCCGTAGCGGGGCCATTTCCTTTGTATTGCCGTCCTGGACGGGTCTGTGCTTGGTAGGCGCGGGCAGGATTGAACTGCCGACCTCTACAGTGTCAATGTAGCGCT
>CAZVTS010000165.1:0-603 GCA_964630175.1 uncultured bacterium
CGTGTCGGGCAGGCCGAGGTAGCGCATGAGGAGGTAGAGGGGCAGGATGCCCAGGCGGATGGGGATCATGATGCCGGCCAGGAAGAAGATGAAGAGCACCCCGCGCAGCCTGAAGGTGTAGCGCGCGAGGGCGTAGGCCGCGGGCGCCGCCGTTGCCAGCAGCAGTGCGGCCGACGCGCCGGTTATGAGCACGCTGTTCCGCAGGTAGATGCCGAAGTTGGCGCGTTTCCAGACGTTACGGAAGCTGTCCAGCGACCACGTCTCCGGCAACCCGAACGGGTTCCTGAAGATCTCGGGAGTGCTCTTGAAGGCGGTCAGCACCATCAGCACGACGGGGTAGAGGAACACCAGCGCCATCACGCCGAGAGACACGTAGATCAGAACGGTGGAAGCTCTGCGGGTTCGCACGTCAGTACTCCGTCTGCCTGCTGTTGGTGAAGCGCACGCCGAAGACGGAGACCACCCCGATGATGATGAGCATCAGGACTCCGATGGCGGCCGCGATGCCGATCTGGCCAGGTTCGCCCCCGGTGGTCGGGTCGCCGAAGGCTGTGCGGTAGAAGAGCGTGGCGAGCAGGTCGGTGGCGTACGCGGGTGAGCCCG
>CAZVTS010000165.1:613-2322 GCA_964630175.1 uncultured bacterium
CGCCCTGCATGACGAAAACGAGCTCGAAGGCGTTGAAATCCCAGATGAAGGTCAGGATGGTCACCATGGCGAGCGAGGGCACCAGTAGCGGCAGGGTCACGAAGCGGAAGTTCTGCCAGGCGTTGGCGCCGTCCACCAACGCTGCCTCGCTGAACTCGTTAGGGATGGCCTGCACGGCGGCCACGAACACGAGTATCGGGAAACCGAGCCACGACCAGGCGTTCACGAGCACCACGGCCGTCAGCGCGGTGGAGCTCTGACCCAGCCAGGGCTGCACCGCACCGGCGAGGTCCATGCGCTTCAGGCCCTGCGCCAGGGCGCCCCACGTTGGGTTGAGGAGCATGCGCCACAGGAAGCCCACCACCACGAGCGAAAGGGTGTAGGGAAGAAAGTAGGCTGTCTGGAAGAACGCGAAACCCCGGCGCTTCTTGGCCAGGAGCACGGCCACGAGGAGGCCGAGGGTGGTCTGTATCAGGAACGTGACTACGAAGAAATAGGCGTTGTGAGTGAGGGCCGACCAGAAGCGCTCGTTGTAGGGCCAGCGCGTTAGCACCGTGCCGAAGTTCTTGAGCCCCGCGAAGCCCTTGCGCAGGAAACCGTCCCACTCGAAGAGGCTATAGCTCAGTGAAGACACCAGCGGGTAGGCCATGAACAGCCCGTAGATGATGATGGCGGGCGCCAGGAACATGACGAGGTGGTTGTTCTTAGTCCACCAACTGCGTCTTCTACGCATTCCCGCCTCCGTGCTTGTCCCTTGCCAGCGTTTGGGGGCGCCGCACTCTCATGGACAGCGCCCCCAACTTCACGACTCCCTGATGCCTACTGGAACGGGGCGAACCACTCCGCCACGCCGCGCTGGATGTTCGCTGCTACTTCGGCCAGCGTGCGGTCGCCGGCCATGGCGGCCTGCATCTCGTTCTGGAGGAGGGTGGAGCCGCTCGGCTGCCCGAAGCGGAAGGAGGTGAGGAGGAGGTACGGGGTGCCCTCGGCGTTCATGAGCTCCACTATCTCGGCCAGCGGCTTGCTCGTGGGGACGGTGCCGGGCACTGCCGAGATCTGCTGGAGGGTGTCGGTGAACAGTTGGCCGTACTCGTGGCTGGCCAGGAACTCGATGAACCGCAGCGCCGCTGCCTGGTGGGGGCTGTTGGCGTTGATGCCGTAGGAGCCGTCCACGTAGTAGCTGATGCAGCTGGGCGTGCCGGCGTCGTCGGCGGGTACGGCGAAGGAACCGATGTTGAGGGCGGGGTTGAGGCTGGCCATGTTGCCAAGCTCGTAACTGCCGCCCAGCAGCATGCCTGCCTGTTCGAAGGCGAAGAGGGTCTGCATGTCGGTGTAATCGACGCCCATGAAGTTGTCGGCCATGTAGGGGCGCAGGTCGAGCATGCGCTGCAGGCCGGCTTCGAAGCGCGGATCGAGGAAGTTGGTCCTGCCTGCCGAGATCTCTTCGAAGAAGGGCGTGCAGCCGTAGAAGGTGGGCGCCACTGCGCCGAACATCGTCTCCAGCGACCAGGGCTCCTTGCCGCCGTTGGCGAGAGCGTAGACGCCCGAAGCCTTCAGGGCGTCGCCCACGGCCAGGAACTCGGCCCACGTGGTCGGTTCGCTGAGGCCGAGGCGGTCGAACATGTCGACGTTGTAGAGCACCTGAACGGTCTGAAGCGCGAACGGCACGCCGTACACGCCGCCGTCGGCGCGGTTGGTGGCGCCGAGCA
>CAZVTS010000166.1:0-346 GCA_964630175.1 uncultured bacterium
TCGACGAAGTGGCTCTGCTGAGCGCCGTTGCGAGCGTTAAGGCTGAGATGCGTGCTGTGAGTTAAGCGCGGGGGCTGAGCTGCGAGGTGGCCACGGAGCAGTACACAGCACCGGTGTTGCTCGACCACGAACTGCGTTCGCACCTGGAACGTGTCGCCTTGGATTCAGGCGTACTGCACAGCACCCTCGCAAGCGGCGGCGGCCACGACGCCATGATCATGCAGAGCATCTGCCCTACTGCGATGGTGTTCGTTCGCAGTAAGAACGGTCTAAGTCACTGCCCCGAAGAGTACTCTTCTCCCGAAGACCTGGCAGCCGGAACAGAACTGCTGCTTAGGGGCGTTGC
>CAZVTS010000166.1:356-2298 GCA_964630175.1 uncultured bacterium
CGCATGTCCAGCTTGGCTAATGACCCAGGCGGCGGGAGATGACCGTAGCGGCGCCTATGACCTCTTCCACAAGTTTCGGCTGAGAGCTTTCCGTCAGCCGGCTGATTGGGCCAGCGACGCAGATCGACGTGTTGCATTGCCCCTGGGCATCGAAGATTGGTGCAGCAACGGAAAAAGCTCCCAGCATGAAGTCTTCACGCGCCACGTGAAAGCCCTTCTGGCGTATCTCCGCAAGAGTATTCCTGATCTTCTCTACGTCCACAACGGTCTTCGGTGTGGCAGCTTTGAGGGGCGCGCTCAGCACCTGGTCCACCAACTCAGGCGGGCTGAACGCCAAGATGGTGGGCCCTGTACCGCCGCTGTACAGCGGGCTTATCTGCCCCAGGGGAGCGGAGGAGCGCACGCGTCTTGGAGAGTCACGGATGTCGGCGATCACTCTCACGAGCCCATGCCGCACCACCAAGTGAGAGCTCTCACTGGTCTTCTCCACCAAGTGATCCAGAACATCGCGGCTTTGGGCAATCAGTGGGTCGTCCCGGTGAGCCGCATAGCCGAGAGTCAGGCAATGCATGTCCAGCCGATAGGTCTTGCTTGAGCTCTTATGGACGAAACCGGCTTCCTCCAGCGTGTGTAGCAGCCTGAAGGCCTGGCTGGTTCCCAAGCCGGCATGTTCCGCAACTTCGCCCAGCGTGCTGTGAGGATGACGCCTTAACACGTTGAGTATCTCAAGGCCCGTTGCCAGGGCCTGAACGGTGTAGCGCTGATCTGCCATCAGGCCTCGCCAAGGTCGATAGGTGAGATAACGACAACGGTTGTACTCCTATTGACAGGCTCCACGCAAACACTCTACTATGCAAAGCACTCAACGGGAGTAAAAACGCTTTTCGTCTAGCGAAAATCGGAGGTATGGCAATTCTCACCTTCAAGAACGCCAATCTTATCGATTTGGAAAGCGGCAACGTAACCGCCGGAGCAAGCGTGACTGTAGAGAACGGCTTGATCCGCGAGGTTGGCAGTAGCTCTAGCGGAGAGACATTGGATCTGGGCGGAGCGTTCCTGGTGCCAGGACTAATAGACGCCCACGTACACCTAGTGTGGGAGGGTCAAGCTGATCCGGTCCGCCACATGCTCGATGACCCGCCAGCCCTCACCGCCTACAGGGCAGCGCGCAGCTTGGCCACTAGTCTCCGCAACGGCGTGACTACCGTACGCGATGTGGGTGGTCCCCACGGCATCCCGATCGCTGCTGCAAAAGCAGTGCGGGATGGCGTCATTCCCGGCGCCTCGGTGCTGGCTGCAGGCTCGCCCATAGTTCAGACGGGCGGTCACGTTTACATGATGAGCGTGGAAGCCGACGGGCCAGACGAGGTCCGCAAGGCCGTGCGGGGCCAGATAAAGGCTGGTGCCGATCTCATAAAGATAATGGCGAGCGGCGGCGCTTACACCGAAGGTGAGAGCATCTACTCCCCACAACTCTCACCGGAGGAAGTTCGTGCCGCTGTGGATGAGGCGCACAGGGCACACAAGCGGGTAGCTGCACATGCCCTGAACCCAGAGGCCATCAGGATCACCCTTGAAGCTGGCGTCGACACGATCGAGCATGGCGCCCTGGCAACGGACGAGAACCTGGCTCTGTTCGCGGAGACCGGCGCTCACCTTGTGCCTACACTCAGCCCTTACTTCGTGATGGCCAGGATCGGCGACCGACTAGGCGTACCCGGCTTCGCAATTGAGAAGTCCAAGCTTGTCATGGAGCGCTACGAGAGCGTCATGCGTGACGCCTATCGAGCCAACATCAACATCGGGCTCGGCACCGACGGCGGCTCGCCCAGCATCCCTCACTCCTGCGTGGCACTTGAGGCCTGGATATGGGTAGCACAATGCGGCATCGACGCTGTAGATGTGCTGCGCGCGGCAACGATCGGCGCCGCCAGCGCACTTG
>CAZVTS010000167.1:0-2276 GCA_964630175.1 uncultured bacterium
CAGCCGCGACGGCGACGCGGCGTGAGCGAGTCGCACACGGCGCCGCGTCAGGAGCCGCCCGAGCGTGGCGGGTGGAACGATGAGCGCGCCGTGGACCTGCTGGTGCGTGCCGTCTCCACGGAGAGCCTCTCCGGCGAGGAACGCGCCGTGGCCGAACTACTCGTCGACGCCGCCCGCACCACCACTCGCGACGCGTTCGTGGACGTGGCCGGCAACGCCGTGGCCGTCTGGGGCAACGGCCCGACCCTGGCCACCTTCCTGGGGCACATGGACACGGTTCCAGGCCGCATCGCGGTGCGCGTCGAGGACGGGGTGCTGCACGGCAGGGGCGTGGTGGACGCCAAAGGCAGCCTGTGCGCCGCTCTGGTGGCGGCGTCACGCGCACCGTCTGAAGTGTGGGACGCCCTGACGTTCAGGTTCATCGGCGCGGTGGAGGAGGAGGCGCCTACCAGCCGTGGCGCTAAGTTCGCGCTTGACGCCTACCCGGCGCCCGCCCTGTTGATAGTGGGCGAACCCAGCGGCTGGGAGCGGTACACGCTGGGCTACAAGGGCAGGTTGGGAGCGACGGTTCGGGCCTCCCGGCCCGTGGCGCACTCGTCGCGCGACGAGCCCACGGCCGCAGAGGAGGTGGTGCGCGCCTTCAACACCGTGAGCGCGTGGGTGGCCCAAGAGAACGTGGACGCGAACGGACTGTTCGACCGGCTTCAGGTGAGCCTGCTTAACCTGAGCAGCAGTAGCGACGGCCTGGAGGAGGCATGCGTGGCCGAGTTCGCCTTCCGGTTGCCGCCCCGCTTCAGTGCGGAGGCGGTACGACTAAGACTCGCGCACCTACTGCCTGGCCTGCAGCTCGAGTTCACCGAGGGCATAGACGCTCACAGGGCGGACGCCAACACCGAACTGGCGCGCGCCTTCCGCGTGGCGGTAAGGGCGGAGGGTGGAAGGCCGGCGCCTGTACTGAAGACGGGGACGTCGGACATGAACGTGGTGGCGCCTCGCTGGAACGTGCCCACGGTGGCCTACGGTCCCGGCGACTCCAACCTGGACCACACGCCCGAGGAACGCCTCGAGCTGGCCGAGTACCTGCGGTCCGTGAACGTGCTGGTTGGGGTTCTAGTGGAGCTGAGCAGAGCCAAGATTTAGTGCCGGCGCAGCTGTGCACATGAGACCTTTGAGGGCGGCCAGGCAGGTTCTTTGCGCCAGCCGCTGGCCGAACGCGCCGAGTGAGCGAAAGTACGTGGCAGGCACTTCTCGTTGCGCCAGCCGCTGGCCATGTGGACTCGGATCTGTCCCATGATGTACACTTATCATGTACAGGAGGCTCCTAATGCGCGTCGCCAACGTCAGCGAAACCCGAGAGAACCTTGCCGACCTACTCACGGCAGTTGAAGCTGGCGAGGAAGTCATCATCATGCGTAGAGACCGGCCCGTCGCTAAGCTCGTTGCCCTCGAAAAGACCATGACCCCCTTCCTCGACCGGAGCCAGCTTCGCAGCGAGATCCCGCCCATGAGGACCACCGCCGCGGAGTCCGTCCGAGACCAACGCGACGAAGAACGGTACTGAGTGCTGTATCTAGACACTAGCGCCCTGCTGCCCTACTACCGGCTCGAGGCGCACAGCGAAGCCGTGCAACGACTCCTTCTAAGCCTAGAGGAGCCCGCCCTCATCAGTGACCTGAGTCGTCTCGAGTTCGCAAGCGCGCTTGCGCGCTGGGTTCGCATGAGCGAGATCGAAGAGGCGCACGCCCAACGCCTCAGCCGCGCCTTGGAGGAAGACATCAAAGCTGGCCGCTACACCGTCTGTCGCAATACCGTCGAGCACACGGAACTCGCCAGACAGTGGCTTCTTGCCCGCACCACAAGCCTGCGAACCCTCGACGCGCTTCACCTTGCCTGCGCCGCCAGCATAGACGCCACGCTCGTCACGCTGGTCGCGGCTCTCCGCTCATCCGCTTCGAGCCTCGGCATCAAGTGCCACGACTTCTAGGTGAACTACAACCGACTGGCTCAAGCACCCGGAACTCGCATCGGTCCGCGATTGGCTCTCTACCGCTGGGTAACATTGCCGGGATGAACACAACACATAACGCGCGGTTCCGCCTCGTGGCAGTCTCACGCCTACTTAGTGCCGTCCTGTTCGCAACGCTATCCGCTACATTGGTCTCAGCACGTGCGCAAGGCCCGCAGGACGTGCCGCCCGAGGTTCAGCTGGTGGCCGTTCAGATGACCCTCGACCTGAACGACTACTGGACGCGCGAGGCGTTCGAGCGCAAGATCCG
>CAZVTS010000168.1:0-2252 GCA_964630175.1 uncultured bacterium
GTGGGGCCTCAGCACGAGCACCAGGATCACGGCCAGGAACGCGAACGACGCCTTGAACTCGAGCGACACGTAGATGCCCACCAGGAGCTCCAGCACGCCGAGCAGGTAGCCGCCCAGCACCGCGCCCGGCAGCGAGTTCATGCCGCCTATGACGGCGGCCACGAACCCCTTGGAGAGCGGATCGAGCATCATGGTGGGGTTGAGCAGCGTGGTGGGCGCGAAGAGGAGCGCCGCGGCGGTGGCCAGCACCGCCGACGCCGCCCAGGTGGCCACGAGGACCTTCTTCACGGGCAGCCCCATGGCTTCGGCCACGTCCTCGCGTTGCGCCACGGCGCGCATGGCCACGCCGAGCTTGGTGAACGTGAGCAGCGCCCACAGCGCCACCATGAGCACCACCCCGAAGGCGGCAGTAACGAGCGATACGAGGCTGAGGGCCGCCCCGCCCACGCGGATGATGTGGTCCGTGACGAGGGTGGGCACCACCTTGTTGTCCGTGCCGAACAGCAGCGCGTCCAGGCCGCCCAGCGCGAGCGCCAGGCCCAGCGTGAGGATGAGCAGGCCCAGCTCGCTCTGGTTCTTGGCGGGCCGCACCATGATCAGGTAGATGAGCCCGCCGATGAGGGCGGCGGCCACCAGCGCCAGCAGGAACGACGCCCCGAACGGCAGGTTCAGCTGCCTCAGCAGCGTGTAGGCGATGAAGGTGCCGAGCACGCCCAGGTCGCCGTGAGCGAAGTTGAGGATGCGGGTGGTGCGGTAGAGGAGCACGAGCCCCAGGGCCACGAGCGCGTACACGCTGCCCACGCTCAGGCCGCTCACGAGTACCTGCAGCAGGTCCGCGAAGTTGGTCATAGGGGCCACGACTTCCAGAAGCGCTTGATCTTGAGCCAGCGCCCGTAGAGCCCTGCGGGTTCGAGCATCATGATGCCTATGACCACCACGCCGAACACGAGCTGCGACCAGTTACGGAAGCTGGCGAGGTAGGCGTCCAGGCCAGTGATGAAGCCGGCGCCGAGCAGCGCCCCCGGCAGGAAGCCCAGGCCCCCGACGATGGTCATGAGCAGGAACTTGATGGAGAGGAGCAGGTTGAAGCTCTCCGGGGTGATGTAGCCCACCAGCGGCCCGAACAGCGCGCCTGCCAGGCCCGCCACGCCGGCCGAGATGATGAACGCCAGGGTCTTGTAGCGCGCCAGGCCGATGCCGCTCATCTGCGCCGCCAGGTCCGCGTCGCGGGTGGCGCGGAAGGCGCGGCCGATGTGTGAACGCTCCAGGTTGAAGAGCATCCACGTGGCCACCCCGGCGATTATGAGCACCAGGTAGTAGTAGTTGCGGTCCGAGTTGAAGTCGATCCCGAAGAACTCCGGGCGCCACATGAACATGCCGGTGGAGGCGCCCACGTAGCGCCAGTTGTTGAGGATCTGCTGGATGGCCAGCCCGAAGCCCAGCGTGGCGATGGCCAGGTACGGCCCCTCCAGCCGCAGCGCGGGCAGGCCGATGATGATGCCCAGCGCCGCCACAATGAGGATGGTCAGGGGTAGCGCCAGCAGGAAGTGCAGCCCGGCGTCCACCAGAGCGCCCTGCGCGTAGGCTCCGGCCGCCAGGAACCCGGCGTGGCCGAGCGACACCTGGCCGGTGAGGCCCACCAGCACGGAGAGCGACAGCGCCACCAGGGCGTACACGAAGAAGAGCGAGACGTTGTAGATGATGTAGCCCTTGAAGAGGAAGGGCAGCGCCACGAGGAAGGCGCCGGCTATGCCGGCGACCACCCACGCTTGCGTGCCGCGGATGAGCCACAGGTCGTGTTCGTAACGCTCACGGAAGAGCACAGGCCACCGTCAGGGAGAGGACGCAGGGGAGAGGGCGCGCTTCAGGCATACAGCTCCTCGATAAGGTTCTGGTACTTGGCGGCCAGGCTGGAGCGCTTCACCTTGAGGGTGGCGGTCACCTCGCCGTCCTCGTGGTAAAGCCGCTTGGGCAGGATGGCGAACTTCTTGATGGTCTCCACCCGCGCCAGGGTGCTGTTCACGCGCTCCACCTCGGCCTCTATCAGTTCCCTGACCTCCGGGTTGAGCGCCAGGTCGGTGTAGGTGGAGTAAGAGAGCTGCCGCTCCATGGCCCAGTGCGTGATGTTGTCTTCGTCCAGCACCAGGAGCGCCACCAGGTAGCGCTGCTTGTCGCCGATGACCACGGCGTCGTTGATGAAGATGCTCGACTTGAGCTGGTTCTCGATCTTCTGCGGCGCGATGTTCTTGCCG
>CAZVTS010000169.1:0-2230 GCA_964630175.1 uncultured bacterium
CTCGTCCATCAGGCAGTTGCCCGGGCCCGTGTCGAACGCGATGACGTCGGCCGCGGGGTCGGCCGGCAGGTAGGTGACGTTGCTGATGCCGCCTATGTTCACCACCGCGCGGGCGGTGCCCGGCTGGGAGTACAGCACCGAGTCCGGGAAGCTCACGAGGGGGGCGCCCTCCCCACCGGCGGCCAGGTCCGACTGGCGGAAATCGGACACGGTGACCACGTTGCACGTCTCGGTGACCACCGCAGCCTCACCGAGCTGCAGCGTGCTCTTCACGCGCCAACCTCGCTCCTGGTCCTTGCGGGGGATGTGGTACACGGTCTGACCGGACAGCGCCACCACGTCGAGCTGGTGCTCCGCCTGCGCGGCGCTCACCACCTGGGCGTAGAACTGCCCCACCTCCTGGTGGAGCTGCGTGAGCAGCAGCACGTCGGAGCTCTCCGGCTTGAGGGCCTGGTGCAGCCGGTCGCGCAGGTCCGCCGGGTACTCGCTCTGCGACCGGCCGACCACACGCCACTGCAGCAGCCCGTTGGTCCTGGCAAGGTTCACCGTCACGGTGTCTACCCCGTCGAGCGAGGTGCCGGACATGAGGCCCAGCACGGTGGCGGCGGGCAGGTCGGGGCGGGTGGTCATGAGAGGGCCTCCGTTACTGCATCATGCACCGCGAGCCTGAGCGCCGCCACGCCGGCTGGCGTGCCGCGGTTCGGGTGCACCCGGTTGGTGAGGAGCACCACGGCGGCGCCCTGCTCAGGGTCCACCAGCAGGCTGGTGCCCGTGAAACCGGTGTGCCCGAAGGCGCGTTCCGAGGGGCCTTCACCGAAGGGCCAGTCGGGTTGGCGGAGGCGCCAGAGCAGGCCGCGGCGCACGCCTGCGCCCTGCGAGCGGTCCAGCAGCGCGCTTCCCAACAGATCGGCGTTCGCGAACGGCGCTTCGAGCTTCAGCCACGCGGCGGCGTAGCGGGCCAAGTCGGCGGCGGTGCCGAAGAGGCCCGCGTGGCCGGACACGCCCGCCATGGCGTCAGCGTTCTCGTCGTGTACTCGGCCCTCCAGCAAGCCGCGCAGTCCGTCTTCCTCGGTGAGCGCCACGGGCGTGCCCGGCGGCAGCGGCCCGAACATGGTGTCGTGCATGCCGAGCGGCGTCATCACGTGCTCGGTGGCGAACTCGTCGATGCGCTGGCCGCTCACCCGTTCGATGATGGCCGTGAGCGTTATGACACCCAGGTCGGAGTAGAGGTACGCGCCCGCCGGTTCGGAGCGCCGCGACTGCAGCACGTTGGCGATGACCAGCTGGCGGCCCGTGACCCAGGCGAACAGGGGCCGCCACGCGGGCAGGCCCGAACGGTGCAGCAGCAGGTCCTCCAGCGTCACCTGCCCGAGGGAAGGCTCCTGCATCCAGCCGGCGTTGCTGAAGAAGCGGGAGACGGGATCGGTGAGCGCCACCTCGCCGGCCTGGACCAGCGCCAGGACGCTGGGCAGGCAGGCAGTGACCTTGGTAACGGAGGCCAGATCGTAGCGGGTGTGCTCGGTAACCGGGGCGCCGCCGTAAGCTACCGCGCCCGTGACCGCGGTAGCAGTGGCTCCGCCCGCCACCACCGCCAGCGCCGCGCCCGGCGTCACCCGCTCCGTAACGGCCGCCTCCAGTAGCGGCAGAGCCGCCTGGACAGCGCTTCCGGCCCTCTTCGCCGCTGCATCCTGTGCCATGAATCAAGCTAACACCCTGCCGCACCAGTGGTCTAGTAATGGTACGGTGATACCGAAGTAACGTTACGCTCGCCCTGGTACGAACGCGGCGCGGCCACCGGCCCAACCGCGGCCCAACCCAGAAAGGATGCACACATGCGCTTACTAAGGCTCCTCCCGCTGGCCGCCGCACTGCTGCTCAGTGCCGCGGTCGCCCAACAGGGCCGCTTCGAACTGGCCGTGGATTCCGCGCCGGTCGGCCTCGACCCCCACGTGGTGACGGCGTTCTCCTCGTTCGTCGTCATCGGTCAGATCTACGATGGGCTTCTGGAAGTGAACGCGGACCTGGGCCTGGAGCCCGCCCTCGCCACCTCCTGGACGGTCTCCGACGACGGCCTCACCTACGTGTTCCAGCTCAGAGACGGCGTGAAGTTCCATAACGGGCGCACCATGACCGCGGCCGACGTGGAGTACTCCTTCGCCCGCATCATGAACCCGGACACCGGCTCACCCCAGGCCAGCCGCTTCAACGAGGTGGAGTCCGTGGTGGCCAC
>CAZVTS010000170.1:0-2166 GCA_964630175.1 uncultured bacterium
AGCGCTGTGGTGAGGATGACGGCAACCGCTCTTCTCATTACTCCTCCTCCTTAGTTGCTCTGCCTGGGAGTTCCCAGTCCCAGACGCTCTTCTTGATGTCGACCACCTGGATGGTTTCGGCGCTGACCACGCCGTCGTCGCCCAGGTTGGCCTGGATGAAGTCGTGAAGCTCGTGCACGGTGGCGTGGATGGACTCGAAGACTAGGTTGTTGAAGCCGATGCCTATGGCCACGTAGCGCGCAGCCGGTTGCTGCGCCAGGCGCTCGGCCACCTGCTCTACCAGGTTGGGGCGCACCTGCGCGTAGGTGGTGGCCAGTACCGGCACGCCCAGCTGGAGCGGATCGGTAACGGCCAGGATGCGCAGCCAGCCCATCTCGATGAGGCGGTTGGCGCGCTTGCGCACCATGCTTTCGGAAACGCCCAACTGGCGCGCGATCTCGCGGTACGGAGTGCGCCCGTCGGTGCGCAGCAGGTCCACGATGCGCTGATCGACCTCGTTGAGTTGAGGATAAGTGACGCTTTCCATCTGCTCCACGGGAGGCCGTCTGGCCTCGTGCCGGCTGGTGCCAGCCCACTAGGGCTGCTCGAAAGGCTTGCGTCTTGCGACTGTTGTGACTGGGAGGATAGACGAATTGCGGCCGTATTGTCAACAGGATTGACGCAATGCGTCGGAATCGGGTCGCGGACGGTCGTTTTGCTGCTAAAGTGTTCGCAACTGCCATGAATGACCGCGCCGCTATGCTCATAGCCACCTACTCCATCGCAGCGCGAGACGCCGCTACGGGCGAGCTAGGTGTGGCCGTGGCCAGCCGTTACCTCGCCGTTGGCGCCTACGTGCCCATGGTTCGGGCCGGTGTTGGCGCAGTGGCCAGCCAGGCCCACACCAACCTGGAGTGGCGGGTGGCGGCCCTCGACCTGCTGGCGGCTGGTTCCACGCCGGAACAGGCCAGCGCAGCGTTGCAGAGCGCGGACCCGGAGCGTGCCGGCAGGCAACTTGGCATCGTGGCGGCCACCGGCGCCAGTGCCTCTTACACGGGTTCGGACTGCATCGAGTGGGCCGGCGGTGTGTGCGGTCCGGACTTCGCTGTACAGGGCAACATCCTGGTGGGCCCGGCTGTGGTTGGCGCCATGGTCGAGGCGTTCAGCGCCAGCGTCGGGCAGGACCTGGCCGCACGGCTCTTAGGGGTGCTGGAGGCCGGTGAGGGCGCCGGTGGAGACAGCCGCGGCCGCCAGGCAGCAGCCCTGGTGATAGCGCCGCCTGCAGGCCGCGCCGCGGACCTGCGCGTGGACGACCACCCGGAACCCCTGATAGAACTGGCCCGGCTGCTCGCGTTGTGGCGGGCATTGGCGGATTAGCAACTTAGCTAGCTTTTCGAACGACTCAATCGACCCCGAGCGACTGCGCGTAACGAGCCACGGCGTCCATGGCCACCGCCAGGGCCTCTTGCACGTCGGCCGCTTCGACCGACTCGGCCGGGTCGTGGCTCACGCCGTCCTTGCAACGCACGAACAGCATGGCCGTGTCCGTGAAGCCGGCCATGAGCATGGCGTCGTGGCCGGCCCCACTGGGTAACTGAACAAGTGGCAGGTCGCGCGCCTGAACTGCCTGCGTAAGTGCCTCAGCGAAGCGCCCGTCGAACGCGCAGGCACCAGCGGAGTAGATAGGCTCGATCTGGACGGCAACACCGCGCCGGGCGCCGATCCTCTCCACGGCCTCGGTGTAGCGGGCGGACAAGCCCTTCAGCACCGAGTCGTCCGCCGAGCGGATGTCTACACTGAACCTGACCTCGCCCGGTATCACGTTCACGGTGCCGTTCGGTACCGTCAGTTCGCCCACCGTGCCTACCGACCTGGGCTCCGCCCCGCACAACTCTTCCAGTGCCAGCACGCATTCCGACGCCGCCGCCAGCGCGTCGCGCCTGGCGTTCATGGGCACCGTACCCGCATGGCCGGCCCGGCCCTTCAGGGTCACGCGTTGGCGAACCGCGCCCGCCACGGCGGTGACCACACCGACCGGAACGCCTTCGGTTTCCAGTGCCGGGCCTTGCTCGATGTGCACCTCGAGGTAGCCAGCCAGCTCCTGTGGGTCTCTAACCGCATTGCGAACGGTGCTGGGGTCCAGACCGAACTCGCGCATGGCCGCCGCCAAGGTAACGCCCTGGACGT
>CAZVTS010000171.1:0-2155 GCA_964630175.1 uncultured bacterium
GGCCAAGGCAGGTGGGGGGCGCGGAGCGCTTCTTCGTGTCCGACGAATGGGCCGCTTCGTGGCCCAGCGAGCAGGTGTGGTACCTGCGCAAAGAGTAGGCGGGAGCCTAGGCTCCCTCACCACCACCCCCACCGCCACCACGGCAGCGGCCGCTCCTGCCCGTACACGCGGGAGATGTTGAACTCCTCCGGGAACCCGAGGCCCGTGCGGGCGCCGTCCTCGTGCTCCGTGTGCACGCGGCCCTGGCGTATGAGCTGCAGGTACACGCTCACCAGCTTCGGGTCGAACTGCTTGCCCGCATCGGCCTTCAGGGCCTGCGACGCCGCCTCGATGGGCATGGCGCCCCGGTACGGGCGGTCGCTGGTCATGGCCTCGAACGAATCCACCACCGTCAGGATGCGGCCGAACAGCGGGATGTACTCGCCCGAGAGGCCGTTCGGGTAACCCGCGCCGTCCCAGCGCTCGTGATGCGAACGCACCGCCTCCGCCACGGGCGCGAAGTCGGTGCTTATGTGGCTCAGCGCCTGCGCTCCGATGCTGGCGTGCTGCTTCATCACCTCGTACTCCTCCGCGGTCAGCGGGCCCTCCTTCAGGAGGATGTGTGCGGGCGAGGCCAGCTTGCCGATGTCGTGCAGGTAAGCCGCCCAGTACAAGAGCTCCAGGTCCACCTGATCCAGGCCCAGCTCCTCGCCCACCCGCAGCGCGTTGGCGGCCACCCGCTCGCAGTGAGCAGAGGTCTCCTCGTCGTGGTGCTCGAGCAGGAACACGAGCGATTTGAGGGTGCGGGCGTAGGTGCGCGAGAGCTCGCGGACGTTGCCCTGCAGGCGCAGTTGCCGCTGGGCCAGCATGTTGCACATGTAGCCCACCGCCAGGCCGAAGCCCACGAAGAAGAAGGCGCGCAGGAGCCAGGCGTTGAAGACGTACTCGCTGGGGGTGGCCGAGCCGATGAGGTACGGGCTGGCCGCGAAGCTGGCCACCACGCCAGCCGCCAGCCCGCCCGGCAGCCTGAACCAGAACGCCGCCAGGAGGATGGGGAAGTAGAAGGCGTGAACCAGAACGAAGTTGGCAGGGCTGGCCGACCTGAGCAGCAGGACGCACCCCACCATCACCGCCAGAACGATGCCCGCCCGTAACGACTGCCGTGCAGTTGTGCTCACTTGGACCCCAACTCCTACCAAAGCTGGATTGGTCCGCTCCGCCCCCAAGCGGGTAACAACTACATAGCTTAGTAGCCTGACACGTTCCGCTTCAGTGGGTTCTTACCCAGTCGCCGGCGCGGGAGAGCACAAGGGGGCCTCCCGCACGCCATTGACTGCGCTGGCACCGTGTTGTAATGACCCCATGGCAACCAAGACGTACCCCCACCTGTACGGGGGCAAAGAGGTAACCGGAACGCAGGCCTTCGAAAGCAGGAACTCCTCCAACCAGTCCGACGTGCTGGGCTCGTTCTACGAGGCCACCAAGGACCAGGTGAGGGAAGCCACGCAGGCGGCCAAGGACGCCGCCAAGGCGTGGGCCAAGACGCCCGCCCCCATCCGTGGGCAGGTCATCGGCCTCATCGGCCAGGCCATAGAGCGCGAGAAGGAGAACCTCTCCCGCCTGATAACGCGCGAGATGGGCAAGACCCTCAAGGAAGCGCGCGGCGACGTGCAGGAAGCCATAGACACCTGCTACTTCTTCCAGAGCGAGGGCCGCCGGCTCTACGGTCAGACCGTGCCGAGCGAGATGCCCAACAAGGAGCTCACCACCTACCGCCGCCCGCTGGGCGTGGTTGGCATCGTCACCGCCGGCAACTTCCCCATAGCCGTGCCGAGCTGGAAGATCATCCCCGCCCTCGTTACGGGCAACACCATCGTGTGGAAGCCGTCCGAGGACGTGCCCGCCTGCTCCTACGCGTTCGCCAAGATCGTGCAGGGCGCCGGGCTGCCCGCCGGCGTGTTCAACGTGGTGTTCGGCGGCGGCAAGGACGCCGCTGGGCAGTACCTGATAGAGATGATGGACGAGGGCCTCATCGACAAGATGGCCTTCACCGGCTCCAGCGCCGTGGGCCGCTACGTGGGCGAGGTGGCCGGCCGCAACCTCCAGCACCCCACCCTCGAGCTGGGCGGCAAGAACCCCCTCGTGGTCATGCGCGACGCCGACCTAGACAACGCCG
>CAZVTS010000172.1:0-2153 GCA_964630175.1 uncultured bacterium
TGACCTTGGGTGGGTTGCAGGCGTGGTGGCTTCAGCCGCTGCTGTCCGGCATGTCTGCGAACCAGGTGTTCCTGGGCGCCACGGCGCTCACTGCGGTGACGGACAACGCGGCACTGACCTACTTGGGCTCACTGGTGCAGGGCCTCAGCGAGGAGTTCAAGTACGCGCTGGTGGCCGGCGCGGTCACCGGGGGCGGGCTCACCATCATCGCCAACGCGCCCAACCCCGCAGGAGTGTCCATCCTCCGGAAGTACTTCGATCACCAGGCGGTGAACCCGCTCTGGCTGCTCGCCTCCGCCGCAGGTCCTACCCTAGTCGCTGGGTTGGCCTTCTGGTTCCTGTAACAGTTCCCCGGTTATGCCCGGCGCGGGTACCTGAGTCCGCTGGGCGGCACGATTTCACAACGGTCGCGGTGGTCGCCCCCTATCCTGATGGGCATGCGAGCCAAGCGGTCGACCCTGTACTTGCTTCCGGTCCTTGCTGCCCTGCTCGTCTCATGCGGCACGGGCGGGGTATCACCTGAGCAGCGCACCCTGGCCGAAGAGGTGTTGGTGCACGTGAACGCGGCGCGGGTGGCGGGCGCCACCTGCGGTGACACCTACCGCCCGCCCGTGCCTCAGTTGGGGCTGCACGAGCTACTCATCCAGGCAGCGCAGATCCATAGCGACGACATGCTGGCCATGGGGAAGCTCCAGCACGAAGGCTCCGATGGCAGCAACCCTGGCCAGCGCATTGCCAGCACCGGCTATGAGGCGGCCACCTGGGCCGAGAACGCTGCGCTCGGCTACCGCTCCGAGGAGGCCGTGGTAGCAGGCTGGCTCGGAAGCACTCCGCACTGCAACAGCACCTTGAGCGACAACTACACCGAGATCGGCGCGGCGCGCGCCGGGAACTACTGGACGCTGGTGTTCGCGAGACCCCGCTAAGAACGGGGTCTCTGGCTAGGTAGAACGGTCTAGCTATCACCTGGCCCCGCGTAGAGCTACCTATGGCTAAGGTGTCTGCGGCACTCAGACATCGGTTCGTGCGAAGCTGAACTGACCCGTTAGCGAGGAGGGTTCGCCGCTCACGATGAGCGTGAACCTGTAGTCACCCGACAAGGTGTCCCCGTTCACGCGGCCGTTCAAAACGAACTCCAGCGTGTTGCCGTTACTGTGAGCTGCCAGCACCATGATGCGGATGTTGGTGCCGGTGGCGTGACTGCTCACGGTGACGCTCAGGGTCTCGCCGTCGTGAGTGAGCACGAAGGAGTTCGAGTAGACGTGCCCACCCGGCTCGATCTCGAACGTCATGGGGACGCCGCCAGCGGAGCCGGTCCACTGGCCCTCCAACTCGGGCGACGCGGGCGGTTCGCTGCATGCTGCTAGGAGGAGCGTAAATGCTGCTGTAAGTAGGAGTGGTAAGCGCTTCATGTGAGCCTCCGTTAGGTCTCGTTGCCGTTCGCCACTAACCTATTACCCGTTCATGAGTGTTCTGAGAGGTTGGTGCCGTGAACCTCGGGGCGCGGGTACCCCGCGGCAGCCTTGCACCGGAAAGCCTCCTGCTAAGCGGCGTCCACCTAAGCGTTAGGGCCCGACCGAGATGAACGGCACCGTGCCGCCAGGCAGCATCGTGGTGGGCAGCACCCCGTTCCAGTTCTCCGCTGTCACCAGGGCCACCACCTCCGGGTTCTCGCGGAGCGCCTCACCGCGCGCACGGATGGCGCTGGCCTCGGCGTCGCCCGCCAGGCGCGTGGCTTCGGCCTGAGCGGTGGCTTCTGCCACGCGCGCGTCGGCCCGTGCCTGCGCCTGAGTCACCACGATCTGCGCCTGGATGAGCTCCTGCTCGAGCTCCTGGCTGCGGCGCTGCACTTCGACCTCGGCCATCATGCGCGCCTCCACCGACTGCTCGTAAGCCACGCTGAACGCCACGTCTTCGACCTGGACCGACTCGATGACGACGGCATGGTCGTCTATGGCCCGCAGGATCTCGTCGAATATCTGTCGGTTCAGCGAGCTGCGCTGCTGGATGGCCTCCACGGCGTTGAACTGGCCGAACACCGTGCGGGCCAGCTCGTTCACGCGGCGGTCGATGAGCCGGGTGACCATGCCTTCCTCGCTACCGTACGTGGCGTAGATGCGGTCCACGAGTTCGGGCGCCAGGCGGTAAGTGAC
>CAZVTS010000173.1:0-2143 GCA_964630175.1 uncultured bacterium
GGCATCATCATCAGCGCCCGCTCCTTCCACAGAGGCGCTACTGCGGTAACCAGGCTCTCCACGTCCGCTCCCACGGGCAGCACGTACTTCTGCGGCGCTTCCACGTTCCACACGGGCGCGTTGGCAGGCAGCGACGCCAGGCGCTTGGCCAGCGCCACGGCGCTGCTTACGTCGCCCAGCTCGTCCACCAGGCCTACGCCTATGGCGTCTTCGCCAGACCAGAGGCGGCCCCGGCCTATCTCGTTCACGCGCTCCTTGCTCAGGTTCCGGCCTTCGGCCACGCGCGTAATGAAGCGGTCGTACACGCCGTCTATGTAGCGCGTCACCAGGGCGCGCTCCTCGTCGTCGAAGGCGCGGGCGGCGCCGTACAGGTCCGCGAAGCGGCCCGTCTTTATCGTCTCGGGGTTGAAGCCGTAACGCTCGTTGAACTCGGTCATCACGAACTTGGCGGTGAGCACGCCGATGGAACCCGTGATGGTGGTGGGCGCCGCTAGCACCTTCGTGGCGTGCGTCAGCACGTAGTAGCCGCCACTGCCGGCCACCGCGCCCATCACTGCCACCACGGGCATACGCGCAGCCAGCAGCTTCACCTCGCGCCAGATGAGGTCGCTGGCCAGGGCGGAGCCGCCGCCCGAATCCACGTGGAACACCACCGCCTCGGTGCGCGGGTCCTTGCCGGCCGCGCGCAGGGCGCGCACCAGCGTCTCGCTGCCGGCCATGCTGTCGCCCAGCAGCGGCAACGGCACCGGCGGTTTGCGAGACTTGCCGGTGATGATGGCACCCACGAGCGAAACGAGGGCCACCCGGCCGGGCGCCGTGGCGCGTACCTGCCGCGTGAGGTAAGTGGCCGCGGCCGCCACCGGCTTGTGGTCCTTGCCGATGAACTCGTCCTCGTACGCCACCTCGTCCACCATGCCCACTTGCTCCGCCTCGGTGGCAGAAGTGACGCCTTCGTCCACCCAGCGGCGCACCTCGCTGGGCTCCTTGCGGCGCGCGGCGGCGGTGGTGGTCAGGAAGTGCTCGTGGATGCTGTTCAGCAGCACCGTCATCTGTTCGCGCTGCCCCTCGCTCATGCTGGAGCGGGCCATGTCGTCCATGGCGCTCTTGTACTCGCGGATGGCCAGCTTGTCCACGCTCAGGCCGAAGCGACCGAGGAAGTCGGCCTTGTAGGTGATGGTGGTGGCCATGCCGTTCACGTTCATCTCGGCGCTGTCCGGCACCACGATCTGCTCGCCCACGGTGGCCAGGTAGTAATCCACGTTGCGCAGGTGGCTGGCGGTCACCACCAGGCGCTTGCCGCCGTCCTTCAGGCGCTGCAACTGCCGCCTCACCGCGTAGGCCGACGCCCAGTCGAGCGCCAGGTCCTGCAGGCGCACCACCACGCCCTTCAGCCAGTCGGCTTCCAGCAGCGCAGTAACGAGGGCCTCGAGTTCCTCCTGCGAAACGGTGCGCTCCTTGCCCATCAGAGCGTCGGGCGAGAAGAACTTGCGCTTCGTCTTCCGCGGCTGGAAGGGCCCTGTCAACTCCAGCACCACCCACTCGGGCCGTTCGCCGGGCAGCACCCTGACGATGGCGTTGCGCATGAGGGTGGCGCCGTTGCGGACGCTGGTGATGGCTCCCGCCACGGCGGCGGAGAGAGCGCCCTTGCCGTTGTTACCGTTCTTTGCCATGCCCCGATTGTAAGGGCGCGGCCGAGCTACTGCTTGGGCTTGGGCGTTCGCAGCTCCCTGAACGCCGGCAGTGGCCGCCGGCGTGCCGCCCGCGTCTCCCAGAGGGACACCGCCACGCCGGCCCCCACGATGATGAGGATGCCCACCCACGCCAGGGCGTCCGGCAGGTGCCCGTAGGCCAGGAAGCCGAAGATGATGGCGGTCACCATCTCGGCATAACCCAGGGGTGCCAGGAACGTGGCCGGCGCATGGTCGAACGCCTTGATGAGCAGGAAGTGCCCGCCCGCCGCCAGAACACCGAGGAACATCATGATGAGGAAATCGCCGAGCGTGGGCCTCACCCACACGAACAGCACCACCACGGACATGATCACGGCGCCCACCACGGCGGTGTAGCCGAGCGTTACCAGGGGTGGCGCGCTGCCGGCTAACCGCCGCGTGAAGATCATGTAGAAGCCGTGCACCACGCCCGC
>CAZVTS010000174.1:0-2109 GCA_964630175.1 uncultured bacterium
TGTTCAGCGAAGGCGAGGTGGTCGAGGCCACGGCCGAAGTGGGCGAAGCCCGACTGCTCGAGGTGTTGTCAACAGACGCAGGTGCACGTCGGCTAGGCGAGTTGGGCATAGGCGGTAACCGCGCCATGACGCGCTTCCTGGGCGCCACGCTGTTCGACGAGAAGGTGGCGGGCACCGTACACCTTGCCCTCGGCAAGTCGTACCCCCAGACCGGCGGCCTGAACGACAGCGCCATCCATTGGGACCTGATCAAAGACCTCCGTGCCGGTGGCTCCCTGCTCATCGACGGCGTACCCCTACTGCACGACGGCCAGTTCGTGGCCGACCCTGACAAGGCTCGACCGCGGCGGTAGAGGTGCTCCTCACCTCTCCCAAGCGACCTTACGAGTTGGAGGAACTCGCATGAAGAGATTCATCTCGGCCCTACTCTTAGCCGTGCTGTTGGCGCTTGGTTCAGCCCACGCGCAACCTCAAGTGACAGTTGCCGTAGCGTCACTGCCCACCCACTTCGACCCACAGAACAACAACTCGGCCGCCGTATCCGGCATCATCATCAACCTCTTCGAGTACCTGCTCATGAAGGACGCCAACGGGCAGTTCCAGCCCGCCCTGGCCACATCCTGGGAATCCGTGGACCCGCTGACCTGGCGCGTGACCCTCCGCGAAGGAGTGGTGTGGCACGACGGCACGCCCTTCACCGCCGCGGACGTGAAGTTCACGTTCGAGCGCGTGGCGCAGGACGCTACCCTTGTTCGGCACGCCTACTACAAGCACATCACGGAAGTAGAGATCGTGAACGACCACGAGGTCCTCTTCCACACCGCCACTCCGGACCCCATCTTCCTTAGCAACCTGAGCCGCAACGGTGCCAGCGTGCTGCCGAAAGCCTACTGGGAGAGCGCCGGCAGTGACGCCGCTTCGCAGAACCCAATAGGCACGGGCCCTTACAAGTTCCAGGAGCTGCGCACTGACGATCGCTTGGTGCTAGCCGTGAACGAGGATTACTGGGGCGGTCGACCGGCGTACGACACGGCCGTGTTCCGCCGCATATCGGAAGGTTCCACCGCTGTGAGTGAACTGCTCACGGGCGGCGTCGACATCGTCACGGCGGTATCTCAGGCCGAAGTGGCTCGCCTGCAGGCCTCCACTGCAGCGGAAGCGGTGGCGGTGGTGGGTAACCGCATCACGCACATCACGTTCAACACCCGCGAGGGCCAGATCACGGCCGACCCGCTGGTGCGCGCCGCCGTGGACTACGCGGTAGACGACCAGCTCCTCGTAGACATCATCCAGGACGGCGCCGGCGTGCCAGTGCGCGGCCGCGTGTCACCTGGAACGTTCGGCTCCCCGCTCGAGTACTACGACACCTACCTCTACGACGTGGAAGAGGCGCAGCGGCTCCTTAGCGCGGCCGGCTACGGCCCAGGCAACCCGGCCCACATAACTCTGATGGGTGCCAGCAGCTACGCCGACGTGGCAGACCTTATCGGCGCCATGCTGGAAGAAGCTGGCTTCACCGTGGACATCAAACTCTTCGAATCCAGCGTCTGGAGCGCCAAGTACTCCTCCACCGGCGACTTCACGAACGTGGCCTTCGGCGCGGCGTCCGACTCCAGCTTCGACTACGGCAACTCGCTCATAGACAACACGTGCCCGAACGGCGTTTACCACGTGCAAACCGACTGGTGCGACGAGGGCTACAACGAACTGGTGGCTCAGGCCAACACGGAGTTCGACGTCGCTACGCGCGTTGCGCTCCTCGACGACGCCACCGCCATCCTGGCGGAAGCGCGCCCGCAGTACTACCTGTACGCGTCCGCCACCTTCGTGGGCGTGGGCAACAACATCATCTTCGAGCCTCGCGCGGACAGCCTCATCGTCCTCGCTAACGCCCACCCTGCCGGCAACTAAGCACTAGGGAGTTTCAGGAGCGGCCGCAAGCCACGCGGCCAGCGGCCGCTCCATTTAGCAAGCAATGACCGTTTACGTAATCAAACGCCTCTTCCAGGTGATCCCGACCCTCATCGGCATCACCCTACTCGTGTTCGTGGTCCTGCGGCTCGCCGGCGACCCGGTGGCCGCGTACCTGGGTAGCGAGGACGCCGAGGT
>CAZVTS010000175.1:0-2101 GCA_964630175.1 uncultured bacterium
GAAAGGGCTCGGGCGCGAATGGAGCGCGGACTTTAGGGCTCGCGCAAAAATAACTTCGAGCTATCGGTCGTAATCATGCCGTTTTGCGGCCGCGGGTTGGTGGCGCAAGGGGCCTGGGCTAGCCAGTAACCAACGCATCCTCAGCAGTGTTCGTCGAGCTTGACGGAGGTGTCTCAGTTATGGCACTATTACGCCATGACAGGCGTAATGGTGCCATAATGCGACCTACCGAGTTCTCCTCCGTCTCCATCGCCGCGTTGCTCCGCCGACAGAAGATCGCGACTATGCCGGAGTTGATGGCGGCACTGGGCACGGACGCCCGGCGCACGGTGTTCCGCAAGCTGAAGGAGTTGCCGTACCGAACGAGCTACTCCCACCGCGGGCGCTTCTACACGCTCGACGACGTGGCGGACTTCGACGAGCTGGGACTGTGGGCCTACGAAGACGTCTGGTTCTCGCTCTACGGGACCCTTCTGTCGACCGCGGCTGCAACGGTCGAGACTTCGGAGCTCGGCTACTTCGTCGAAGAACTCGACAACCTGCTTCACGTGGGAACCAAGGACGCACTGCTCAAGCTCGTTCGAGACGACCGGCTGACGCGCGAGGAGGTGGCCGGCCGCTTCCTGTACTGTGCGGCTGACGCCAGCCGAAGAGGTCGACAACTGCGGGGACGGCAAGCTCTGGTCGCCGAGCCCGGGGGCGTCGAGCCGCTGCCTGCAGCCACGGTCGTACCCCAAGAGCTGAGGGCTGCGATCGTGCTCTTCTTCAGCCTGCTCGACGAGAAGCAGCGGCGCTTGTACGCCGGGCTCGAAGCGCTCAAATCAGGCCACGGAGGGGATGCGCGTATCGCCAAGCTGCTGGGCCTCGATCCGGCGACGGTTGCGCGGGGACGGCGTGAGCTCTTGGAACAGGACATCGAGCTCGAGCGAGTCCGCAAGAGGGGTGGCGGTCGCAAGCCCGTGGAAAAAAAACGCCGGAGGTGATCGACCGCATCGCCGCCTTGCTCGAGGACGACACGGCCGGAGATCCGATCACTGGCCTCAAGTGGACCCGCAAGACCACCGCCAAAGTCGCCGCCGAGCTTCAGTCCCTCGGGATCGATGTCGGCCCGAAGACGGTCGCCCGCCTGCTCAAGGACATGGGCTACTCACTCCGGGTGAACCACAAGAAGCTCTCGCGGGTCTCCAAGACCCCGCCGGAGGACCGAAACGCCCAGTTCGAGCAGATCGCGGAACTTCGCGAGGACTTTGCTGCACGCAGCTTGCCGCTCCTCAGCGTGGACACCAAGAAGAAGGAGTTGGTCGGACTGTTCAAGAACGCTGGCACCGCCTGGCACCGAGAGGCTGTCGCCGTCAAGGACCACGACTTCCTCTCCGAGGCTGTCGGCAAGGCCGTTCCCTACGGCATCTACGACATGCTTGCCAACCTCGGCACCATCTTCGTCGGCACCTCGCGAGAAACGGCGGAGTTTGCCGTCGATGCCCTCGTAATGTGGTGGCGGGACGAAGGACAACATCGCTATCCCGGCGCCCACGAACTCGCCATCTTGGCAGACGGTGGTGGAGCCAACGCCGCCACCAACCGTGCCTGGAAACACGGTCTCTACCACCAGCTCGCCAAGCCCCACGGGCTCACGTTGAAGGTCGCCCACTACCCACCAGGCGCCTCCAAGTGGAACCCCATCGAGCACCGGCTCTTCAGCGAGATCTCAAAGAACTGGGCGGGACAGCCGCTCGACAGCTGGGAGACGATCCTCAACTTCATTCGCACAACCACGACGAAGACCGGTCTGCGGGTGGAGGCGCGGCTTGTCGACCGACCCTACGAAACAGGTATCAAGATCGCCGACGAGGAAATGCGCGCCATCCCCATTACGCGCCACGAGTCGCTCCCCAAATGGAATTACACGATTGCCCCAGACTGACCTGAGGAGTAGAGGTCGGCAGTCGGAAGTTAATTCTGCGCGAGCCCTAAGCCCCTCCAGGGCTCCGAACTGGCCAGGCGTCGGTCCCGGGGGCAAGCCCCCGGGCTAACCGCCAGCCGCCCCTCCGGGGCTGCCGGGAAGGGCCGCCGGCCAGGCCGAAGCGACGCCCCTTCGTGG
>CAZVTS010000176.1:0-2096 GCA_964630175.1 uncultured bacterium
CTTCCACGACGGTGCCGCCGGCATAGACTCCTACGAGCCGGCCTCGCTGGTGAGGCAGGCGGTGGTCATCGACGCTCGCGCTGCCTCTGCCGCGAACGCGGATTACCAGCTCACCACCGAAGACGTGCTCGCCTGGGAGGCGCAGCATGGTCAGGTGCCTGAGGGCTCCGTGGTGATCATGTGGACGGGCTGGCAAGACAAGTGGTCCGACGCGGCAGCGTTCTTCGGCGAAGATGCGGAAGGCAACATGCACTTCCCCGGCTTCGCGGGCGAGACGACGCTGTTCCTCTTGCGCGAGCGCTTCATCGCGGGAGTGGGTATCGACACGCATGGGGTAGACCCGGGGCTGGACGAGGATTACGGCACCAACACCGAGGTGCTTGCGCGGGGCGGCATCGTGCTCGAGAACCTCACGAACCTTCAGGAACTGCCGCCCACCGGCACCACCATAGTGATTGGCGTGCTGCGGCTGCAGGATGGCTCGGGCTCACCGGTGGCGGTGACGGCTTTCGTGCCCTGAACCGCGCTGTAAGCGGCCTTAACAACTAACTGGCCCGCGGGTAGGCAACGCGGAACTGTAGGCGCGGCGGACGCTAACCCGCCGCGTCTATGTCGTTATGTGCCTATGAGCTTGACATGAAATGTATGGAAGAGCAGCATGAGAAACAGAGATGCGAACGCGCGGCCGCGTAGCCATAGTCAGGTTCGAGTCTCGTAACCGAGGGGGGAAAGTAAGGCGGGTTTCTACTCCTTTGAAAGGAGAAGAACTATGAGGCGTACTGTAATCCTTTCCATGTTGCTGGCGTTCGCGATGAGCTTCGCGTTGGCGCAGCGCGTGCCGGCAACGGCCGACGAGGTGGCGTTGCCAGGCGGCACGCTCCCGGGCAACCCGGAAGTAACCCTTGTGAAGATAACGGACGGGCTGTTCGACCCGGTTGGCGTAACGTCGGCGTTCGACGGCACCGGCCGCATCTTCGTCGTGGAGCGCGCCGGGCGCGTGAAGATAGTGGACAAGGACGGCAACCTGCAGGACGAGCCGTTCCTGGACCTCACCAAGATCAACGACTTAGGCACCGTGGTGCAAACGGGCTTCACGGAGCAGGGCCTTTACTCGATAGCGTTCCACCCGAACTTCAAGGAGAACGGCTATTTCTACGTTCACTACGCGTCGCTGCCCTATAACGGCGACGGCCTCGTGGTGCGCTTCACGGTGGACCCGGATTCTCCGAACGTCATGACGCGCGAACGCACGCTGGAAACGGCCAAGGTCATCCTCCACATCGATCAGCCTTACTACAACCACAACGGCGGGCAGATAGCGTTCGGGCCCGACGGCATGCTCTACATAGGTAGCGGCGACGGCGGCTGGGAAGGCGACCCGCTTGATGCAGGTCAGCGGCTAGACACGCTGCTCGGCAAGATCCTGCGCATCAACGTGGACGTGCCGCCTGAGGAAGACGCCTACATCCCTTACCTGATCCCGCACGACAACCCCTTCATGGAACCCTCCAAGACGAGGCTCATGCAGCTCTTCGGCGTCACGGAAGTGGAGTTCTCGCATAACCGCCCCACCGCGATGCCGGAGATATGGGCGTACGGTGTGCGTAACCCCTACGTGTTCCACTTCGACCCGCTCACGGGCGACCTCTACATGGCCGACGTTGGCCAGAACCACCTGGAAGAGATCAACTTCCAGCCGGCTAGCAGCGTTGGTGGCGAGAACTACGGCTGGCGCTTCAACATGGGCAACCAGTGTCACCCGCTCACGGGCGCGCCGGACACCATGGACTGCCCGCAGGTAGGCTTGCTGCCTGCAGCGCAGTACCCGCACGAAGAACCGTACCCGGGCGCCGACTACACGCCGGATAGCTTCGGCTGCGCCGCCGAAGGCTTAGGCGTAGCGCGCTACGGCGGCATGGACGGCGTCTACCTGGTAGGCGACTGGTGCACAGGCCGCCTCTGGGGCCTCGGCTGGGACGAAGCTGCGGATTCCTGGCAGTTCGAAGAGTTGCTGCAGACCGCCATCCAGTTCACCGCTGGGGGTTACGCCGAGGACGGCACGGTTCTAGCAGTGAACTGCAACTGCTTCTACTTAG
>CAZVTS010000177.1:0-2082 GCA_964630175.1 uncultured bacterium
GCGTGATGTTGGCCTGCAGACCCACTAGGTTCGTTACAACGTCGCCCGGCACGGAGCGCATGAGCACGAACACCACCACCATGACCCCCAGCAGGGCGGGCACGGCGAGGAACAGTTGCCGCAGTAGGTGGAGCAGCATGGGCGCGATGTTACCGCGCGGTGTGGGGGCGCGCGATGTTCCTGTTTCGGGTGGTTACGAACTGCACCACTCCCGCCCGAAGTGATGCAGTTCGGAACGCCCGCACTTTGCCTCGTGGGCTACGGGCGCAGGTTTTCGCAGCACGGCTAGGGCCCTTGAAGCGCGAGTATCGTGACCGGCTCCTCCCTGTGACCAGTGAAGTGGCCGAGACGTGGGGGCGCCCGAACGCGGTAAGGACCCTCCCAGTCATAGATGGGCTCCTAGCCGCTACCGCCTTGGTGAACGACCTGACGCTACTTAATGATGCGTGCCTCTTGCTCGTCCGCCAGCACGTAAGCGGCGCGCTCGCCGGGTCGGTAGGTGAGCCTCTCGCGATCCCTAGGGGTTTTGGCGTTCTAAGTCCCATTTTCGGTGATGAAATGGGACTTAGAAGGCGGAAATGTAGAGGGTTCTCGGAGGGTAGTACGCGCCTCCGCGGGGCCGATGGCCGCCGACCCGGCCGCTAGAGCGCACCACCTGCCACCAAGACCCCAAATTCCCGCTCAAGAAAACCGTAAAGGCCGCGCTGCAGGACACCCGGAAAGTACACGAATCGTGTCAATCCGTGCTAACGTACTTTATGGCCGCTCCCGCTGGTCGCGTGAACATAGTCCTAGACGCCGAGTACGCCGAGAAGCTCCGGGTGTTGGCGAAGCGGACCCATGTGAGCCCAGGTACCTTGGCGCGCGCACTTCTGTCTTCCGCGCTGGATGAGGCTGACCCATCAGCTCAGAACGTTGGCATGCTCCTGGACGGCATCGACGGCGCATTCGAACGCGCCCAATCTGGTCTGGCAGACGTGGCAGCGGGCCGAGTGGTTGACGTAGAGGACCCATAAGCAGTGTCTAGGGTGGTGCTCACCCGGTCAGCTCTTGACGACCTGCACCGGCTCACACGCACTCACTCGCTCCCTGCGGATACGCCTAAGCGCCTGGCCCGATCTTTGAGCAGCCTGCGAGACTTCCCACAGCTTGGATCCCAGCTTCCAGGTCGGTGGAGCGGGTTCCGGTTCCTGCTGGGTCCGTGGCGCTGGATGATCTGTGTTTACGTGTATGACCCAGAAAGCGACACGGTAAGCGTGGTTACGATCCAGGATGGTCGCAGTTCTGGTGCCGCGACAACATCTTGAACCGTAACGCCAAGCGTCGATATCAGAGGGGCCAGGCTCCGAATGGGGCGTGAGGATCTACTGTTGGTAGTCCACGGAAGCCACCCTTACGACAGATGCTCCAACAACGCCTTGTTGAACGCCGGCAGGTCCTTGGGGCCACGGCTAGTTATCAGGCCGCGGTCCACCACTACTGCCTCGTCGGTCCAAATGCCACCCGCGTTGCGCAGATCAGTCTTGATGTTGGGCGACGACGTGAGCTTGCGCCCGCCCAGCACGTCGGCTTCCACCAACAACCACGGACCGTGGCAGATGGACGCCACGGGCTTGCCCGCCGCCACGAACTCCTTCACGAAGGCCACGGCCTTAGGATCGGCGCGCAGGTGGTCGGCGCCTATCGTGCCGCCGGGTACCACCACCGCGTCGTAGTCGGCGCTGCTGGCGTCCGCGAACGTTAGCTGCACGTCGAACTCGCCGGCCGCGTGGTTGTCGCCGCTCTTGGTGGTCACCTTGCCGCGCTTCATGGTCAGCAGCACGCCTTCGCCGCCGGCCTCCGTGACCGCACGCATGGGCTCCACCAGTTCGGCGTGGTCGGTGCCCTTGTCGGCAACCAGGAACGCCACCCTCTTACCTGTCAGGTCATGAGTCATGCTTCTGAGCCTAGCGGACCGGGGCGTGAGTAGGGTGATGGTGTGCATGAGGCTCAGCCGGTGTGCTAGGTCGACTAAGGATTCTCCTCTTGGCTTCGCCATAGCCGAGATGGACCTGCGCCTGCGTGGCCCCGGTGACCTCAGGG
>CAZVTS010000178.1:0-2070 GCA_964630175.1 uncultured bacterium
AGAGGTGCCTGGCAGTCCGTACTGGTCGCGCGTCTGAGCGGAGTACAGCTGCTCCACGCCTAACGCCACCACCCGCAACACATCCTGCTGCTGCGCGGAGAGATCGTTCCACAAGGAGCGCAGCAAGGGCACTTCGCTGCGAACCACATCCTCGAAGGCGGCGGCCACGTCCGCCACTCCCACCTTCCGCTTGGCGGCCAAGCCGTTGAAGTACAACTGCCTGGCTACCTGCACCACGTCCTGCGTGCGGGGGCCGGCGAGCTTCACCAGCTCGAGTCCCACCTCGCCTGTAGCGCCGCTGCCGAACGCCAAACGTTCGTCCAGCCACGCGGCGAAGGTGGGCGCGTCGATCGCGTCCAGGTGCAGTAGCTCGAACATCTTGTAGAAAGCGCGCTTGGGTCCGACCATGTCGTGAATGAGGGATTCTTGCGAGCCGGCACAAACGAACGCCAAGTCGCCGTGGCGCTGCATGACGTCGCGCAAGTGCCACTCGGAGCTCTCGCCTGCGAACGAATGAACAGCCTGGAACTCGTCGAGCACCACCGCTACAGGCCGGTTGGTGCTGGCGCGCACCTGGCTCAGGCGCTCGATAACCGCCTCGAAAGCACGCTGCCGCTCGTCCTCGGTGGCCGTACGGCGGTCTATCCCGAAGGTGATGGCGGGAGGCCCTCCATGCTCATCCAACTTGACGGTCACGCGTGGCGACAGGCCGCCCAGCAGGTCCTCGAGTCGCAACTTCAGCCAGCGGGTTTCCACGAACAGCGAGCGCAACAAGCGGGCAGAGACGTCATGCAGGTTCGTGGCCGTAGCCACGTCGGCGGTGACCACTATCGGCTTAGGTCGGGAACGCCGCGCTGCCTCGGCCGCGTTCCAGATGGTGGAGCTCTTGCCCATGCGTCGCTGGCCGTAAACAAGGAGTCTCCCACCGGACAGCATGGCCCCCTTGATCTGGCCCACTTCGCTGTCGCGGTTGGCGAAGTGATAGCCAGTCACGCGCTCCCCGATCTTGAACGGGTTCTCCACTTGTCTTGCTCTCATCCACCCTCCACCCTTCGCCACCACCGACCACAGCATGATTCCAGTTCACCATTCAGCGACTCACCTTCCAGTGACTCACTTGTAGGTGAAGTGTAGTACGAAACCGCTGACTCTGGGCGGGAAAGCACGACTACTCCTGGACGGCGGTGCCTAGCAGAACGACAAGGCTGGTGACCACGAGCGCGAGGGAGCGCTGCGTGCTCGACCGCCACTCTAGTGGCACGGCCTCAGAACAGCCGCCCCTCGACACCAGCGCCGAACGCGGCCTGTTCGTGTTCGAGCAGCCAGCGTTTGCGATCCAGCCCGCCGCCATAGCCGCCCAGACCGCCGCCCGTGTTCACCACGCGGTGGCAAGGCACCACAACCGCCAGTCGGTTGGCGCCGTTCGCCTGCGCCACGGCGCGGAAGCCCCTGGGGTTACCCACGGCCTCGGCCAGCTGCAGGTACGTGAGGGTCTGGCCGGGCGGGATGAGGAGCAGCCGGCGCCACACGCCCAGCTGGAAGTCGGTGCCATCCAGCCGGAACGGCGTAGCGAACGCGCTGGACCTGCCCGCGAAGTACTCGCCCAGCTCCCGCTGGATCTGGTCGATGGGGGCGGTACGGCCGTCCCTTATCTCATGTTTGGCTCGCATGCGTTCGAGTTCTCTTTCCAGCCCCCGCCGACCCTCGAACTCGAGCAAGACAAGGGCCTCGTCGTCGGCGATGGCGAGCATGGGCCCCAGCGGGGTCGGGAACCAAACCGAGTGCAGTACCGTGCTCAAGCGCATACCTCCACGGTCAATATCGCACCGGCAACGGGCAGCTGCCGTCGCGGCCATGGCAGAAGCCCGGCGATAGGTCTAGCCCCGCGCCAGGCGGCCCGCCTTCCCAACACCGTTTTCCGTCGTATACCTGAGGCACCTTGGTAACCGTGGAGCCGCCACCCAGACCCGAGCCGTGGTTCGTGGCCTACGCCCTCCTCGGCGCGGTCGCCGCCGGGCTCGCGCCGCTCCTCCTCCCCCTCTGGGTGAGCCGCGACGGCAACGTGGCCCT
>CAZVTS010000179.1:0-2064 GCA_964630175.1 uncultured bacterium
GCTCGCACACGGAGCTCACCGGACACGTGAAGGGCGTGCACTACCTGGGCACCGACGCTCGCTACCTGGTGGCGGTGGACGGCTTCGAAGTGGTGGCCCGCGTGCAGAACCAGAGCCACGGCTACGCGGGCATGCTCGCGGAAGGTACCCCCGTGCGGCTCAACTGGCGCACGGAGGACGGCTCGCTGCTCGCCTGACCCGCCCCAGTGGCGCCATACTCGCTACGTGCGCCGTGGAGCCCCGGGCTTCCACGGTCTAGGATGTGTGCATGAAGGTACCAACGCTGGAGCTACGCGGTTCTGCTTACGAGTTCGGCCTTGCCCACGGTCGCGCGTTCCGGGGCGCCATCCGCAACTACGCGGAGGAGCGCATCCGCCTCGCCGGAGACCCCGGCTGGGTGGGCCGCAGCGCGGGCCGGGCGGAGGTGCTGGCGGTGGCCGAGGCCTGCCTGGAGCACCACCGGGAGTTCTCCCCGGAGCTGACGGAGGAACTGGAGGGCATGGCGGCCGCCACCGACCTCAGCCTGGCGGAGCTGATAGTGGTGGGCGGCTTCACCGACTTCGTGGACACCATGGCCGCAGGCAGTGAAGCGGTTCTGGAGACGAAGGCGCTGGACGACTGCACGGCGTTCCTGGTGCCCAACGCGCGCATGCGGGGCGGGCAGGGCGCCATCGGGCAGACGTGGGACATGCACGAGGGCTCGGCAGAGCACGTGGTGCTGCTACGCGGCCGACCCAAGAACGCGCCCGCCTTCGACGTGTTCACCACGGCGGGAGCCGTGGGCATGATCGGAATGAACGAGGCCGGCCTCAGCGTGGGCATAACCAACCTGCTGGGCGCCAACGGGCGGGCCGGTGTGACGTGGCCGTTCGTGGTGCGCCAGATGCTCCTGATGGAGAGCCTCGTGGAGGCGCTGGAGGTGCTCAAGGCGGCGCCGCTGGCAGGCGCGCACTACTACATGGTGATGGACGCCGCCGGCAACGGCGCGCACGTGGAGGCCATGGTCAGCACCACCAACGTGCAGGTACTGGGAGGCGCCGCGCTGGCGCACACTAACCACTGCCTGCTGCCTGAAACGCGGGCGGTGGAGCGTAGGCGCGAGCCGGCCTCGCAGCAGGATTCGGAGGCCCGGCTGGCGGACGCGGAGCGGCTGCTCGACCGCACGGACCTCACCACCGAAGACCTGCAGGCGGTAACGGCCGACACCGCCAACATCTGCCACGCTGGCGTGGAGCCGCGCTTCGTGGGCACGTGCGGCGCCGTCATCATGCGGCCCGCCACGCGCGAGCTGTGGACGGTGGCCGGGCGGCCGAGCGAGGGCAGCTACGAACGGTACGTGGTCTCGGCCGCGAGCACCGAGGCGCCCGCGGGCGTCACCGCCTGAGCATGACCGGGTCGGGCAAGAAGCCAAGGGTGCGTGTGGCGCCGGCTGCGCCGGAGCACGCGCAGGCACTCGAGGAGCTGCAGCGCACCGTGTTCCCCAACCTGGCCGAGCATGAGCTCATGCGGGCCGAGCACTTCCTCATGCACCAGGACGTGTTCCCGGAGGGTGAGTTCGTGGCGCTGGCGGCGGACGCTCCCGACGGCACGCCGCTGCCCGAGGAGCGCGTGGTGGGCCTCGGCTCGGGCTTCCTGGTGCAGTTCGACCTGGCCAACCCCGATCACTCCTTCAACGAGATGATCGCGGGCGGCACGTACGCCAACCACGATCCGGCCGGCGAGTGGTACTACGGCGCCGACATAAGCGTGCACCCCGACTACCGGGGCCTGGGCCTCGGGCGCGCCCTGTACGACGCTCGCAAGGCGCTCGTGCGGCGGCTGGGCAAGCGCGGCATCGTGGCCGGCGGGCAGCTGCCCGACTACCCCCTACACAAGGAGCACATGGGCCTGGCTGAGTACGTGGAGCGAGTGGAGAAGGGCGAGTTGACGGACGGCACCCTCACGTTCCAGCTCAGCAACGGCTTCGAGGTTTACGGGCTCATCAAGGGCTACATCGAGGACGCCTACACGGACGACTGGGCCAGCCTCATCGTGTGGTTCAACCCGGACCTGATCTTCCCGGAG
>CAZVTS010000180.1:0-2036 GCA_964630175.1 uncultured bacterium
CCTCCTATGGCGACGCTTTCCTGGCCGGACTAGCCAGTGGCCTGGTGGAACGCTCAGCCTTGGCCGACTGGGTGGGCCGCCCCACCGAGATAGTCCCCGAGCCCGGCACCAAGGGCATCTACGATGCTCTCTTTCAGGACTTCAAGGCTCTCTACCGGAGCAGCGCCCCGACAGTGCACCGCTTGGCGCACCTGGCAGGCGCAGAGACGGAGGTGAGCGCCTGACTCACTGAGCGTCCGCCCGGCACCTCACCGCATTCACCAAACTACCTTCGATCAGGAGATGAACATGAAGAAGTACGCCACCCGAATACTGCTCGTTCTGGCAGCCCTTCTCACCGTCACCGCCGCCAGTGCCCAGATGGTCCTAAAGATGAACACGCTGTTCCACAGTGGTGACGCGCAGGCCATGGAGCGCATCGTCGACAAGTTCAACGCAGCACACACCGACGTACAGATCGAGCTGACCCAGGGTCAGTGGGCCGACTACTACGCGCAGCTCTACAACGCCGTCGTAGCGAACAACGCGCCGCACATCGGCATAGTCCACACCACCAACTTGCCGCAAATGGCCGTGGCGCTCACCGCGCTGGACGCCAGCCCGGCAGGCAACCTGCTGGAAGCTGCCGGCATCGAAGCCAGCAACTACATCGACGCGCTGTGGGAAGCCGGCGAGTACGAAGGCAGCCGCTACCTGGTGCCCCTCGATACGCACATGTTCGGCCTCTGGTACAACAAGGACGTCTTCGCGGCCGCCGGCCTCGATCCGAACAGCCCGCCCACCAACCTTGCAGAGTTCGAAGCGGCTGCCAACGCCATCCGCGACAACACGGACGCATACGCGGTCCACATGGCCGAGGACGGCCTTGCTCGCAAGCTTGCGCGCGCGTGGTACTACCTGTACTGGGGCCAGAACCAAGAACTGTTCAACGCCGACTTCACCGAGGCCACCTTCGACAACGAAGCGGGTCTCGCTGCCTGCGAGTACCTCGTGGGTGTTGTAGATAACGGCTGGAATATCGCGGCTGGTGACGGCTTCCGCCAGTTCACCGCAGGTGACCTCGGCATGCTGGTAGCCGGCAACTGGTTCTACTGGACGGCCACAGAAGCGGGCGTCAACTTCGGCTTCGCCAAGATGCCGCAGTTCTTCGATACCCCCAAGACCTGGGGCAACTCTCACAACCTCGTGATCCCCCGCCAGCCCGCCGGCACGCCCGATGAAGTCTACGTAGCCGCCGCAGAAGCTATCCGCTGGATAAACGAGCACAGCGAAGACTGGGGCATCTACGGCGGTCACATCCCCGCCTACAACCCCACGCGCCAGAGCGAGGCCCTGCTCGCCTCCGACACGTGGCAGGTTTCGCTTGCCCTATTCGCCGAGATGGCCGAGGAAGGCATGCTTCACTACCCAATAACCCACCCGAGCGCTGCCGAGTTGGAGGGCGTGTTCAACGTTTACATCGAGCAGGCGTATAACGGCTCGCTCTCCTGCCAGGCTGCGCTGAGCGGCGCCGCTGCCGAAGCCAACTCCATCCTTAGACGCTAGACCACTAGCCTCCTTCCGGGGGCTGCCTTCCCGGCAGCCCCCACCCATCCGCCTCAGGCAGGAAGAGGAGTGTCGTGACGGTGAAGACCCATAGGCCGCGGCGGCCGCGCAAGCAACTCACTGGGATGCTCTACGTGCTGCCGTTCGCCCTCGTATGGTTGGCATTCCTCGTATGGCCCGTCATCTACGGTTTCTACATCAGCCTCTGGCAGTGGGATCCCCTACGAGGCTCCAAGTTCGTCGGCCTAGGCAACTACTTACGACTCTTCAGCGACGCTCGCTTCTGGAACGCCTTCTGGAACACTCTCGAGTTCGCTGCCATCAGTATCCCGCTCATCCTCGGGTTCGGCCTGCTCTTCGCGATGCTGCTGCATAACAGCAAGTTCCGGGGCAAGGACTTCGTGGAGGCCAGCCTCTTCTTCCCGTATCTTCTCAACGTATCGATCATCAGCCTGATCTGGGCCTGGCTCGTGGATCCCGATTACGGCATC
>CAZVTS010000181.1:0-2021 GCA_964630175.1 uncultured bacterium
CCTCAAGGTGTTCGAGAAACTTGACGATGCTGTGCGCGATGCTGTTAAGGCCCCATCCCATGCTGGACGTGGTGTCGAGGACGAAGACGATATCTGCTTCTGCGCGGGCGTCCGTTCCGATCCGCTGGACAACGATTCCCGCAACCCGGTCATCCTCAATGACTGTGAAGTCTTCTGGGCCGAGGTCGTCCGCAGCCTGCGTGCTGAGGAGGCCTGCGGCAGCAAGCGCGTTGGGAGAGACGTTCAGCGTGATGATGCCATCCTCGTCAGGAGCACTGGCCACGAAGGCAGGTGTTATTGTCCGGTTTTCTATGGTTGGTGGGATCGTCTGGTCGGCAGGATCCTCATAGCCAGGCGGTACAGGACCCGTGCCGCCGCCTGGGGTGGAGTCGAGCGCGTAGACGATGTTGATGGTCGTGGTGGCGTCAGACGTGATGGTGAAGGTTGTGTTGGCCGGTGTTGCCTTGAACGTCTCTGAGTTGAAAGAGACACGGTCGGCTGTCAGGGCATAGGCTCCCACTGCGAGGGCATGCGTGCCGGACTCTCGCAGTGCGAGGCTCTCTGGGCCGGTGATTTCTACGGCGGCGTCGGCCCCGCCGGGTAGCCCCGTGATGTTGATTTGCAGGATGCCCGTGTCGGGGGTTGTTTCGTCGAGTGTGTAGTTGATGGTGAGGTCAGTAGTTGTGCCTGCTGTGATTATGAAGTACCCGTTGGTGGGTTCTGGGGTGTAGGTGTCTCCGGTTGAGTTGGCGGCGCCTGCTGTGAATGTGTAGCTGCCTGGTGCGAGGTTGTGGGTGCCGGTCTTTGTGACTGTGAGGGTGTTTGAGCCTCCGGTGATCTGGATGTCGGCGTCGGTTCCCGCGGGTAGTCCTGTGATGTTGATTTGCAGGGTGCCGACACCGCCGCCGCCCCCACCACCGCTGGAGCAGGCTGCAAGGCCCGCTACGACTGCCAGGCTCATGAATATCTTGAATATCTTCTGCATCTAAAGTCCTTCCTGCGGCTATGGACGTGCTGCCGGATGGTTCTGCGCCAGAGTCTAGATAGCAGCCGTCAATCGGGCGTCAAAACAGTGCAGTCCTCCGGAAAGACGGGGGCGCTCCAGTCCGTGCAGCAGTGACAGGCTGTCGGCAATCCGACTGGTCCGGTCCGCAAGTGGCGTCGAGAGCGTCAGTGTGTAGCGGCGCTACTTTCCTCTGTGGCTTTGGGAGCGGTGAATTACTTCAAGAGTGAGGATGGTTAGCGTTATGTTTGTCTACATCGCAGAGAGCGCGGTAGCTACCGATCCGGTTGCGCCAGATGCCGCTGTACTCGCCGGCAAGGTTCTTGCAGCGCACCGTGGGGTCATCGAGGTTAGCAACCGCTTCGAGGTAATCGACTACGCGTCCAGCGATGGCGCGGTCGAGCTTGAGTAATTGCTTGACGGCCGTGGCCGTGAAGCGCAACTCATAAGCCAAGCTCGCGCCTTAGCTCGTCCAGCCCTATGGTGGGGTCCGGCTTCTCGCGCACAGCCCGAGAGGAGCGCCGGTAGATGCAGGGTGCTAGAACTATCGGTGCGTTAACACGCTACCGAGCAGCTGAAGGCCCGTAACGGGGTGAGCGGGGGCGCCTCTAGCGCCGCCGCCGTCTTTCCCAGGCCGGTGCTTCGGGTGAGATCTCGGCCATGCGCTCGAGCCAGCGCTCGAACTGCGCGTCGCCCATGCGGGCGCGCATCTTCTTGCCCCAGCGGTCGTACTCTTCGGCTTCGCTACCGGTCTTGCCGGTTTCCGACTCCAGCTGGGCGATCAGCTTGTCCAGGATCTTGCTCAGCTGCTCCTGCTCTTCTTCGGTGAGCGCCTCGAAAGCGCGTGACCTGTGGGGCCGAGACTGTTCGGTTGTGCGGCCGGCGTCGGTAAGGGAGATGAGCATCACGCGGCCGTCCTCGGGAGAGCGTTCGCGTTGTACTAGGCCGGCATGCTCCAGCTTTGCCAGCAGCTCGTTCAGTGAGGCGACGCGTAGCCCGAGCATGAAGGCGAGTTCCC
>CAZVTS010000182.1:0-1999 GCA_964630175.1 uncultured bacterium
GTCACGCCCCCGCCCCCGAAGCGGTCGCCGACAAGATGGAGACCGATCGCCGCGGCGTCGAAGCGGTCTGTGCCGTCGAGCGGTCGCTCGGCCGCAACCCCACGCCTCAGCACCACAGCAACCCAGGCTTCGACATCGTGGTGCCTTCTGACGTCATCGTCACGCTGATGATCGACGAGGGCCTCATCATGGAGCTCGACAAGTCCAACATCCCCAACTGGGGCAACTTGGACCCCACCTTCCTCGACCTGCCGTTCGACCCCGGTAACCACTACAGCGCTCCTTACCAGTGGGGCACCGTGGGCATCGGCTACAACGTGGACAAGGTGGGCGAGGTCAGCTCGTGGGCCGAGCTGTTCGCCTACGACGGCCCGGTGGCCTGGCTCGAGGACACCACTGCTTTCCTTGGCGTGGCGCTCATAATGACCGGCCACGACCCCAACAGCGAGAGCTCCGCCGAGATACGCGAAGCGGCCGAGTTCCTCATCAGGAACGGCGGCAACGTGGTCTACATCGCCAAGGACGACGGCCAGGAGATGCTGGTGCGCGGCGAGGTGGACATGGTGATCGAGTACTCGGGCGACATCTTCCAGATCATGGACGAGTGCGAGTGCGACACCTACGCCTACGTGATCCCCGAAGAGGGCACCAACTTCTGGCTCGATAACCTGGTCATCCCCACCGGAGCGCCCAACAAGGCCCTGGCCGAGACGTTCATCGATTACGTCCTCGATCCCCACGTGGGCGCCTCCATCGCCAACTACACCGCCTACGGCAGCCCCAACCTGGCGGCCATCGACATGGAGCTCATCGACCCCGAACTGGCCGAGGACCCCGGCATCTACCCCAGCGACGAGACGCAGGAGCGGCTCTTCTTCTCCACCCAGTCGGCCGCGCGCGAGCAGCTGCTGTTCGAGGCGTGGGACGAGATCCGCATCTTCATCGGCCGCTGAGGCCCGGCGGCCCTCACCGGCCCCGGGGCGCGCAGCCCAACGAGGAGCGAGCAGAGGCTCATGAGCAAGCCCGCCGTAGAGATCCGTAACCTCATCAAGGAGTTCGTCGACGCGCGCACCAAGCATCAGGTGCGCGCCGTCGACGACGTGAGCCTGGAGATCGCCGACGGCGAGTTCTTCGCTCTGCTCGGCCCCTCCGGCTGCGGCAAGACCACTACCCTGCGGGTGATAGCGGGGTTCGAGGAGCCAACCTCGGGCGAGCTGCTGCTGCGCGGCCAGTCCATGCAGGGCATCCCGTCGTTCCACCGGCCCGTGAACACGGTGTTCCAGGATTACGCGCTCTTCCCGCACATGACTGTCATGCAGAACGTGCAGTTCGGGCTGAAGATGGCGAAGGTGCCGGCGGCGGAGGCTCGCAAGCGCGCCGAGGAAGCGCTCGAGATGGTGCGCCTGCCGCACGTGGGCAGCCGCAAGCCCAAGGCGCTCTCCGGCGGTCAGCGGCAGCGCGTGGCGCTGGCGCGTGCGCTCGTGAACCGGCCGTCCGTGCTGCTGCTGGACGAGCCGCTCGGCGCGCTCGACCTGAAGCTGCGGCGCGCCATGCAGTTCGAGCTCAAGCAGCTGCAGCAGCAGGTGGGCATCACCTTCATCTACGTGACCCACGATCAGGAGGAGGCGCTGACCATGGCCGACCGGATCGCGGTGATGAACGAGGGTGAGGTGCTGCAGATAGGCCGCGCGGACGAGATCTACGAGCAGCCCACCAGCCGCTTCGTGGCCGATTTCATCGGCGAGACCAACTTCGTGGAGGGCACGCTGGAGAGCAAGAGCGGCCGCATGGGCCTGCTCAGGCTGGCCGGCGGCGCCTGGCTGGAGGGCGTGCTGCGCGACCCGGACGTGGAGGTGGGCGGCCCCGCCACGCTGGCGGTGAGACCCGAGAAGCTGGAGGTGGCGCCGGTGGCGCCGGACGCCATCAGCCAAGGCGCTGCCGGGAGCTCGCACACGGAGCTCACCGGACACGTGAAGGGCGTGCACTACCTGGGCACCGA
>CAZVTS010000183.1:0-1983 GCA_964630175.1 uncultured bacterium
TGTAGCGGGGGAAGCGCGGCCCGTATGGTCGGCCGTCGGACGGGCTCAGGCTGCTCGGACCCGTGGTGCCGTAGCAGCCGCCCAGCACGTTGCTGCTCACGACGAAGAAGCGGTTCGTGTCTATGGGCTTGCCTGGTCCTATCAGCGGGTCCCACCAGCCGGGGATGCTCTCCCGGTCGGTGGTGCCCGCGGCGTGCGCGGAGCCCGTGAGAGCGTGGGCCACGAGCACGGCGTTCGTGCCGTCCTCGTTCAACTGGCCGTAGGTCTCGTACGCCACGGCCACGCGCTCCAGCACGTCGCCGTACTGCAGCCGCAGTGGGTCGGCGGGGGTGGCCACGTCCAACAGGCGGCCCTCCACCTGACCCACGCTCGCCTCCTCGCCCGCTGAGTGGCGGGCGAGGAGAGCGGCGTGATCGCCCCAGGTCTCGTGCACCAGCACGGACCGGGTATCGATCTGGTTACGGGTGCTCACGTCAGTCCGCAGCGGTGGCCGTCACCGCCCGGCGCGCGGCTTCGAGCGCTTGAGCGAAATCTTCGGTGAGGTCGTCGATGTGCTCCAGGCCGGGGGTCACGCGGATGCGCCCGGGGGCGATGCCGGCGGCCGCCAGGCCTTCGGCGTCGAGCTGCGAGTGGGTGGTGCTGGCGGGGTGGGTGACGCTCGTCTTGGCGTCGCCCAGGTTCACGAGGCGCGACGCGAGCTTCACGCTGTCGAGGAACGCCCGACCCGCCTCCACACCGCCCTCCAAGTCGAAGGTGAAGAACGCGCCGGCACCCCTGGGGTAGTAGCGCTTGGCGATCTCGTAGCTGGGGTGGCCCGGCAGTTCCGGGAAGTTGACGCCGCTCACGCCCTCCTGCGCTCCGAACCAGTCCACCAGCTTGCGGGTGTTCTCGATGTGGCGCTCCGCGCGGAGGCTCAGCGTCTCGAGGCCGTTCAGGAAGTAGAAGGCGCTCTGCGGGGCAAGGGCCTGGCCCTGGTCGCGCAGCCCTTCCACCCGGGCGCGGATGGCGAACGCGATGTTGCCGAAGGGCGAGCCGACCCCGAACACGTCGGAGAACACGAGCCCGTGGTAGCTGGGGCTGGGCTCGGAGAAGCCGGGATAACGGCCGTTGCCCCAGTCGAAGCTGCCCACGTCCACGATGAGGCCGCCCAGGGCGGTGCCGTGACCGTTGATCCACTTCGTGGCGGAGTGCACCACGATGTCGGCGCCGAGCTCCGCGGGCTTGATCAGGTAACCGCCGATGCCGCCCGTGTTGTCCACCACCACGGCCACGCCGCGAGCGTGAGCCACCTCGGCGATGGCCTTTATGTCCGGCAGCCGGAGGCTGGGGTTCGGCACGCTCTCCAGGAACACCACCTTGGTCTTGTCGTCGATGAGGCGCGCGTAGTCAGCGGGGTCGTCCTCCCCGCCAACGAATCGAGACTCTATGCCGAGCCGGGCCAGGGACACGGAGAGCATGTTGTGCGTGCCACCGTAGATGTTGGGCGAGGCCACGATGTTGTCGCCGGCCTCGGCCAGGGTGGTGAAGGTGAGGAACTCGGCGGAGTGACCGGAGGCGGTGGCCAGGCCCGCGAGGCCGCCTTCCAGCGCGGCGATGCGCTTCTCCAGCACGTCGTTGGTGGGGTTCATGATGCGGCTGTAGATGTTGCCGAACTCCTGCAGGCCGAACAGCCTGGCGGCGTGCTCCGCGTTGTCGAAGTTGTACGAAACCGTCTGGTAGATGGGCACGGCCCTGGACTTGGTGGTGGGGTCAACTTCCTGGCCGGCGTGGATCTGAAGTGTCTCGAAACGGTAGGACATGCTTGGTCTCCCCTTGCAGGTTCGCGAGGCGCCTGTGGCTGCCCCGGTGAGCGTTCGGTGCGGTTACTAGACCGCTTGGAGGGTGGTTCTAGGGCTGGGTTGGCAGCACACGGCTGCCCGCACGGTGGTTCCGTGCGCCGGCTGGTCTGGCTGGGGCTGCTCTGACTCAAGGCACGAAGGTGCC
>CAZVTS010000184.1:0-1982 GCA_964630175.1 uncultured bacterium
GGTTGGTGGCGCCTAGCAGGATGCCCGGGTCGAAGCCCCCAAGGGCGGCGACCTTATCGTCGAGTCTGGTGAGCAGGCCTGCCTCCGCCAGCGACTCCATGCCGCCGTAGGCGCGCAAGTGGACTATGTCCGGCCCGCCGCCGCCCTGAAGCGCGGTGGCGACGATGGTGTTGTATTCGGTGTTGAGGTAAGGCGTGAACGTGACGTTGATGTCGGGGTTCTCGGCGTGGAAAACTTCGATGAACTTCTCGTACGCGGCCACATCCTCCGTGCGCCAACTCCAGAAGTTGAGGTTCGTCTGCGCTGCGGCGGACGCGAGTAGCGTAACCGACAGCAGAACAGCGGCCATGCGGGTGAATCGGCTCATGACGGTTCTCCTTGATCTGAAGCCACGCAGACCGCCAACCCGACGCGGGAGACCCCGTGGCTTTGACTTGGTTCTTCACCCTAGTTAATACCTGTTCTATACCAGTTACGTCAAGCGACGATGGGCGCAGACTCCTAAGGTGCGCTGCAGCGCCTACGGGGTGCGAAGGTTCAGCGCCATGCGGTAGCGGTCCCCGCGGTAGGCGCTGCGTACGTACTCGAACGGCTTGCCGTCGGTGTCGTAGGTGGTGCGCTCGAGAGCCAGTATCGGCACGTCGTGACCGATGCCCAGAACGGCCACCTCGGCGCGCGTGGGAAGGCGGGCGCCGATGGTCTGCCTGGCGCGCGCCGGCCTTATGCCGAACTGCTCCTCGAGGGTTCCGTAGAGTGAGCCGGAACGCTCCAAGGCTGCGATGGAGAGGCCGGTCAGTGCGGTCGGCAGATGGGCTTCCTGTATGGCGAGTGGCTCGTCGTAGGTGCTCCGCAGGCGGGTGATCCGCAAGACGGTGTCCGCGGGCGCTAGCTGCAGAGCTGCGGCCGTGATCGTGTCTGCGGGAACCTCTTCGGCTCTGATCAACCGTGAGTTCGGCCTGAGCCCCAGGTGGCGCGCCTCGTCCGTGAAGCCCAGCACGTGGTCGATGATCTGCTCGAGGGGTCGGCTCCGCACGTAAGTACCGGAACCGTGCAACTGCTCGACTCGACCATCGCTCACGAGCTGTTCGAAGGCGCGCCTGACCGTCATCCGCGAGAGCCCAAGCGTGAGAGCGAGGTTGCGTTCGGAGGGTAGGGCGCTTCCGGGTACCAGTACGCCGGCGTCCATCGCCTCCGCCAACCGGTCCCTGAGCTGTAGGTACGCAGGGGTTGGCAAGGTCTTGTCGACCCGGATATCACTGAGGTCAGTAGCGAGCTTCATAGCTGAAGACGGTTCCTTCCGGCTATCAGAGTGAGCTAGCGAAGATCCGGCGAAGCACCTGGTTGAATGCCACTAGCATACCAGTAGGCGGCTGTTCACACCCCGAGCACGCCAGGGCCCACGGGAGTAGGCAGAAGGCTCAGCCCTGATGCAGTCCGCGCGCCAGCTCGGCCGCGGCCTCGACGGGAGAGCGTGGGTTGACCGCGAAGGTGGTGTGTGCCGGCAGTGCGCCCGCGAGTGAGTCGGTCAGGGGCGTGCCGCACCTGGCCACCCCACCCGTCAGCACGACCGGTAACGCCCTGCCAAGCCGTGCGCTCACCACTCGCGCCAAGCGCGCCAGCTCCGTACCCGCAGCCGCCAGGATGCTGAGCGCCGCCTCGTCGCCTTGCGCGGCCGCCTCGGCCACTATCTTCGTCAGGCTGGCCACTTTGGACCTGCCGCCGGTGTAAACGGCGTTGCGGATGGCGGCCCAATCGGAACCGCCAAGGGCGGAGTAGACGCCGCTGGCGAGTGGCCCGCGGGCGGACGCGCCCAACTCGTCGCTTCTGCGCAACACGCGTTTCAGGGCCTGGCGCCCGATCCAGAAGCCGCCCCCCGCATCGTCTATCAGGTAACCGTGACCGCCCGCTCGCACTTCGTCGCCGTCGGCACCGAGGTGGAAGGCGATGCTGCCGGTGCCGGCATAGACCACCACGCCCTCACC
>CAZVTS010000185.1:0-1975 GCA_964630175.1 uncultured bacterium
TCACCAGGATGCGGCCGAGCGGCACCATCAGGGCCAGGAAGACGATGCCCGAGCCGATCGTCACTCCGCGCCAGCCGTAGATGACGAGGAGCGATGCCAGTAGGGGCGCCGTTAGGCTGCCGAGACTCATGCCGAGGCCGGCCAGAGCCATGGCGGTAGCCCTGCGGCGCTCGAACCAGTTGACCAGGATGGTCATCATGGAGAGGATGCCGGCGAAACTCGCCCCGATGGCCATGACGAGGAAGGCTGCTAGGAAATTGCCGAAGTTGGTGGTGAAGCCCAGCGCGATCATGGAGCTGCCCATGAGTGCCATGCCGATGACGATGAGGCGTTGAGGCCCGAAGCGGCTGATGAGCCATCCGTTGATGGGTCCGAGCAAGCCGCTCTCGGTGCGCTGAAGCGAGTGGATGAGGGAGATGGTGGTGCGGCTCCAGCCGAACTCGGCCATCCAGAACGGAGCGTAGATGCCGAAGGCTCCGAAGAACAGTGCGGACTGTAGTCCTTGCGCGAGCATGGCGCCCGAAACTACCCACCAACCGCGGAACACGGAGCGGCTGGAGGCTAACAGTTGCGTCACGAACCCCAACTTACCCGGTTCATAGGCGAATGGCTAATCACCGTTGCTCAGCTTCGGTAGCCGATTCCGCACGCGAGACGTGCTATTTTCTTGTGAGGCCTAGGAGCCCCGGACGAGCCGCGACGTACCCGGTGAAGACAAGACGTTGCGCAAGGAGGGTTCTCATGGCGTGGTTCGTTCTCATCACATCCGGTGTTTTCGAGGCCGTTTGGGCCGTTGCGCTCGGCAAGTCCGAAGGCTTCAGCAAGCTGGGGCCTTCCATCGTCTTCGGTGCCGCCATGGTAGTCAGCATGGCCGGTCTGGCGTACGCCATGCGCACGCTGCCAACCGGTACCTCGTATGCCATCTGGGTCGCCGTTGGCGCCTCTATCGCCGTCATCTACGGCATGGTCACTGGCGCCGAGACCGTGTCGCTGGCCAAGGTGCTACTGATCACGGGCCTCATCGGTTGCGTGGTGGGGTTGAAGCTCGTCAGCTGAGCCGGAGGCCCGTCGACGTTCGTTCCCGTCGCTGAATCGACTTCGCTCGTTGCCTAATTCGCCGATTCCGGTGTGAAGCGGTAGCCCACGCCCCAGACCGTATGAAAGTAGACCGGGTTGCCTGGGTCGGGTTCGAAGTGCCGCCTCAAGCGGACCACGAAGTTATCGACCGTGCGGCTGCTCGGGTACTTGCCCACGCCCCACACATCGTCTAAGATCTCGTCGCGGCTCACCACCTCGCCGGCTCGGCGCGCCAGTAAGTTGAGGATCCCTATCTCACGCTCGCTCAGCGTCACTTCGTTACCTGCGGCGGTGCGCGCGGTCCAGGACCGAAGGTCCACGAGGTTGCCGCCGAACACGAGGCGAGAGTCGGCCCCTCTGAGAGCGCCGCTCCTGTCCAGGAGGCGACGCACGCGGAGCAGGAACTCCGGTAAGTGGAACGGCTTGGCCAGGTAGTCGTCGCCGCCGGCCTCGAGGCCCTCCACGCGCTCCTCCGGCCGGCCTTTGGCCGAGAGGAACAGCACCGGGGTGTCGTCCCCTGCCGCGCGGCGCTCGCGGCACAGCGTGTAACCGTCCTTGTAGGGCAGCATCACGTCCAGCACCACCAGGTCGGGCTTCTCGTCCCGCCACGCGGCCGCGCCGGAACGACCGTCTCCCGCGTGCTGCACCTCGTGACCTTCGGCCTCGAGGTTGTCGGCCAGTACGGCGGCCAGCGCAACCTCGTCCTCCACGATAAGAACCCTTGTGCCAGTCAACTCGCTGCTCCCGCTATGTCCAGGCCGGTGCTCGTCTCGGTTACTGCCTGAAGAGGCAGCAGCACTGTAACCAATGTGCCGCCGTGAGCGCCGTCACCAAGGCGTAACCGACCCCCGAGCGCCTCTGTAGCGCGCCGCACAAGGTAAAGCCCTAAGCCCACTCC
>CAZVTS010000186.1:0-1951 GCA_964630175.1 uncultured bacterium
CGGTTTCTCACGCTGCGGCTCCATAGTCGGAAAGAGTAATGAGTCAACGACCCCCACCGGGGTTCGAAAAGTATTGAGGCAATGCCCAGCCTGGACCCGTTCGCAGCCTTGACACCCCGGAAGCGGGTCACGTAAGCTCATGCTCAACAGTTCCTGCAATCGTTTGCAGGCCGGGTGGGAGCCTGGCCATCGGCGCAGCCCACCATCCCTCGAGCGGACCCGCGGAGTACGGCTCTCATGACACTCGTCGAACTTGCCGAGATCCTGAACGTCAGCGCCTCTTCCATATCGAGGGCGCTGACCAGGCCCGACATGGTGTCGCCCGCCATGCGGGCGCGCGTGCTGCAGGCGGTCGAACAGTACGGTTACAGCCCGAACGGCATCGCGCGGTCGCTACGCAAGGGCGAGACGAAGACGGTCGGCCTCGTCGTCTCGGATCTGCAGAACCCCTTCTACTCGAGCATCGCCAAGTTCGTGGAGCACACGCTATCGGCTGACGGCTACAGCTGCGTGGTGTGCGACGCGAGCGAGAGCCAGGACAAGGAGCAGCGTGCGCTGCGGCTACTGGCCGAACTCAAGGTCAGCGGCGTCATCCGGGCGTCCAGCGGCCGGCAAGCCAGCGACCTGACGCAGGTCGGCCTGAACCACACGCCCATCGTGGAGATCGACCGCGCCACCGGCGAGGAGCGAGCGGATACCGTCCTTCTGGACAACGTCTTCGGAGCCAAGTTAGCCGTGGAGCACCTAGTGAAGCTCGGTCACCGCCGAGTGGCGATGATCTCGGGCCCCGAGCACCTGACGACCGGCGGCCAGCGTCTGCGCGGCTACCGGGAGGCTCTCGCCGCTGCCGGCATCGAACCCGACGAGACCCTGGTCGAGTTCGGCGATTTCCGCGAGGAGTCCGGGTACGAGGCCGCACGGCGCCTGCTGAGGCTTACTCCGATGCCGACGGCGCTCTTCGTTGCCAACAACGAGATGATGGCGGGTGCGCTCTACGCCCTGAAGGAGCTTGGCCTCAACCTGCCGGCCGACGTATCGCTCATCTCGTTCGACGACGCACGTTGGGCGCGCTACGTGGACCCTCCCCTGACGGTGGTGGCGCAGCCCCTGATGGAGATGGGCGAGGCCGCCGCTCATCTGCTACTGGAGCAGATGAGCGGCCGCGAACGGCCGACGTCGCGTGTCTTCACACCTACGCTCATAGTCAGAGCCTCCACCGGCAGCCCCCGCCCGGAAGGCACGACCACAGATGGGTAGCTTCGCGCACGTGGTGCAACCGTTTGCAGCACCCGGGAGAGGTGCAGGCCGCGCCCTGAGAGGATCCACGCCATGAGCCAGAAGACTTCCACGCCCCGCATCTACCTCGTCACCAGTGGCGACGGCCGCGAAAGCGCCAACCGGGTGTGTTGGGACGCACAGCATACCCTCGAGCAGCGCCTCACGGCTGCGTTCGCCAACATGGGTGCGGAGGTGGTGCGCGCCTTCCCGGTGGACGAGGAGGTGGGCCACGGCTTCATCCGCAGCCAGCGCATGGGGATGGACGTGTTCGCCAACATCCCGGAGGACGCCCCACTGGTGGTGGCCATCGCCGCCTGGCAGTTCAGCCATCACGTACTGCCCGGCCTGCGCACGCACCGGGGCCCCGTCCTCACGGCCGGCAACTGGAGCGGCCAGTGGCCGGGGCTCGTGGGCCTCCTGAACCTGAACGGCAGCCTCACAAAGGCGCAGGTGCCCTACAGCACCATCTGGAGCGAGGCGTACGAAGACGCGTTCGCCTTGGGCGCTCTGGAACAGTGGCTCAGGGAGGGCCACGTGCAGCACGACCTCACGCACGTGCGGCCGCTCGACCTGCGAGCGTTGCCAGCGGCCGCCGCCGAACGCGGCCGTGAAGTGGCGCAAGCCTTGCGCTCGCGTAAAGCCATCCTGGGCGTCTTCGACGAAGGCTGCATGG
>CAZVTS010000187.1:0-1948 GCA_964630175.1 uncultured bacterium
CCGCAAGTACGACCTGCCCTCATCCCACCGCCCGAAGGTGTTCCTAACGGGCATCCCGAAAGCGGACGGCGCGCGCCAGCAGCACCGCCAACGCACCCAGCTCACGCGGCTCGGCGTCTGCGTGAACGAGCTCGATCCCATGGACGAGGTGCTCGGCTTCATGGCCGACCTGCGCCGCCTGAGGCCCGACCTGGAAATGGTGCTTCGCCCCCACCCGCGGGACGCTCGGGCCTGGGAGGTAGAGCACCTCGGGGCAACGCTCTCCAACGCGCGGTCCGAGAGCTCGTTTAACTTCCTGGACAGGGTGGACGGCATAGTAACGGGCCCCTCGAACATCGCCCTGGAGGCCGCCCTCGTAGGGGTGAAGCCCGTGTTCAAGGACTTCGGTGCGCTGGGGCGCGATCATTACGGCTTCGTTGCCAGCGGTCTCTGCCAGCAGGCGACCACGGCGGAAGAGGCTCTCAACCTCCTCGACCCAGAGCGGAACCCGGCACCGCTGGAAGGCCCCCTCAAGCAGTACTGCGCCACGGTCGGCACGCCGTTCGATGGCAGGAGCGCCGAGCTGGTGCGGCAGCTCCTGACCGAACAGGTGGCTGGAGGCATAGACCTGGCGCGCTGGCGCTTGCGGCAGGACTTCGAGCACATAGACGTGTATGAGCTTCGCCCGGGTTGACCGGCGTTGATCAGGCTGGGGCTCGGGCCCGAGTCCGTTCTGCCGGGTAGGCCAACAGCAGGTAGCCGAGAATGAACGGCCCGCCGGCGTTGAAGAACGTGGCGTCTCCCAGCCCGAGCACGAACACCACCACCAGGAAGGGCACCACCGCGGAGCGGCGCCCTCGCGGCAGCGTGCGCACCGCAGCAGTAAGCAGTACCAGCAGGCCGACCAGTCCGAAGACGCCGAACCGAACGAGCACGTCGCCCAACAGCGAGTGGGCGTGCCACGGGCGGTTGGAGGCAACGGCAGCCTCGCTCAGCGCGTAGTCGTCCAGCAGCTGGTAGAACGGCTCGGCCGAGCCGTGCCCGAACAGGGGTCGCTCTGCCAGCAGGCCGAGCGCACCCATGGCGTAGCCGAGGCGCTGGCCGGCGGAGAGCTGCGCCAGCTCGCGCACCCGCGTGGCTCCGTACGTGGGCTGGTAACCCAGGTCTTGAGCGCCGCTGAACATGCGCACGTGGCGCACGCTCAGCTCCGAAGCGCCGCCGTCCCGCAGGCTGGGCGCCACACCTACCCGCCACACCACAGGCTGTTCCCCCGTGTTACTAACGGTCAGCAGAGCAAGCGTCCAGCCATCTTCCGTTGGCGTTTCCTCCACGGCCAGCACCTCGGGCTCCCCGCTCGCCACGAAATCGCCGGGTGCCCCGAACGGCACGATGGTGCTGCCCATGGGTTCGGAGAACGCCACTATGCCACCGCCGGCGCCGCTCTGCCTGAACTCGAACGCCAGCGTGCGGACCTCGCCTCCTGCCAGCACGAAGCGTTGGTGGGCGCGGTCCAGCGCCCTGCCGTCCGTGGATTTGATTACGAACTGTCGTAAGCGGTCCGGTGCGGAAGTGGCCGCCACCTCCACCCCGCGCTTGGTCCAGTACTCGCCGTCCAGCTCCTCGCTGGCTATCACCAGGTTGCTGGGGGCCGTGCCCGGCATCAGCCCTGCCAGCCGCGAGCCCAGCGGGCTGGCCAGCACCACTACGATCGCAGCGGCAACGCCCAGCACGGCCAACAGGCCTACGCGCCAGCCGGCCTTCTTGCCGCGTACCGAAACCACGAGCGTGGCAACGGCACCCGCCACTACGGCGAAGATGGCGGTGCGGGAGCCTGTTGCCGCAGCCACCAGTACGGCGGCGGCCGAAAGCAGTACCAGCGCGTAGGGCCGCAGCTCCCTGTTGTAAAGCGGCACCGTTGCCGCGGCCACCATGGCCGCCATGGCCGCCCACACGTTGGTGTGGTTCACCC
>CAZVTS010000188.1:0-1918 GCA_964630175.1 uncultured bacterium
AAGGAACTAGAGAGCGCCGGAGAAGAGTTCCTGCTCGCCATGGGCGACAGCGGCGTGCTCGGCATGGCCAAGAGCGTCGTAACCGGCCTCACTAACCTGATTCGGAAAGTCAACGAGATGCCCGAACCCGTGCGGAAGGCCACCATCGTGGTGGGCGGCCTGGCGGCTGCTACCGGCCCGCTGCTCGTCGGCCTGGGCGGAATCATTGCCGCAATACCCAAGATGCAAGCCGGCTTCATCCTGCTCCGCACTGCCATGCTGCCGTTCCTGGGGCCAGTCGGCCTCGTCATAGGGCTCACTGTCGCGCTGGCCACGCTCGGCAACCGGTTCGTGAACAGCAACAAGTCACTCGACACGCACCGGGACTGGATTGATGAAGCCGCCGACGCGTACGCCCGGTACAGAGGCGAGATCAACATCGCCACCGAAGCGGAACGGCAGGCCGCGATAGACCGCCTCACCATCACCCGCAAGGAGATGCAGGAACGCTTCAGGCTCCTGTCTCAATTGGCGGAATCGCAACGCACCAGCGTGCAGCGCTTCGTTGACAGCCCAATAGGCAAGTTCTTGCTGCCGGGCTTCCTGAACGTGCAGGGCGGCGCGAGCCAAACCACGCTCGCCGAACTGGACCGCGTGGCGGGCATCATCAACCAGATCGGAAGCGACGTCCAGGCGCTGCAGAGCGGCGCCACTACCCTCATCGAGCCGGTCGCCCGCGTGACCGTGGAGGCCGGTGACAGGCCCGATGGAACGTACGGCGACGAGTACGATGCCTTCGGCATCCCAACGGACGGCAGCACCCGCGAAGTCACAGTGAAGGTGACCGAGGATTACACGCGCCCGCTCGGCGGGGCGCACCAACGCGCCATGATCGCGGCCGAGGCCGAAGGGCCAGGCGCCGGCATGACCAGCACCGCGTTCCGGAACGCCACGGAGCAAGCAGCTTGGGTTAGGACGTTCCTGGCGGCCCGCAACGTCGCGCTGGAGACGGAAGCCAACGAGCTCCGCGAACTGAACGCCGAGATGGGCCTCCGCAGCAGCCTGCACCGGCAAGAGATCGCTTATATTGGGCGCATGAGCAATCTCGGGCGCGGCTTCGTCGGGTTCCTCTCGGGCCTAGCGGACGGCGTAGACGACCTCGCTACCGACCTGCAGGCTGCGCGAGACCGAGTGATAGACGCTAGGTTCGGTGACTCAGCCGACGAGATAGAGCGCTTCACGCGTAACGCCGGCTTCATGGCCGACACCCTGAAGCGAGCCGCTGACGAAGCAGCGCGCGTAGCATCGACCACGGCGCACACGGGAGCCATGCGGAGTAGTGCGCAAGGCAGCACCCTCGGTACCAGCATCGTGGGCGTGCTGGGCGGCCTGGCAGCGGGCGTGGAGACCGTCAGGAGCTCCGCTGCCGCAGCCACAATCAAGGTGATTGCCGTGAGCGAGGCGTTCCGGCAGGGTGACGCCAGCATCGAAGACGTGCGCGAGGCCGTATTCGCGCTGCGCCGCGTGACACCGACCACCACGGAGGCTATCAACGAGCTCACGGGCGGCATCCAGTTGTTCGAGAAGGCTATGGATACGGCCGCTCGGAACACGTTGGCGCGCGTTCAGGCGTTCGATGAGTCGCCCGGCAGCCTGCCCGCCAGCCTGTTCCCGCGGTTCCTCACGCCCGAACAACAGGCGTTCAACGACGCTTACCAGGGCTTCCGGCGGCGGGAAGACAACCCCGAGGACCTCGCCAACGCCAAGGCCATACAGCAAGCCCAGACCGACGCCGCTGACCAGTTCGCCAATACGGTCGTGTCGGCCGGCTTCCAGTTCGGTGACGCAGCAATCAAATCATTCAAGGACGGCGACATCGTCGGCGTCATCAGGGCTGGCCTGTCTGGTGCTGGCTCGATCCTGGGTGGCGCGAACCTCG
>CAZVTS010000189.1:0-1909 GCA_964630175.1 uncultured bacterium
CGGGTCGAGCGGCGCGCCCAGGTGCTCCGGCGAGTAGAGCGCGGGGCAGCCGGTCATGACGGCGCGCTCTATGCCAACGTCGTTCAACACGTTCTGCGTATGGAAATCGCGCACGCTGGCCATGAGCCCGCTGGCCTGAACGCGCTGCAGAAGCTGAACGGATTCGCCGTTGAACCCGAAACCCTTGGTGCGCGACCAGCGGCCGTCTACCGCGCGCCAACCCACCCCGTAGGTGGTAATAGGTACCTTGATGTCGTTCAGGTCCTCGCGCAGCGCGTACACCACGGGCCGCATGCGCACGTTCACGGCGGGCCCACCCGTGAGCACCAAAGCTTCGCTGCCGTTGATGACCCCTAAAGCCTCGTCCGAAATGGGCTCCCAGCCGTTCATGTCCACGAACTCGCGGTCCGGCCGCCACTGCTTCAGCAGGTTCTTGGCGCGGTGCTTGATGAGATAATCGCCGGCGTTGTTCTTGCTGCCCGTGAGCAGTACGTAGTACTTGCTCACTCCAGGTCGCTCCAACTGATGGCGGCGTCCGCCTCGATGGGGTTCTTGGCCGTGCGCCCCACCACTTCGTTCATGCGGGAGGGGCTGATGCCGTGGCCGGGCCGCTTGGCTATGAGGTGCTCGGGCTGGATGTTGGTGCCGGCGGGGATGTTAACGGCAGCCACCAGGCTGCGCCTGGCGTGCTGGCGGCTCACCTCTTCGGATTCCAAGTAACCGAGGTCGAAGCTGCCGGCCAGCAGCACGGCGCGGTCCAGCCGCTCCACCTGGCGGGCAAGCGTGTTCTTGTCGAGCGCGTGGTAGTGATCGTTGCCGGGCAGGCTGGTGTCGTACGTGAAGTGCTTCTCGAGCACCACCGCGCCGAGGGTTGAGGCGATGGCCAGCGGCTCCAGATCGCCCGGCAGGGTGTGATCCGAGTAACCAACAGGCCTGTCGGCGAACTCTTCGCGCAGCGTGACGATGCGGCCCAAGTTGGCATCCTTGTCGGCCGTTGGGTAGTTGAGCACGCAGTGCAGCAGCGCCACGGGCGCTCCCGCAGCGTCTATCCAGCTCACGGCCTGCTTCACTTCCGCTAGGTCGCTGGCACCCGTGCTCAGCAGAATGGGCTTGCCGAAGGAGGCGATGAGCTCGATGAGCGGTCTGTTCGTTATGTCGCTCGAGGAGATCTTGTGAACCTCCACCAGCTCGTTGATGCTGCGGGCAGCCTCCAGATCGAACGGGGTGCTCATGAACTCTATGCCTACCTCGTCGCAGTACGCCTTCAACTCTGCGTACTCGTTCGCCCCGAACGCGTCGTAGCGCTTGAAGAGCTCGAACTGTGAGGTGGTGCTCTCCTGCGTGAGGTCCCAATAGGCGGGTGAGTGACGCATGGCCAGGGAGTCGGCCTTGTAGGTCTGGAACTTGATGGCGTCGGCGCCGCCCGCGGCGGCCTCGTCCACCAAGCGGCGGGCCAGCTCCATGGAGCCGCCGTGGTTCACCCCGGCCTCGGCTATCAGGTAGGGCCTCACTGCAAGAGGCCGACGATCGAAACCGGCAGCGAAGACGTCTTTCATGCGGCGTTTCATGACTGGGTGGCTATCTCCTCGACTATGCGGGCCACGTTGCGGCGGCCCTGCCGCAAGTCTACCGAGAGCATGCGTTCGCGCAGGTTCAGGCGCCGTTCCGGGTTGGTGGCCAGTTCCACGAAGGCCGCCAGAACTTGCTCCTGGGTGACGTTCTTGCCAAGGCCCAAATGGACGAAGCCGTTCTCGGCGGCGGCGAAGGTGTGCGTGAGTTCGCGCTCGTTCTGCGCCAGGACGATGGCTGGTGTGCCCACGGAGGCAAGCTCGAAGAGGGTGCGGCCAGCCGAGGTGAAAGCGATGTCTGCCTCGTTCATGAGCACCGAGATAGCCTTCACGTCCTGATG
>CAZVTS010000190.1:0-1895 GCA_964630175.1 uncultured bacterium
TTTGAATCCGGTTGATGGCCAGAGTCCGGAGGTCGCGCAAGAGGGAGCGGAAGCGCTCCACGTGGTAGCCGTCCTCGGTGATCTTGCGGCGCGCCTTGTCGAGGGCCGCCTTGGAGCGCTCGGCCGGGGCGACGATGGAGTCGCGGCGAGCTTGCGCGCCAGCCTTGTCGTGGTCGTCAAAAAGGAGCGGAGCCAGACGGACGCGCATGTGCCATTCGACGTAGTAGGCGAGCATGCACAGCAGGACATGGGCCCGCACGCGCTCGGGGAGTCGATGGTGGATGGGCCGCACGTGCAGGTCGACGGTCTTGGTGCAGCGGAAGGCCCGTTCGACGACCGACAGGCCCTTGTAGGCCGCGACCGACTCGCCGGCGTCGAGGACTTCGGGGCCGACGCTGGTGCGAACCACATAGACGCCGTCCAGTGCGGCCTCGGCCCCGATCTTCTCGTGATCGCGGGCGAACTCGAAGCCGTCGTCTCGGATCGTGAATTGGAAGTGCTTCCCCATTTTGGTCTTCGCCAGCACACGCCCCACCCGAACACCGATCTTGTCCTGTCCCATCAGCGGCCGGTTCGCGCGTTGAGTCGCGGCCTGAACCGCCCCGAGTAGCGCCTCTGCCGCGTCCAGCATCTCGCTGCGCTTGCGCCGCCGTTCGGCAGCGAGCAGAGGATTGCGGCAGGCGATAAGACGCTCACCAGGAAAGTCGGGGTGGGAGATCTCCGCGAGATCCGCCTGGTCGAACAGCGACATCTGCAGGACTCCGCTGTCCACGAGCTTTCGGACCTGGGGCGCCCGCAACGACGAGACCCAGTCGAGCCCCTCGACCGGTCGGAGCTCCTCGTTGATCCGGGCCGTCGTGAGCATGCCGCGGTCGCCGACAAAAACCACGCGGGTCAGCCCAAAGCGCTCCCGCACCTTGCTGACCTGGTTAGCGAGGGTGCTGGGATCGGCTGTGTTGCCCTCGAAGACCTCGACCGCGACCGGGATACCTTCTCGTGAGCACAGGAGTCCGCAGACGATTTGGAGCTTCCCCTTCTTGTTGTCTCGTGAGTAGCCCAGCTTGGCCAGCTCGCACGTCCGGCCCTCGAAGTACACCGAGGTGACGTCGTAGAGGACGAGCACACCGTCCTGCAGATGGCGCCTGGCCAGCTTGCTCTCGATACCGCTCTGGCGCTCGCGTAGCCAGTCCAGCGCCTCGTAAAGCTCGTTCTCACTGACGGCGCCCAGCTCGAGCACCTCTCCCCGCGAGCTGGTGGCGGTGTCGGGATGAAGGGAGCGCGCGGTACCTAGCTTGGATTCCGGCTTCTCCTCGACGAGGCGCGACACAATCATGGCGACGACGAGCTCGCGTTGACGGGACGTCCGATAGGCGATGATGCGGTGGAGGTCGAGCTTGCGGAGTGTGCCGAGCACGGCCGCGACGTGGCCATGCGGAAGCGTGCGAACGATCTCGAAGCTGTCCAGGGCACTGTCGCCCTTCAGGGCGCGCCGCAGCGCCTCCACTTTCTCGGCCGGCCAGTTGGAGAGATTCGCGAGCGTGCGGTTTTTGACCCTCCCGTCCTCGCGGTAGCTCTCGCGGAGGAGAATGGCCGGGGGCGAGTTCCTGTTGGGCACCGACGTGATGTACATGACTGCATTTTACTGCGTTTAATTTAGCTGTCAAGCTTATTCTGTGCGCAATTACATGACTACACGGTAGACGCCAAAACTCGCCCAACTACTTGATCCAACGCCTCTTTTCTCATCTTGAGCGCCGGAACTTCGGTCTAGTACGAGGTTCCGGAGATCCTGTGCCAGACGGCGCCACCAGCAGGCGAAGGTCCGGCACTGGCAAGGCTTGACGCCTTGCGCCTTAGCCAGTGGCACCCTCTCTCCCGACCCTCCAGTAGTCGGG
>CAZVTS010000191.1:0-1878 GCA_964630175.1 uncultured bacterium
CCCGCTTACAGTGATAGCCATGCCCATCGCCTCAGCCCACGCCATGCTGCAAGACGCCGCGCAGCGCGACTACGCCGTAGGGCACTTCAACCTGAACCATATGGAGTCCATGCGCGCCTACCTTCTCGCCGCCCAGGAGGCGCGCTCCCCCATCATCCTCGCCGTGTCCCGCGGTCCGGCCGCGTACATGGGCGGTTACCGCACCGTCCGCACCACCGTGCAGGGGTTCATGGAGCACCTGGGAGTCACCGTGCCCGTGACCCTGCACGTGGACCACGGCACCTACGAGGAGGCGCTCGCCGGCCTGGAAGCCGGTTTCAAGTCCGTCATGTTCGACGGCTCCGCGCTGCCGTTCGAGGAGAACCTGGAGAAGGCGGGTCGCTTGGTGGAACTCTGCCGCGAGCATGGCGCCACGCTCGAGTGCGAGGTGGGCTCCATCGGCGGCGAGGAGGACGGCGTCACGGGCCGCGGCGAGCTTGCCGACCCCGAGCAGTGCCGACAGATCGCCGCCCTGGGCCTCGACATGCTCGCCGCCGGCATCGGCAACGTGCACGGCCAGTACCCGGCCGACTGGCGGGGCCTCGACTTCGAGCGCCTGGCGGAGGTTGCAGCCGCCACGGGTGGCGTGCCGCTCGTGCTGCACGGCGGTTCGGGCGTACCGGAGGCCATGGTGCACCGCGCCATAAGCATGGGCGTGCGCAAGGTGAACGTGAACACGGAGTGTCTGCTGGCTTTCACGGCCGCCGTGCGCGGCTACATCGAAGCGGGCCGTGACCGCGTCGGCAAGGGCTACCTGCCACAGGCGCTACTGCAGGACGGCGTCGAAGCCGCCAAGCGCGTGGCCATGGAGAAGATGACGCTCTTCGGAAGCGCCAGCAAAGCGTAACGGCCCCGGGTCATCTCCCGGTGGGCGTCGGACCGCCGCCCGAGCCGCGCAGCGTCCGTTCAGCGGCCTGACGCGCGCAGCGCCCGTCAGAACCCGCCGCGCTCCTCCACGAACGCCAGCGCCTCGTCCTCGTACGCCATGAAGTTGGCGCAACCGTGGCGTGTTACGACGATGGCGCCGCAGGCGTTGCCCATGCGTGCGCTCCGGTACCAGTCCCAGCCCTTCAGGTGGCCGTAGATGAGGCCACTCGCGAAGGCGTCGCCGGCGCCGAGCACGTTGTGCACCTCCACCGGGAAGCCCGGCACGTCGGTCACGCCGCCGTCGGCGGTGAACACGGTGGCGCCCTGTGCGCCGCGCTTCACTATCAGCACCTTGGGTCCGCCGGGCACGGCGAGAAGCGCGCGCACGTTGGCGTCCACGTCGCCCTCGATCTCGGGCGCCGAAACCTGCTGGTGCGTCACGCGCACCTGCTCCACGTCGGTGAGCATGGCGGCGTTAACTTCCTCCTCCGTACCCATGGCCACGTCCACGTTCGGTAGCAGCGCGCGCACGGCCAGCCCGAACGCGCGCGGGTCGTGCCACTGGTCGGCGCGGAAGTCCACGTCCAGGAACACGGTGGCGCCCGCCGCCTTAGCCCGCTCGGCGGCGAAGAAGGTGGCGCTGCGGCTCGGCTCGCGGCTCAGGCCCGTGCCGGATACCTCCAGGGCCCGCGTGCGGTCGAGCGGCGCGGCCAGAACGTCGTCGATAGTGAGCTGCATGTCGGCCGCGTTGTCCCGGTAGAACACGAGCGGGAAGCGGTCCGGCGGCTCGATGCCTAGGAGCACCGCGCTAGAGCGCGCGCCCACCTTGCGCGGCAGGAAGCTTACGTCCACACCCTCGCGCCTCAGGAAGGCGAGTATGAAGTCGCCCACCTTGTCCTCGCCCACCGCCGTGAGGAGCCCGGCGCGCAGCCCCAGGCGGCGCCCGCCCACGGCGATGTTGGTGGGGCTGCC
>CAZVTS010000192.1:0-1869 GCA_964630175.1 uncultured bacterium
GCGGAGATGATGCTGGACGCGGCGCTCACGCCGATCTGTAAGAGCAGCAGGCCCAGCATGCGGCGCAGCGCCTGCGCCGGGTCGCCGAGCGCGCCGGTTATGGCGGACGCCACGGCGTCCAGCAGCAGCTTGGCTATCCAGAGCGTGGCCGCCGGCAGCAGCGCCTGCACGATGCTGAGGGCCGCGATGAGGACCGTCTGGAGGGGGTTGGCCTCCCAGACGAGGCCCATGGTGGAGCGCAGGTCGCGCAGCATCATGGCGGGCGCAACGGGCGGCAGCTGGTCTGGCGTGAGGCGCGGGCCACGCATGCCCATCAGCGGCGCACGCCCCTCTTCCGGTTGTGAGCGCCGCGCTTCCTAAGCGGGCGGGTTGGTGAAGTCATACATGCTCCGGTCGGCCACCCCCACGTAGCCGAGGCGCCGGTAGAGGGCGTTGGCGGTGGGGTTGGCGAGGTTGGTGAAGAGGAAGACGAACTCCCTGCCTTCGTCCAGCAGCAGCTGGGTGAGGCTCCCGACCAACGCAGCAGCGTAACCGTTGCCGCGCAGTTCGGGCGGTGTGTAGACGGGGCCTATGCGGATGCCGGTCGGGGTAGGCCCCCGCGCACCAGCCAGCGAAACGATGCGGTCCCCCACCTCCCACAAGTAGAGGCCGCCGGGAGAGGCGGGCAGGTCGCGCGCCACGCTGGCCTCCGCCCTGTCCGGCTCGTGTGGCATGGCCTCCTGTTGGAAGGCGCGCCACCACTTCACCAACAGCGGCGTGTGCTCCGCCGTGGCCCTGAGCATGCGCCCGGGCACGCCCGCCGGCATGTTCACCTGCGTGCACTGGTGCACGCGCTCGGACATGATGAGCTCGCAGCGCAGGCCGTGCACGGCGCAGTACTCCTTGGCGAAGAGGCGGCTCAGCTCCACCGGGCCCAGCACGCCGGGCAGGTCGGCCGGCAGGTCGGCCAGCAGCGGTGCCAGGAGCGCGGTCGGGTCCGCTTCGAGCTCCGTGTGATCGCCCAAGATGAGCCGGTAGGGCGGCGTCTGGATGGCGTTGAAGAGCGCTTCGTGCGGGCGGTCCCTGTGCGCCAGCGTGACCAGGTACGGGTCCTCGTGCTGGCCCCTGAGCATGCCGTCTATGAGGCCTAGCTGCAGGCAGTTGGCGGCTTCGCGCCGCGCCATGGCGGGCGTTACCAGCGCGGCGAACTCGGCGGCGTCTACGTGGCGCGTAAGCGTGAAGGGGTCGGTGGGCGCAGCCGTGCTCACCCGGCAATCTTACGGGAAGCGGCTCCACGACGGCCCCCACGACGGCTTCGTCGTTATCATCAAGCCCACATGGCAGCCTCCACCTCACGCCAGCCGGCGACCCCACCCACCAACCTGCTCCTCGGGTCCTTACTCATGCTGGCCGCCATGGTGCTGCTGCCCATAATGGACGGCCTCGCCAAGGGCCTCAGCGAGCGCTACCCGGTGCTGCAGGTGGTGTGGGCGCGTTACCTCTTCCACCTCATAGCCATGCTGCCCCTGGTGCTGGCGCGCTACAAGCCGCGGGAGCTCATACCGCGGCAGGCGGGCCTGCAACTGGTGCGCGGCACCATGCTCTTAGCGGGCACGGCGCTCTTCTTCGGCGGGCTGTCGCAACTGCCGCAGGCCACCGTGCTGGCGCTCTTCTTCGTTTCGCCCCTCGTGGTCACGCTCTTGGCCCCCATGCTGCTGGGCGAGCGGGTAGGCGTGTGGCGCGTGGTGGCCGTGCTGGTAGGTTTCGTGGGCGTGCTACTCATACTGCGGCCGGGCAGCGGCGCCGTTTCGTGGGGCGCCGCCATGGCGCTGGGTGCGGGCGTGGTGCACGGCTTCTACATGATCTTCACGCGGCGGTTAGCCGGCAGCG
>CAZVTS010000193.1:0-1867 GCA_964630175.1 uncultured bacterium
CCGTGCACGTTGGCGCGCTGCGCCACGTACTGGGTGCTGTGGAAGAGGAACACGTGCGGCGCCATCTCGAAGATGCGCTCCTGCGCCTCGGCGTACACGGCGCGGCGCTCCTCGATGTCGCTCACCTGGCGGCCGCGCTCGAGCAGCTCGTCCAGCACCGGGTCGCTGAAGTTGCTCAGGTTGCCGCCGTTGTTCGTGTAGAACACGCTGAAGAGGAAGTCGTCGGGGTCGGACTGGCCGGATTCGCCGAGGATGGTGGCCGTGAACTCGCCGGCCAGCGCCTTGGGCAGGTAGATGGACCAGTCTTCGGCAACGATGTTCACCTTCACGCCGATGTCGGCCAGGTCGGCCTGGATGAGCTCGGCGGGGGTGCGGAGGAAGTCGTAGGTGCTCGTAACGTACAGGTCGAACTCGAAGCCGTCCGCCAGACCCGCTTCGGCCAGCAGCGCGCGGGCCTTCTCGACGTCGCGGCCGATGTAGGGGCTCGTCTGCACGCCGTAGAAGTTGTCGGCGGGGATGGTGGTGCCGGTGGCGGGCACGCCGCCGGTGCCGAACAGGGCCACGTCAACGATGGCCTGCTCGTCGATGGCGTAGGAGAGCGCGCGGCGCACGAGCACGTTGTCGAACGGCGGGTGATCCACGTTCAGGTAGATGGTGCGGAAGTTGGCGGACATGCCGCCCACCAGCTCCACGTCAGGGTCGAGTTCCAGGATGGGGATGTCGGGGGAGGGCACGTACTCGATCCAGTCCACGCTGCCGGTCTGGATGGCGGTGGTGCGCGCGGTGGGGTCCGGGTAGAAGATGATCTGGATGCCGTCGAGGTAAGGCAGCTGGTTGCCGGCCGCGTCCGTGCGCCAGTAGTTGGGGTTGCGCTCCAGCACCATGCGGGTCTGGGGCAGGTACTCCACGAAGCGGAAGGCGCCCGTGCCGACCACGGTGTTCTGCAGGTCGCCCTTCTCCTCGACCACGTGCTGCGGCACGATGACGTTGAGCGAGGCGGCCAGCTTGGAGAGCAGCGGCGCGTACGGCTGGGTGAGGTTGAACACCACCGTGTGGTCGTCCACCACGTCGATGGATTCAACAACCGCGAAGTCGTCGCCGCGCGGCGAGCCCGTGTTCGGGTCCTTGATGCGGTTGATGGAGAACGCCACGTCGGAGGCCGTGAGCGGCGTGCCGTCGTGGAAGGTCACGCCGGGGCGGATGTTGAAGGTCCAGGTGAGGCCGTCCTCGGACGCGCTCCAGGATTCCGCCAGCGCCGGCAGCACCTGCAGCGTGTTGTCGAAGCGCACCAGGCCCTCGTAGGTGTTCTCGAGCATGTTGCGGGTGGAGGTGGCGTTGGTGATGTGGGGGTCGAGCCCCACCGGGTCCGTCTGGAACCCGGCGCGCAGCGTGCCGCCGTACTGCTGCGCGGCGGCCGTGGCCACCAGCAGGAGCGAGAGTAGAACTACCTTGAAGCGCATGCATAACCTCCCAGTTGTGCTGAGCCGAGCCCGGTGAGGGGCTCGTTTCCGAATAGTGTGAAGGATACCGCACGGGGCGCGGCGTTCAAGCAGCCTGGCCCTGCCCGCTGGCCTTGGCGGCCACGCTGCGCACGCGGGGGTCCAGCGCGTCCCTCAGGCCGTCGCCCAGCAGGTTGAGCCCCAGCACGGCCAGCATGATGGCCAGGCCCGGCGCCACCGTTGGCCAGGGGGTGAGCTGCAGGTAGCGCCGACCCTCGGCGATCATCTGCCCCCAGCTGGCAGCCGGCGGCTGCGCGCCCAGGCCGAGGAACGACAGCGAGGCTTCGGCCAGGATGGCGTACGCCAGGCGCAGGGTTATCTCCACCACCAGCGGCGAGAAGGCGTTCGGCAGGATGATGAAGAACAGG
>CAZVTS010000194.1:0-1853 GCA_964630175.1 uncultured bacterium
GTGGAGGTGCTCGGTGGCACCGGCCTGGCCGCCGACCTCAGCCTGGCCGCGCTAGCGCGCGGCGCCACGCTGATCACGGCCAACAAGGCGGCGCTGGCGGAACGCTGGAGCGAGTACCTGCCGTACATACGGCAGGGCCGCGTGTTCATGGAGGCGGCGGTCATGGCCGGCACCCCGGTGGTCGGACCGCTCACCGGGGCGCTGCGAGGCTCCAGCCCCGTGGCACTGCACGCCGTGCTGAACGGCACATGCAACGTGATCCTGGCAGCCATGGACGATGGGGCCGATTACCGGGACGCGCTGGCGGACGCGCAACGAGCCGGCTTCGCCGAGGCCGACCCCACCCTCGACGTGGAGGGGCTCGACGCCGCCCACAAGCTCACGGTGCTGGGCCGCCTGGCGTTCGATCCGCACCTGGAATGGCCCGAGGTGCGGGCCGCCACGCGCGGCATCTCTACGCTCACGCCGGCCGTGCTGGAAGCGGCCCGCGCGGCCGGCAGGCGGGTGCGCCTGGTAGGCAGCGTGGAGCATGCTGGTGATGGCTGGCGCGCCACGGTGCGCCCGGTGGAACTGCCCGAAGGTCACCCGCTGCTGGGCAGCGGCCCCACCAACGCCATGCTGTTCACGGGCGTGGAGTGCGGCGAGATCCTGGTGCGCGGCTCAGGCGCCGGCGGCGCCTCGACTGCCAGCGGGGTCTTGAGCGACCTACTGGAGGCCCTGGCCGGAAGACCGGGACCGGCGCCCCTGTCCGAGGCTGCTCTCGCGCCCGAGATCACGGGGCAGGCGGTGACGTTCAGAGAGGTGGGTGCGGGAGCGGCGTGAGCGCGTCGACCATGAGGTACCGCAGCACGCGCGGTGGGGAAGAGGTAGCTTTCGACGAGGCCCTGTTGCGGGGTCTGGCCGAAGACGGCGGACTCTACCTGCCGGTGAGCCTGCCGCCGCTTCCGGACGGCTGGAGCGGCGCCGCTTCTGTGGCCGACCTGGCCAGCCGCGTGCTGCCCCCGTTCGTGGGTGAGGCGGGCGCCACAGCCGTAGCGGCCGCACTCGATTTTGAGGTGCCGCTCGTGGGCCTCGGTGACGACTTCGTCCTGGAACTCTTCCACGGACCCACGGCGGCGTTCAAGGACGTGGGCGCCCGCTCCCTGGCGCGGCTGATGCAGGACTCGCTTACCCGGCGTGGCGGCATGGCCACTATCCTGGTAGCAACTTCGGGCGACACCGGCAGCGCGGTAGCGGACGCTTTCGCCGGCTTGGACCGCGTCCAGGTGGCCCTGCTCTACCCCCTGGGGGGCGTGAGCCGCGTGCAGGAGGACCAGCTCACAACCGCGCGCCCGGGCCTGCGCTCGTTCGCGGTCGAGGGCACGTTCGACGATTGCCAACGCCTCGTCAAGGAAGCCTTCGCGGACCCGGCGCTGTCCCCCCTCCACCTCTCGAGCGCCAACTCCATCAACGTCGGTCGCCTGCTGCCCCAGATGCTGTACTACCTGTGGGGTGTGGCGCAGGCGCGCCGGCAGGTGGGTCCAGAGGTTGAACTGAGCCTGGTGGTACCGAGCGGCAACTTGGGCAACCTCACCGCCGGCGTTATGGCCGAACGCATGGGCATGACCGGCGTGCGCTTCGTAGCCGCACATAACCGCAACGACTACTTCGTGAGGTACCTGGCAGGCGGCGCAGCAGCCTTCGAGTTCGGGCCGAGCGTCACCACCCTGAGTAACGCCATGGACGTGGGTGCACCGTCGAACTTCGAGCGGCTTCACGCCCTACTGGGCGAACAGCTCCCTGAGTACGTGACTGGCGAAGCGGTGAACGACGCCGCCACGCTGGCGCGCATGCGCAGCACCTACGAGCGCTAC
>CAZVTS010000195.1:0-1842 GCA_964630175.1 uncultured bacterium
GGGCTAAGGCCCATGCCGGCTTCTCCGAAGCTGAACGCAAGGCCATGCAGGAGCGCGCCAAGGAGCTCGAGCTGGAGGCGAGCCAGGGCAAGCTCAAGGGCAAGGCCAAGATGGAGAAGCAACTGCTGGACAAGATCGCGGAGATGCCCGAACCGGACCGCTCCATGGCCGAACGCATCCACGGCCTGGTGCAGGAGAACGCTCCCGGCCTGGCACCCAAGACCATGTACGGCATGCCGGCGTACGCCAACGCAGACGGCAAGGTAGTTTGTTTCTTCCAGGCGGCTTCCAAGTGGGGCTCGCGGTACGCCACGCTCGCGTTCGACGACCGCGCTAAGCTGGACGACGGCACCATGTGGCCCACCGTGTTCGCGATCACGGAGCTGAACCCGGCGAACGTGGAGCGCATAGCGCAGCTGCTTAGGAAGGCGGTCGGCTGAGGCCGCAGCCGGGCGGCGACCACAGGTTCCTATCCGACGAACGACTTGTGCGCCGAGGGTGAGCGCCTACAGAGGGTTTTCGAAGGGGTTCGTGACCGTAACCCCGGAGACGACCTGTCCATGGTTCAGATCCTCCGAGAGGACCTGGATGCAGCCCAAGTGGGCCGCGCTTTGGATCACCATGGCGTCCCAGAACGAGATATTGCTCCTCTGTTGCAGGTCGATGGCCGCCAGCACGTCGTTCGCGTTCGGCTGATGTGTGCGCCAGTTGGCGTAAGTAAGCACGAGCTGACGCGCTACCTGGGGTTTGACCAGGTTCCGTTTACGGGTGAGCGTTACGTAGAGCTCCTGCAGCACCTGCACGCTTAGGCAGCCACTATTGTTACGCCAAAGATCTTCTAGAAGTTGGTGGGCCACCTCCCGCTTCCTTCCGGCAGTGATGTCGTGTGCGTAAACGAGCATGTTGGTGTCGATGAAGACCCTAGCGCTCATGTAGCTCGTCGCGCTGAACGTCGATCTGCCCGTGTGTGCCTAGATCCAAGCCTGTGTTCAGCAGCTCCAATGCGGCCACACGCGCCTCTCCGTACCCCGTCTCCTCGTCCACCAGTTCCGCCAGCTTCCTGGATACGAGCGCGGAGATAGAGGTGTCGTGCTGCGCGGCGATGACCTTCACCTGCTTGTAGAGGTCCGCGTCTAGTTTGAGCGTCAGGTTCCGGTGTTGCATCTTGAGCTCCTCGATAGAATAATAGCACGAGAATAGGTGCAGCACCTAAATAGGTGCGTACTCAAACACGAGACCTAGGTAGGAACGTGGCGTACGTTCGTTGGAACACTCCCAGCCTCGCTAATACCGCTTTGAGCGTAGGCTGAGACCAAGGCGTGTCCCCTCGCCAGCCTGCACGAAAGGCCAACCATGCCCGACTCACCTGCCGACCTGCCCGTCCTGAACGCAGGCGCTTCGAACTGGCGCCACAAGATCCTACCCCTACGTGATCAGGCCGCCGTACGGGACCGCTGGCTGGAAGAGCGCCTCCGCACGATCCTCCCCGCCGTAATGCGCGAGGAGGGCATAGACGTGTGGCTGGTGGTGGCACGCGAATACAACGAGGACCCGGTGATGATGAGCCTCTTGCCGGCCACCATGCTCTCGGCTCGGCGACGGATGGTGCTCGTGTTCCACGCCCCCACCGGTGGTGAGTTCCGCGCCATGGCCATAGCCAACGCCGGCATAGGCGTGGACAGTCACTACCAGGCGATGTGGGACAAGACCATGTCGGCCGAAGCCGCGCAGACACAGGAAGAGTGCCTACGCCAGGTGGTCGAGGCGTGCGACCCCGCGCGGATCGGGATCAACGTGAGCAGCATCGTGGCCTTCGGAGACGGGCTTAGCCATCACGAGCAC
>CAZVTS010000196.1:0-1841 GCA_964630175.1 uncultured bacterium
ACGAAGCGTTCTACAAGATGGCCACCCTCCTCGTGGTGGCCAGCCCCTGCGCGGTCGTCATCAGCATCCCGGCTGCCACGCTTGCCGCGCTGGCAACGGCCGCCAGGCAGGGGGTGCTCTTCAAGGGCGGCGGCGCGCTTGAAGACCTGGCACAGGTGCGCGTGCTGGCCATGGACAAGACCGGCACCCTCACGAAGGGCAAGCCGCAGGTGGTCGATGTCGTTGCGCTCGGGGCATCCGAGCACGACCTGGTGGCGTTGACGGCCGGGCTGGAAGCTTCTTCTGAGCACCCGATAGCCGCCGCGGTCATGGCCGAAGCAGTGCGGCGGGGCGTTCCTGCCGACCCTGTCAGGAGTGCGCGCGCCGTTCCGGGCCACGGCATCATGGCCGACACCCAGATGGGAGGCGCCACCGTTGGCGCCTGGGCGGGCAATCGTCGGCTGGCGGCCCAGCGCGGCGTCGACATCGCGGCACGAGATGAACGCGTGCTGGACGGCTTGGAGGCCCAGGGCAAGAGCCTGGTGCTTGTTGGCGCCGGCCAGCCTGGCGGCCCGGACAGGCTGCTAGGCGTGATAGCGGTGGCCGACACGGTACGCGAAACGGCGCCGGCACTGTTCGACGGGCTGCGCCGGCTGGGCCTCAACCGCTTCGTGATGCTCACAGGCGACCATGCCCCGGCCGCCAACGAAGTGGCGCGACAGCTACAGTTCGATCCAGCCGACGTACATGCCAACCTGCTACCAGAAGAGAAGCTGCGCTGGATCGAGCGGCTGTCGGAGGAAGGCAAGACGGCCTACGTAGGCGACGGCGTGAACGACGCGGCAGCGCTCACCAGAGCGCACGTAGGCGTGGCCATGGGCGGCGCCGGCAGTGACGTGGCCCTCGAGTCGGCGGACATCGTGCTGCTGGGGGACGATCTCGGCCAGTTGCCCGGCGCCATCGAGCTCAGCCACGCCTCCAACCGGGTGGTGCGGCAGAACCTCACCTTCGCCATCGGTGCGATGGTGGTGCTGGTGCTGTTCACACTGTTCGGCAACTTGCCATTACCGATAGGCGTCATCGGGCACGAGGGAGGCACCCTGCTCGTGGTGGCCAACGGGCTACGGCTGTTGGGGTTCCGCCCAAGCACGCGGCAGGCGCGCCGCCGCCACGTGCCCGCTACCCGGCTGGAGCCCGCTTAGGGCCGCTGGGTGATGACGCGCAACTCGTCCGGGAAGATGAACCCCTGCTTGCGCGCGAGCTGTTCCCGGAACACCTCGTCGGCCGCATGCTCGGCGATGGCAGCCAACGAGTTCCGTTCCGCGCGCTTAGCCCCCACCTCAGCTTCCAGCCGACTGATCTCGCGCTTATGCACGAACATGCGGTCGGCCTCCACGTAGTTCAGGTAGAGCAGTTGCACGGTGCCCACGGTGGCGATCAGCAGTATCACCCAGTGGGGCATGCGCCGCCTGGCCCGTTCGGGCGCCTGATCCGTCACCGCATGACCTCCTGCAGCGCCACCGCTTCGCGCAGGAAGCGAACGGCGTCCTCGGGCAGGGTGGGGTTCACGAAGAAGCCGGTACCCCAGTCGAAGCCCGCCTGGTTGGTAAGGCGCGGCAGGATCTCTATATGCCAGTGGAAGTCGGGGCGTCCCGGCTGCACGTCGGTGTGCAGCGTGAGGTTGTACGGCGGGTTGTCCAGCGCGTCGCCCAGACCGCGCAGGAGCACCTGCAGGATGTCCGCTAGCTGCGGCAGGCTGTTGGCCGCCACGCCGGTGAACGAGCTGGTGTGCTGCCGTGGCAGTATCCAGGCCTCGAACGGCGTCTTGGAGGCGAACGGCGCGAACGCCACGAAGGACTCGT
>CAZVTS010000197.1:0-1839 GCA_964630175.1 uncultured bacterium
CGTTCTTGAATATCTGCTGGAACGACAGGAACTTCACCGTGTCCAGCGTCACGCTGGGATGGAAGCGCAACCCTCCCTTGTACGGGCCCAGAGCGCTGTTGAACTCGATGCGAAAACCGCGGTTCACCTGAACCTCGCCGCGGTCGTCCACCCACGGCACCCGGAAGATGATCTGCCGCTCCGGCTCACAGATGCGGTCTATGAGCCTGTCCTGCAGGTACTCGGGGTGCTTCGCGATGAGCGGTCCAAGGCTGTCCAGCATCTCGTCTACCGCCTGAAGGAAGTCGCGCTCACCAATGTTGCGGTGCTCGATACGGGCCTGGATCTCGCGCAGTGCGTCGCCTCGGTCGGGGGTTCTCAGCGAAGACATGGCGAACAGGTTACTGCAAGCGGCGTGCGCCCTCACGGTGAGTCGGCACTTGCGCCCTCGCTCACCTCACCCAGGTGCCCCTGAAGTACAGGAGTTCGGCTTCGTCGGGCGTCAGCGTGCCCGAGTCAACGGGAGTCGGGCGAATGGCCACCCTCACGTCCGTGTCCGGCAACCCGCTCAGGTCTACGACCATGTCCCACCACAAACCGACGCCGTTCGCGAAGCCACCGGTCGGGTAATCGTTGAACAGAACGGGCAGGCGCACCCCGCCCGGCACCGTCACGACCTCGATCTCTTCCGCCGGCGGCGTGGCTGTGGTGTCCCTCGTGAACCAGGTCGTGCCGGGTAGGAGGCTCCTGAACTCCACATGCACCTCCAGCCGCGAGTACTTGTTCAACTGCGTGGCAGGCGACGTGTGCCACCAGGCGCCTGCCTTCACCAGTTGAGGGCCCGTCGGTATCAACCCGCAGGAAGCGAGGGCGACTACCAGGAGCGCCAGGGCCGCACCGCCAAGTGCGGTCTTGGCGAACCAGTACTTACGAGATACGGGCATGAGAACACCTCCTGAACAGTTCGCGCACATTCTAAGGTGCTCAAGTCCGTATGTCGGGACGAAATGGTACTCCGCTCAGGGCCGACTAACGGAACTCAAGGGCTAGCCGTGGCGCCTTACCTCGTCCAAGTAACGGTTGCCGTAGTCATCTCGATCGTGCCCGGCGTCAAAGTGCCGTGAGCACTGGGCGCGGGCCTAATGCCGATCTTTTTCTCCGTACTGGCTAGCCCGCTCAAGTCCAGCGTCATCTTCCAGGTCATCTCCGCGTCCGGAGCGTAATCGCCCAGCGGGAACTCCGCGAACGTGACGGGCATGTGCTCTAAGTTCGGGGCCGTCCAGATCTGGATGTCGTCCTCCGGCTGGTTGGCGCCCGAGTCTCCCAGGAACGTCAACGTTGCGCTGCTCACGTTCTTGAAAGAAACTTCGATCTCCACCTGCGCGTACCTGTTCAGCTGCGTCTCGGGCGACGTCTCCCACCATTGGGCCACTTCGACGAGCTGCGGCATCGGCGCTGGCGGCCTGCTGCAGGCCGCCAGCGTTAGAACCAGTGCCGCCAGCACCGCGGCGCCAAGGCCAAATCTGATGGTCGAGTACTTGTGAGAAGCTGGCATGATCACACCTCCGAAGCACGTTTGGGGCATGGTAGGGCCGCTGCCAACGCCGGGCGTGGAGAAATGGCACTTCGGCCGCGCGCCGCTCACCACCTCGGCGGCGGGGTGCGGATGGTACTTTATGAGGCAACACTGCCCGGCGCGCCGCAGAACCGCGGCGCACCGCCACCAAGAAATACTAGAGCCAGGCCAAGCGCGCCCCGCACGCGGGTGTTCGCGCCCGCCACCGAGGAGAGCAGCCCAGTGACGAACCCAGTGACGAACCCCGAGATCATCTACACGCATACCGACGAGGCGCCCGCCCT
>CAZVTS010000198.1:0-1808 GCA_964630175.1 uncultured bacterium
CTGCAGCGGACGCCCAAGTGCCGCGTTCCCAGTTCCGAACGGCCTCATTCGCAGAGGGTGTGATCTTTTTCCCGGTCAGGCCGCCTCCGTCTGGTTTTTCCGCTGTCGATCGGACTCGAAGGCGTGCAGTAGTTGAGGGGAGAGGTCGGGCTGTTTCCAGAACTCCGACCAGCGCTCCGACAGCTGCAGCAGGCGGAGATTGAAGATCGCTTGGCTGGTGGTCTCGAGCCACCTCGCGCCGGGGAGCTTGAGCCGGAGCTGAGCGGCGCTACGGTGGAGCGACTCCATGGCTCCGGAACCGATCTGGAAGCCGCGTTGACGGTATTGGTCATACTCCATCCGGTAGACGTTGTTCTCGAAGTACTTGAGCAGCTTGTCGAAGTCGTCGGCGTACTCGCCGGGCACGGACTCTTCGTACAGGGCGCCGAGTAGGTCCCATCCCGACTCCGCGGGCCGGCTCGTTCTCAGTTGACGTTGGCGGGCCTGAGACTGGCCCTTTGGGCTCTTCTTGTGGCCTCGCCGTGTCTTCGCCTCATGGGCCTTGGGCGCGTTCGGAAGCAGGTGTTGCGCCATCCGTCTGAACCACGCCTTGGCTTTCTTCTTGGCCTTACCGAAGCGGGTTTTGGCGAATCGACCGAGACACTCAAGGGCGTGGTAGATGTCGAGCACGGCGTGGGCCCACGGCAATCGCGCGACGAAGTGGTCTTTGATCCAGGGGAGCCCGTCCGTGACGATGACGAGCTCGGCTACGATGCCCTCTCCGTAGTCCCCGTTCCGCGGCAGCCAGCCTTCCTCGACGAGCTGGGAGACGATTAGGCTGACCTGCTCGCAGTCGCCCCAAGTGTACTCGCCGCCGAGGTGAATCGGCTGACCCGTGTGACGGTCGATGCACCAGAAGCGGATCCCGTTGGCCATCTTCCAGACGGCGTCCCATGTGGCGTCGACGTAGCGACGTCCCGCGTGAGCGTCTGTCGAGCCGTACATCACGGGTCGGCCCGTCTGTTGGTCGCGCTCCGCGCGGTTCTTCAGAATCTCCTTGATCGCATCGAGAGGCCGGTACAACCAGTGACGTTCGATGGCGTTCCCAACCGCCACCATGTGCGAGGCGATTGTGGTGTCCTCCAGCGAAACCTCGCCATGCGTGAAGAAGCTGAGCGCCTCTTGGGCACGCCGAAACGGGAAGTCACTGCCCAGCCGGGATTCCCACTCGAGACACAGAACCGACGAACGGACATGGCCGTGGAGAGCAAGCACCTCGTCGCGCGCTGGCGTCCTCGTCACGCTGAGGCCACCGCGGCGCTCGCGATAGGCGAACATCGGGAACGAGACTCGCCCCAGCGTGGTGGTCTGCGTTGCCCAGTAGTCCTGCTCGAGCCGAAGCGTGGTCTGCGCCGAGCTGAGGCCGCGTTGTTGCAGGTCCTTCTCCGTGCACCGGCGACACAGCACCGACAGCAGCGTCGCCAAAATCAGTCGACCAAGCGTGAACACCGCCTTGAGCACCGCGATCTCGAGGTCGCGAGCTCGCGTACCGGACTCGGCCAGCGCAACGAGCTGGTTGACCTCGCCCTGAACGGAGGCAAGCACGTGGTTCTTGACGGCGGCGAGGTCCCATGTCAGTGGAGCATCGGTGGTCATGAGCGGCGTCTCCATCCATGGAGTGAAATTAGGCAACGCCGCTCGTACCACCCCCTCGCTCACGCCTCAATTTCCTGGTCTCACCCCGCTATTCCCGATCTCTCCCCTAGGAAAAGACCGGGTGATAAATCACGCCCGGCGCCGCTGAGCTATGTCAGTTAGTGTGCGCTGCC
>CAZVTS010000199.1:0-1808 GCA_964630175.1 uncultured bacterium
CGCCACCGGCGAGAAGGGCAGTCCCGCTTCCTCGCAGCGCGCCACTGCGTCCGCCAACGTGAGCCGGACGATGTGAGCCCTGAGGTGTGGCAGCAGCCACTCGCGCTCCTGGATGCGGTCGTTGTTGCTAGTAAGCCGTTCGTCGGCAGCCAGGTCAGGCAGTTGGAACGTTTCGCAGAACCGCAGCCACTGTTTGTCCGAAGTGACGCCGATGAAGATGAGCTGGCCGTCGGCCGTGTGGAACTGATGGTAGACGGCCCACGCGCTTACCCGCTCAGGCATGGGCGGCACCTCCTCGCCCGAAGCGAGCGAGTAAGCCAGGTGATGGCCCATCACGAACGCCGCCGTTTCGAACAGGGCCGTGCTCACGACTTGTCCGCGTCCCGTGGCGTCGCGCTCACGCAGCGCAAGGATGGCGCCCATGGCGCCCCATACGCCGGTCATCACGTCTATCACCGACGCACCTGCCCGCAAGGGGGTGCCGCGCGGCCCCGTCATGTACGCCAGGCCGGACATCATCTGCACCACCTCGTCGAGTGCGGTGCGCTTCTCGTAGGGCCCCGGCAGGAAGCCCTTAAGGCTCAGGTAGATGAGCTTCTCGTAACGCTCTGTGAGTTCTGTGCCGAGCCCCAGACGGCTCATGGTGCCGGGAGCGAAGTTCTCTATGAGCACGTCGGTGTCCTGCAGGAGCCTCTCCACCACTGCGAGGCCGCGTGGGTCCTTCACGTCCACGACCACGCTCTTCTTGTTGCGGTTGAAGTAGGGGTAATAACCCATGCCGAAGCCACGCAACTTGCGGGTCGGATCGCCGTGCGGGGCGGGTTCCACCCGCACCACCTCTGCACCCATGTCGGCCAGCACCATGCCTGCCGTCGGCCCAAGCACGGCTTGCGTGAACTCCAGTACACGAGTGCCAGCCAACGGCGCCGCGTTCAGGGCCTGGTTCGGCTCCGTCACTCCTTCACCGTGTAGTCGCCGCCCGCCTTCAGGTAGGTCTGCAGGCCGCCCGCAGCCAGGATCTGCGACATGACGGGTGGCATGCGGGTGCCGGTGAACTCCTGGCCCGTTGTGAGGTCGCGGACCTTGCCCTCCCGAACGTCCACGTGGAGGAGGGATTCGGGGGTGACCTCCAGGTCGGGTACCTCGATCACCGGCAGTCCGACGTTGATGGCGTTGCGGAAGAAGATGCGGGCGAACGACCGCGCCACTACGCACGAGATGCCGGCCGCTTTGATGGCGATGGGAGCCTGCTCGCGGCTCGAGCCGCAACCGAAGTTCTCGCCGGCAGCGAGGATGTCGCCTGTCTGAAGACGAGAAACCAACGTGGGGTCGTAATCCTCCAGCAGATGGCTCGCCAGTTCGCTGGTGTCCAGGGTCTTGGTGTACTTGCCGGGAATGATCCGGTCCGTGTCCACGTTGTCGCCGACCAAATGGGCGCGGCCCTCGTAAGTGGCATTGGCTCCGCTCACGCCTTCACCCTTTCGGAAGCGTTGGATCCCGCGCCGCCTTCGAAGAACGGGGCTGGGTCCGTGATCTCTCCTGTGAGCGCCGAGGCGGCGACCACGGCGGGAGAGGAGAGGTAGATGTTGGAGCGTGGGTTGCCCATGCGGCCGCGGAAGTTGCGGTTGGTGGTGGAGATCACGTTCTCGCCGTCGCTGGGTACGCCCTGGTGAGTGCCGACGCAGGGGCCGCAGCCGGAAGTGATGAAGCTGGCGCCCGCCTCGCTGAGGGTCTGTACCGTGCCGTCGGCTAGCGCCTCGTTGAAGATCTTGCGGGAGGCGGTGGTGACTATGAGGCGCACGCCCTTC
>CAZVTS010000200.1:0-1775 GCA_964630175.1 uncultured bacterium
GGTACTATGGCGCCATGCGGAGCCCGTTCCTGGTCGAGCCCGAACAAGGCTTCAGTCCGCAGATCGGGCTGCTGGTCAGCATGATGAACTACGTGCGCTTCACAACGCTCGCAGCGGTCGAGGGGCTGACGGTAGAACAGCTCGACTTCCTCCTGGACGATAGGGCCAACAGCATCGGTATGCTGCTTGAGCACATACCCAGTGTGGAGGAGTACTACCAGCGCAACACGTTAGGCCTGGGCGATAACGCCGCAACCTCGGAGCGCACGCGCCTGGGCGCAGTGCTGGGCGACGAGGCGCGCGCCAAGATTCGCGGCCAAGCCCTGCCCTACTACTTGGATCGGCTGCAGAAAGTCCGGGATAGAACCCTGGCCGCGTTCGCGGACCTGGACGACGCCTGGCTTGCCGAGCAGCAACCGTTCGGCAACCAGGTCAGCGCCAACAACCACTTCAAATGGTTCCACGTGTTCGAGGACGAGCTCTCGCACCGCGGGCAGATCCGGTTGATCCGACGGAGGTTGCCCGAAGACGGGCGTGAGGTCTCAGCGGAATGAGCCGTGGCGAACAGTTGGCAGGCACAGGCATCCTTACCGAGACGCAGGGCCAGTATGAAGTACGCTTCGTGCGCCACTACGCGAGGCCTGTGGAGGAACTGTGGAGGGCCATCAGCACGCCCGAAGGGCTCGACGCCTGGTACCCAACGAAGCTGCGCACCGACGGCGTGGTGGGTAACCGGGTCACGGAAACGTTCGAACTGCCGGAGGGCTCCCCGCCGCAAGCCGCTCCGCCCGGCTTCCTGACCGCTTATGCTCCGCCGCATGTGTTCGAGTACCGCATCGACGGGCCAACCGAGGCGCCGTACGCCGGCATGCTCGGCGATCAGACGATCCGCATGGAAGCGCAACCGGGCCAGGAGCCAGGCCACAGCAGCCTGCTGTTCACACACTGGGTCGAGACGTTACCGACCGCGCTGGACGTGATAACTGGCTGGCACTACTGTCTGGATTACCTGGCGCAGTCCTTGGGCGCGGGGCGCGCCCCGACTTCGGAGGACCACGAGAGGTACAAGGCCCATTACTTTGCGTTATACGGCCACGCCACCTGAACGGCAGAGGCTAAGCGACTTCGGCCCGCAAGCTACGGTAGGCCTTCACCGTGGCGGCCGACGGCTGCATACCAAGCTCGTCTTTCAGGAGCGCTTCCAACTCCGCGTATCGGCGCTCCGCCGCTGCAAGGTCACCCAGAGCGGCCAGGCCCCTAAGTTCCAGCACGCACGCACGCTCCGAATAGGGGTCTAGCGCCGCCAGTCTCCTGGCGGCAAGCACGCCGGCCTCACCGTTGCCGCCCCGCAACCGCAGTTCGGCTAGTCGGGCCAGTGCTTCGCCATGCGCGTCGGCTAGGCGGCGCCTTTCGCCCTGCAGCCAAGGGTATTCGAGGCCCGCCAGGTACTCACCGCGTACCAGAGCGTCCGCCTCCGCAAGGTGCTCTGCCGCGCTGTCAGCATCCGCCAACCTAGCCTGAGCCAGCAGTGCGTCGAAGCGGTCCACGTCCAGCGCCACGCCTGCTGCGTCCAGGCGGTAGCGTCTGCCCTCTACCAGAACGAACTTCCTGTCTGGCGCAGCGCCGCTCCTAAGTGCACCTCGCAACCGGTACAAGGCGGTGTGGAACGCCGTCTTGGCCCGGTCCGGCTCATCCGGCCACAGCGCGTGCAGGGCTTGCTCTACCCGCACACTTTCCGAGCGCATGGTTATCAGGTAGGCGAGCAGGTCGTGCGC
>CAZVTS010000201.1:0-1748 GCA_964630175.1 uncultured bacterium
CATCCTGGGCCGCCTGGTGCCGGCCGGCACCGGCCTGGCCGCCATCCGCAACACGAGGGTGGCCGATGAGCGTTCGCTCGAGAAGCTCAAGGAAGCTCCCGCCCGCCTGCCCGAGCCCGTGGGCGCGCCGCGCCCTGCTCAGGAGCAGCCGCAGGCTGGTGAGGCGGCCAGCTAGCGGACGTTCGGCCTGAGCGGTTGACCGCCGCGCGGCCAAGAGTCAACGGAAGCGCGGACCCGCCCCCTGGGGGTAGGTCCGCGCTTCTTCGTTCGGCTTCGCACTGGTAACTGGTAACGTCTCAGCAGATGATCGTGGCTTTCGACCCCGGCCGGAACCTGGGTGTGGCGTTCGTTACGGGCGCGGGCGAGCTCATGAGCGGCCAGGTGCTCTCGCCCGAAGAGCTGGCTTCGTTGGCGTTGCCGGAGGGTGCCACGGTGCTGGTTGGCGACGGCACAGGCAGCCGCCAGTTGGTGGCGCGGCTCGCGGAGCGCGGCGTGGTGGCGGAACTCGTGCCGGAGGATGGAACCAGCCTGGAGGCGCGCGCGCTCTACTACCAACAGAACAAGCCGCGCGGCTGGGCGCGGCTCGTTCCAATGGGGATGCGTTCTCCTGGGGTGCCGATAGACGATTACGCTGCGTACGCGATAGCTTTGCGCTGGCTGCGACGCAAGGCGGCCACGGGCACCGGCGCGGACCTACTGGGTTAGTTCAGGCCGTCTTCCTCGCCCACATCCATGAGTTCGCGGGCGGCTTGCTCCGTTACGTCCAGTACCGCGCTGATCTCGCCGGCGAGCAGACGGATGGCACGCCGGTAAGCCTGGCGGTCGAGGTCCGGGAGGCCCCGTTCGAGGTCCCAGCGACGTAGTTCGCTAGCCAGCGTGGCGATCTGGTAAGGGTCGCCGGTGGTGAGGAGGTCGGTGACCTTGCGGTGCCGCGCGGCCCACTGCTTGGGCAGCGTGATGCGGCCGTTCTGCAGCCGCTCCAGAACGCTCTGCACTTCTTCCTTGGTTAGCGCCGGCCGCAGGCCGGTGCCCTGGGGAGCGCTGACGGGCACGTAGGCGCGGGAGGTACCGTTCGGGAAATCGACCTGGTAGTACTGCTGGTTGGTGCCGCCTACCGTGCGCATGGTGGTGCCGGCCACCAGGCCGACCCCGTAAGGTGGTAGGACCACACGATCGCCTGACTTGAACGTCTTACCTGAATCTTTCAATGTCGTACGCTCCCTTCGGTGCGAGGCGCCCTGGCAACGGCGCAGTGCAGGCGCGCGCCTCAGCTGCTGGTGAAGTTGGGTGTGTTGGGGGTTTTCGCTTGTGTTCTGGTGGGCTTGATGGGGGCTCCGCCGTACACATGCACGTTGAACATCATAGCAGAAAAAGTGGAATTTTGCACGCGGTGAAAGTTTCCGCGGAGCGAAACCCGCCTGGACAACATGCCGGTTCGCGCGTGCCTATCCGGGCAGTTGCCGGCGTGGTCAGCCGAGCCCTTCGGGAGGCGGAGCGGGCCGGCGCGGCGCTCCGGCAGCGCGCCCCTCCCGGGTGGAGCGAAGGGTGACGAGCACGCCTGCCAGGAGGATCACTGCGCCCACCAGAGTGAAGAGCGAAGGCACCTCGCGGAAGACCAGCAGGGCAAGCAGGCCGGAACCGATCGGCTCGAGGAGAAGCGTGGTGGCCACCAGCGTCGGGTCCAAGTACTTGGCGGCGTAGTTTATGCCGGTATGACCGATCAGCTGCGGCATGAGCGCCAGCAGCAC
>CAZVTS010000202.1:0-1746 GCA_964630175.1 uncultured bacterium
CCCGGTTAGCCACCACCTGCCGTTCACCCTGTGGCAGGGCAGGGAGCCGGCGCGGCTACGGCACTTCCTGGAGCACACCAGCGGCCTGGCGCCCACCCCCACCATGACGTGGCTGCGGGTGGCCAGCCAGGCGGAGGACCCGGTGGCGGGCGAAGCCGCCCGGCTGGAGGCGCTGCGCACGGTGGCGGGCGGTGCGGCCGAGGTGGAACGCCTCGCGGCCGAGGTGAGCACGTTCGACGGTCTGGTGAACTGGCTCAACGGGAACGCCGTGCTGCTGGCTGAGCCCGGCGAGGTCTTCAGCTACAGCAACGACGCCTTCAGCCTCATGGGCGGGGTGGTGGAACGCGTTGCCGGCATGCCCTTCGAGGAGTTCGTGCGCCAGCGCCTGCTCGAGCCGCTGGGAATGAGCCGCTCCACTTTCGACCTGGCCACCGTGCTGGCAGACGACGACCACACCGCTCTCTACGAGGGCGCCGGGGCGGAAGTGAAGGCCTCGCCCTTGTGGCAGACCACGGGGCGCATGCTGGGCGGCGGCATGCTCAAGTCCACCCTCGCGGACCTGCGAGCGTGGGTGCGCTTCCTGATGGCGCCCGAGGAGTACGTGGCGGTCGGCGGAGCTCTGGCCCCGGACGCGCCCCGCGGGCCCGGCGCCGTGGCGGCGGACCCCGACCGCGTGCGGGAGATGTGGCGCGGCACCGTGCGGGCGGGACCCGCCGGCAGCTACGGGCTGGGCCTACGGCGCGACGACGCGGACGGCCTCACCCTCATCGGGCACAGCGGCAGCCTGAAGGGCGTGTCCAGCCACATGGGGTGGGCGCCCGAGCTGGGCGTAGGCGTAGTGGTGCTGAGCAACCTGGCCGGCCTGCCCAGCCAGAAGATGGCCACCATGGCCATCAACGCCTACGCCGGCCGGGCTCTGACCCAGGGCGTGTACGCTCCCGCCGAGTACGCGGGCTCTCCCGCCGAGGTCGCTGCGCTGCTCGAAGGTCTGCTGGGCAGCTACGCGTCGGGCGAACCGTACGGGCGGTTCCGGCTGTTCAAGGACGAAGAGGGAAGTCTGCGCGCGGCCGTTGGCGAGCCCGCCGTGGAGGTGCCGGCCTACCTGGTGAGCCAGAGCGAGGTGGCGCTGCGCTTCCAGGAGCACGTGGCGCCGGCGCTGTTCCTGCGGCGTGGTGACGGTGAAGTATGGGCGGCGCAGCAGGGCTCGAGGGTCCTGCTGCGCCGCCAGTAAGCGCTTCTGGTTAGGGCTCTTCGGGGCTTCGGGCGCTTACCGGCCGGCCCCGACCGGGCGGTTGGGGCCGCTTACTTGAACAGGTCTTCGTCCAGCGTGATGTTGTACTCGAGGCTCTCGAGGGTGGCCTCCTGGAGCAGTTCCCACGTGCTGCCAACCAGCCTGTAGACGTTCATGTTGAAGTTCATCATGGAGTCCCTCACCGGCTCCCGGTAGACCATGATCATCTCTTCGCCGTCGGTGGGCAGGTGAACGCCGAGCAGGGCGCCGCTGGCGTCGAACACGTAATGCATCACGGGGCTGTCCGGGGTGCCGTACATCCCCGCGTCGCCCTCGTAAGTCACCTGGTCGCCCACCAGCAGATCGCCGTAGTTGACGGGCCCATCGAACGCAATGCGCTTGGCGCCGTCGAGGATGCTGCTGGCGGTGGGCTGGTCGAAGATGTAGTCGAACTCGTCCGCCGCCTCCGCCGGCACCGGGAAGGACATGCCCATCACGTTCATCTTCATCTGGCC
>CAZVTS010000203.1:0-1732 GCA_964630175.1 uncultured bacterium
TCCAGGAACTCGGCCTTCACGTCCACCTGCTGGTGTGCGTACAGGTTCGGGTGCCAGAGCGCCCGCAGCGCCCGGATCATGCTGCTCTTACCCGAGGCGTTCGGGCCCACCACCACGGTCACGTTCTCGGCCAGGTCGCCCACCGTGAAGGGCGCTTCCACGCCGGGCAGCCTCTCCACCGTGAGCGCCATCAGCCTCACGACGCCCCACCTCCGGCTTCCGCACCACCCGTCTGCGCCAGCAGGGCGTCCAGGGCCCGCAGCGCCGCCTCCTCCAGCAGCGCCGCCACTTCCGCCTCGCCGGGCGGAGCGAAGGCGCCGCCGCCGTAATCGCTCTTCCCGTTCAGCTCGGCCAGCCGCTGGGCTGCCGCCGCCACCAGGCGGCTGCGCGGTTCGCTGCCAGGGGTCCTGAGCGCTACGATGCGCGCTGCCAGCAGACCCACAGGGTCGTCCTGCTCGGAGAGCGCCTCAAGGTCCAGCTCCGGCAGGGCCTGGAGGCGCACGTCGTCCAGGAAGAACTGCGTGCCCGCCACGGGTATGAGCTGCGCGCCCGGCTGGGCGTCCGCCAGTACCTGCTCCAGGCCGCTACGGTGTGCGGTCCTGCCGACGAGGGCTACTCTGCAGCCTACGGCCACCGGGTTGGCGCCCTGCTCCATGAGGCTCTGGCCCAGCACTTCCAGGCTTTCGATCAGTTTGGTCTGCACCTCGGCCGGGGAAGCCCAGTCGGTCACGTCCAGCTCGAGTCGCTCCCACCGTAATGGTGCCAGGCACGCGTGTTCGAACCGCAGCTCGCCGCCGGGACCGACCTCCAGCAGCCACGCACCGCGCGGTCCGGGTTCGCCGGGATCGTTGGCGGTGAGCGAGCCCAGGTAGCCGCCACGGTAGCCCCGGGCGTCTCCCGCGCCGAAGTCGGGCGCGTGCACGTGCCCTAGAAGCCAGGCGTCCACCGGAGCTGCGGCCAACTGGGCGCTGGTCACGGGGGCGTAGCGGCTGTCCGCCTGGTCGCGGTCCGCGTGCAGCAGCCCGATGGTGGCGAGTGACGGCGCACCGGAAGCGGAGGTCTCCAGAGCCGCCACGAGGCCGTTGCCCGCCAGCGGCGAATGGTCCACCCACCGTTGCGGGAACGACCAGCCCACCAGCCGCACGAGCCGGGTCCCGTCGTCCGGGTCGTGCAGGTGCCAGACCTGCCAGGCGCCACCCGCGCCCAGGAGGGTCACGTCCGGCACCACCTTGACGAGGCGGGCGAGCACCTCCGGATCGTGGTTGCCCGCCACCGCCACCACCTGTATGCCGGCAGCGGTGAGGCGCGACACCCCGTCGCGCAGGTGCGCGAAAGCTTCGAAGAAGTCGTTGCCGCCGTCCACGAGATCGCCGGCCAGCAGCACGGCCGCTACCCTCTCCTCCAGCGCCAGGTCCACCGCTCTGCGCCAGGCCGCCGCCGCGCCCAGCTCGCTCACGCGGTCGGCCAGGTCCTCGTGCAGCCTGGCGGGAACGCGCCCGAGGTGCATGTCGGCCAGGCATAGCAGCTTCACGCTGTCTCCCCCTGGGAGAGACCGCGCCGCCCGTGGAGACGCGCGAACGCCGCGCCGTCGGCAAGCCCCATAGTCAGTGAGAAGGATAACCGCGCGGCGGGCACCGGTTCCCCCGAACCCAGCCCCGCTACGCGCGGTCGGGTTCATACTCACATACCGCTACGACATCTAGCGTCGCTTAATCCGCAACTGGTACAACCG
>CAZVTS010000204.1:0-1729 GCA_964630175.1 uncultured bacterium
TAGTTCGCCTGATCGGAAGCTCAACCGCTTCGTGGGGTGGGATGGTGGTTGCCGAGAATCCAGCGGGTGCCCTTTTGGGGCTCTTCTTACTTGAGGTGGGGGTGGCTGAGCCCGCCGCCGACCAGGAGCATCCGTAGTCGGTAGTTGTCTCGGTTGCGGAAGCCGCGGGCGATACGTCGGTGGAGCTCGATGAGCCCGTTGATGGCTTCGGTGCCGCCGTTGTTTGAGCGGCCGGTGTCGAAGTAGGCCAGGAACGCCTCGCGCCACTGGTTCAGGGTCCGGCCGAGCCGGGCGATCTCGGGGATCGGGCAGGTGGGGAACGAAGCGAGGATCTTCTCGGCGATCGGTCGTCCCTGGGCCACGGAGGGGGCGGTGTAGGCGGTGCGGAGCTGTTGGGCGCACTGCCAGGCGATATGGACTTCGTCGTGTGCCTCGTCGGCGGCGATCGCCTTGTCCAGCCGGGCTTTCTGCTTGTCGGTGAGCTTCTCGGCGCCGCAGCGCAGGATCAGCCGGATCCCGTACAGCGGGTCGCCTTTGCGGCCGCGGTGGCCCAGGGTGTCTTGCTGGACGCGGCGGCGGCACTGGTCGACCGCGTCGGTGCCGAGCTTGACGATGTGGAAGGCGTCCAGGACCGCGACGGCGTCTTCGAGCTGGTCATCGATGGCGTTCTTGTACCCGTGGAACGGGTCCAGGGTGGCGACCTTGATACCGGCCCGGAACGCCTCGTTGCGGGCCTTCAACCACTCGGTGTAGGCGGCGCCGGTGCGGCCGGGGACCAGGTCCAGCAGCCGCGCCCGAGTACGCAGTTTCCCTGTGCTGTCAGGCTGTTTGGTCAGGTCGACCATCCCGGTCAGCTCCTTGGGTCCCCGTCCACCCTGATCCTCGGGCTTGGTGGACACGTGGTGCCATACGTGCTCGTCGACCCCCAGGGTGCTCACCCCTTCGAACCGGGACTCGTCGGCGGCCATCGCCTCCAGCAGCGGCTGGATCGAGCGCCACACCGTGCGCCAACTGGTGCCCAGTTGACGAGCCAACCCCTGCACCGAGGCATGCTCACGCCGCACCTGTGCGATGGCCCACCAGCACGCCCGCCTCGTCAGCAGCGACCGCGGACGGGCCAGGGTCTCAGCCCGCTCGGTCCACGACCGGCCCACGCACGCCGGCTCAGCACACCGCCAGGTCCGCTTGCGCCACACCAGCTCCACCGGCCGCCCGAAACACGGCGTGTCGACCAGCCGGACCTCCCGCCGGCCGTGGCTGGTCGCGACCACCCCGCACACCCGGCACGCCGCCACCCGCGGCGCGGACTCCACCACCACGCGCAGCCACGAACCCCTGCGGCCTTCGCGCTGAGCGACCTCGACGACATGGAAGCCGGCCAGGCCGACGAGCAGATCACAGCGAGAGCAGTAGCAGGAATCAGAGCGCGCGCCAGGACACGCCGTACGCTGGGACACCGTCGAGGCCTTCCGGTCGAGGAGCTTGGTCGCTCTCGATCCTCGGGAGGCCCTCGACCCATCACCGGTCAACCCATCACCGCGTGTCGCTCACACCCCCAGCCCCCACCGCAGGTGCGAAGAGCCACGAAACTCCCGGCCGGATCACCTCCGGCCGGGAGTTTCGGGAAACCAAAACGGGTAGTTCAGGGAACTACCCCAACGTGGGTAGTTCCCGAAACTCGCTGTCCTGCACCGACGCCACCAGCAGCGGAGGCATAGGCACACCCTCG
>CAZVTS010000205.1:0-1714 GCA_964630175.1 uncultured bacterium
AAGCTGGCAGGCGTGGCGGGCGCGGAGTTCGAGGCGGCCTTCATGACGAAGATGATCGCGCACCACCAGGGCGCCATCGACATGGCCCAGCTCGCGCTCGAGCGCGCCACGCACGCGGAGCTGCGCGACCTGGCGCGCGACGTCATCGTCACGCAAGCCGGCGAGGTGCACCAATACCAGGCGTGGCTGGCCGACTCCGCCGACTGAAGCCAGGGGCGGGTCCGGTCGCGGCGCGCTAGCGGCCGACCCGCCCCCACTCCTCTAGCCCGCCCGCTGCCCGTACGGCCGCTGCGGCCGCCATCCCACCGAACGAGGTTGAAGACATTGTCCCGAAAGCCCAAGCAACGCCGCCGCCCGCGCCCATCCACCATCGCCCTCGCATCGGGCGTCGTCATCGTGGTGATGTTCGCCGTCTACGCCCGCCTGAGCGGCGGCGACGCCGGTCCGCTCACCTACCCGACCTACACCGCGGAGCAGATCGCCCAGGGCGAGCAGTACTACCAGGCCAACTGCGCCACCTGCCACGGCGCCACCGGCGCCGGCAACTCGCGCGCCGGCATCCCCGCGCTGGACGGCAGCATGCACGCCTGGCACCACCCCGACTCGCAGATCGCCGCCATGATCCGGCAGGGCGGCTTCATGATGCCAGCCGTCGGCCCCGACTGGAGCGACGAGCAGATCACCGCGGTCACGGCCTACATCAAGGAGTGGTGGACGCCCCAACAGCGCGCCGCGCAGGCGCGCCTGGGAGGTACGCCCTAGCCGTCCGTCAGGCACCAGCCGAGCGAGCAGGCGCCACCCGCGGGCGCGCCACTTCATGCGGTCGCTCAGGTGGGGAGGGCGGCCAGCAGCTCCTGGCACGCCTGCTCGCACGCGCGGCACGCGGCGGCGCAGACGCGGCAGTGCTCCATGTGGCCGGCGTGCCGCTCGCACTCCGCGCCACACGCCCTACACGCCTGCACGCAGGCCTGCACCTGCGCGCGCAGGACGCTCCAGTCGGCCTCCGTCACGCGCGAGAGCATCTCGCCCGTCGCCTGGCACGCCGCGCGGCAGTCCTCGTTGAGGCGGATGCAGCGCACCAGGTCAGCCACGCTCGCCTCCCCGAGGCAGGCGTCGGCGCAGGTGGTGCAGGCTTGCGCGCAGGCGTAGCATTCGTCGACGCACTTCGCCAGCACGGAGAACTCGATCTGGGACTGGCGCGGGTGGGTCCGGAACATGTCGGCTGCTTGCGTCATGAGTTGCCTCCCGTCTAAACCTTAGGGGAGCCGTCAAGGAGGCCAGGTACGGCTGCGCGAGACAGAACTGGCGTGGGGAGGGCCACGGGCCCGCGCCCTAACTTAGACGTGCCGGCCCAGCCGGCCTTGGCCGTGAGTCCCGTCCAGGGCGCGGCATGCCCGTGGACCGGTCGCTTTCGATCGTTTCGGTCAGGCACGCAGTACCGAGGTGTTGGCTCGACGCGGGGGCGCGTCAACCGCAGGTGAAGCACGGGTGGTTCGGTGTTTCTTCTTGGTTTGCGCTCAGCGCTAATACCTTATATATTCAGGCATTCTTGGTGTATTTGGTTTGGAGGCGCAGTTGAAGATCGCCATCTCCTTCCTTGATGCCCAGCTCCGGCTTCACGAGGCGGTCGCCATCGACGACGTTGCGGGCCGCGACTTCATCGGGTACCACTCCATCCGCAAGATTCCCGCCTACAAGGGGCAGGGCCACCTTC
>CAZVTS010000206.1:0-1703 GCA_964630175.1 uncultured bacterium
ACCTAGCCAAATCTGAACCCGTCTCGTACTTTGGCCCAGGATCATGACCAAGAGGTTCGATGCGACTATCCGTGTGTGGCGCGCCGTGAAGACTTACCGCCATGAGGACTTGGCGGTGGCAGACGACTCATGGCTGTCACTCCGCAAGAAGACGATTGTCAACGCCGGTTTGGTCCTGGGCGTTTCCGCCGGTTCGTGCTTTACGCTTCCGCCGGCGTCTAGGTCATGGTGTCCTCCAGGTTGATCGGTTGGGGTAGGCCGGTTTGCTTGCGGTGGCGTTGGCGGTATGAGTCGCCGCGGATGTTGATGGTGGTGGAGTGATGCAAGAGCCGATCGAGCAGCGCGACTGCCAGAACGCTATCGGGGAAGATCTCGTGCCACTGCCCGTAGCTCTTGTTGCTGGTGATGATGGTCGACTTCTGCGCGGCGTAGCGCTTGTTGATCGCCTCGAACAGGAAGGTGGCGTCCTCGCGCTCTAGCGGCTGGAAGCCGACCTCGTCGAGAACGAAGAGGTCGCTGCGAAGCAGGGTGGTGTGAAGCACGTGCAGGCGGTTCTTCTCGCGCGCGGCGCGAGCTTTGTTGATGAGGTCGTGAAGCGTCAAGAAGTAGACCCGATGCCCGTTCTCGATGGCTTTCAGGGTCAGGCCGATGGCCAGATGCGTCTTGCCCACGCCGGTGGGGCCCAGGATCAGCACGTTCTGGCCTTGGCGAAGAAAGCGCAGCGTGGCGAGCTCCTCGATGGTGGCTTTGGGAACGCTGGCCTGCGCCTCGAAGTCGAACTCCTCCAAGGTCTTCTTTGCCGGGATGCCGCTGAGTTTCAGGTTGGCCGCCACGCGCCTCTCGAAGCGCGCGGTCAGTTCGGTGGTGAAGAGCTGGTCAAGCAGCCAGGTGGCGCTTCTCTCCTCGCGGGCGGCCTTCTCGAGCAAGGGATCGAGCTCGGCCAGGGCGGCGTCGAGCCGTAAGCTCTCGAACTGCTCCCTGACCCTTTCGTAGTGCGCGGCTTCGCTCACGCGCTCTCCAGCAGGCGCTCGTACTCCGCCAGGCTTCTGGTCTGAACCACCGGCGCCGCTTGGATTGGCTGCAGTTCGCCCACGTCCGGCAGCACCTGCGTGAAGCGCTTGCGCGGCGCCTGGGGCTTCCTGGCGGCCTTGGCGGCCTCCCGGATGCTGCGAGCGTGCTCGGGCAGGCTCACGCGCTGCCCGGCGGCCACCAGCTCGTGCTGCGCGATCACTCGGCCGTCATGGATGACCTCGAACGCCTCACCCGCCTCCAGCCGCTGGATGCGCACGTGCACCATGCGGCCCACCGCTCTCGGCGGCACGCTGTAAGCGCTACCAGCCAAACGCACGTGGCTGTCGGATTGCACCTTGCGGATCAAGAGCTCGCGGGTGTCGAAACGCGGCGTGGCCGCCGCCGGCCTAAGCGCCTTGACTTCACGCGCGTACCTGTCGAGCGGCCACTCTCTCGTGGTGCCGTGAACGCGCACGTTCGCCACGCCATCCAACCACGCGTCGAGCTGGCCGTTCAGGTCGGCTAGGTCGGTGAACTCGCGGCCCACCAGGAACGAGCCTTTCAGGTACTTCACGCCGCTCTCCACCTTGCCCTTGGCCCGCGGCCAGTAAGGCGGGCACGCCACCGGCAGCACCTCGTAATGCTCGCAGAAGTCCAGGAAGGCGCTGTTGAACCTGACCTCCTCGCCCAAA
>CAZVTS010000207.1:0-1678 GCA_964630175.1 uncultured bacterium
AACCTACCAGCAGCGGATAGAACGCGCTGTACATCAGGCGCGAGGAGCCGACGACGATTCCCAGCACCATGCCGACGACGACCGCGATGGCAAACCCGATCAAGGTCGTCACCAGGGTGGCGAGGCCGTGCATGAAGCCGAACAGCCCGACGTAGGTAACGCGGGGGCGCGAAGGCATGGTCCCCACGACTCCCAGCGAGCCGTACAGAGCGATCTCTTCGGTGGTAACGCCGTTGGGGATCACTCGAGAGGCAACGTCCTCGTGGCGCAGGTAGTCGAGCTGCGCCTGCGATGTTGTCACCAGTGCGTCGGCCCTGTTGGCAACGCGGTGCATCCACTTGTCGAACACCACATCCATGCCGAAGGTGCGTTTGCCGGTGGCCTTCGGGTAGAGCCACGTGAGGTCGCGCACGTCCCACACGAACGCCGCTTTCGCCCGCCTAGCGGCCTGGAGGCTGGCCGGACCAAGGAAGAAGTACGGGCTGGAGGCGATGACCACGTCGGCCTCCAACTTTCCAGCCAGTTGCCCAGCCGCCCGGGCGAAAGCCGCCTCACCGAGAAGCCTGTCCACCAGGTTCTCGCGCTTCGAGAGCCTAGGGCGCAGGCGCGTGACGGTGACGCCGTTCTCTACCCTCGTGTCCGGTGTGGGAACGTCATAGTCGGCGGGTATGCGCATGGCCGGATGGTGCGGAAGCGTGGTGACCACGTGCACTTGGAACCCTTGGCCAACGAGCTCGGTAGCCAACGAAGTGATGCGGTGAGCCGCGGCGCCCGTTTCCGGCCAGTAGTGGGGGCACACGAGCGTTACGCGCATCATGCCACTCCGGTTTCTGGTTTCCCGAGCGGTGCCGGTGCTGTGGCGGAACCGTTACGGAGGGTGGACTGCCAAAGAGCGAGGTACTGGGCGGCGCAGCTTGAGAGCCGGAAGTTCTGCAGTATGTGGGCTCGCCCGCGCGCTGCGACCTGCTCTCTCAGCTCTGGCGACCCCAGGAGCTTCTTGAGCGCTGCGACCGCCTGGGGTACGTCTCTTGGCGGCACGATGAAGCCGGAAACGCCTTGCTCGATCAACTCGTCCATGCCCGGGGTGAACGAGGCAACCACAGCGCACGAGGCTGTGAGCGCCTCTTTCACGACGTTAGGCAGCCGTTCGGAGCTCTTGTCGGACATCATCATGAAGACCTCAGCCCTTCGCATGGTTGCTATCACTTCAGCGTACGGAACCATGCCACGGAACGTGACCACGTCGCCGATCCTCAGCGAGGCTGCCAACTCTTTCAGCGCTGCTCCCTGAGGGCCACTGCCTAGTACCTCCAAGCGCACGTCGCTTCCTTCGTGGCGTACGGAGGCGAACGCGCGAAGCACGTCGTCCACGCGTTTGCTTTCTATCAGCCTGCTGGCGGTGACAATGAGGCCGCGCTCCTTAGCGGTTGGCGGCGCGTCCAACACCGCGTCGGGAACCCCGTCGTAGATAACGGCCACCCGTTCGGCCTGCAGTCCGAACTGTTCTTCGATGTCGGGCAGGTTCACCTTGCCCAGTGTGCGCACCGCCTCAGCCCTGGGCGCCAGGTGCTTGGTGACCGGCAGGTTCACCTCGAGGTCGTAGGCCGATAGGGAGAGGGACACACTCACGTGCGGCGCCCACCGCTTGAGCAGTGCTCCCACCAGCGCAGGGTAATGC
>CAZVTS010000208.1:0-1676 GCA_964630175.1 uncultured bacterium
GGCGACCTCGCTGGGCGGCTTCCTCGGTACCTCCGCCTTCTACTGGTTGGGGAGGCGTTTGGGCGACGCCAAGGTGCGCGCCTTCATCCGCAGGTTCGGGCGCTACGCGCTGCTAACGGAAGCCGATTACGACGAGGCGCTACGTTTCTTCCAGAACCACGACGCCGTCGTGGCGTTCTGGGGCCGTTTCGTGCCCGGACTCCGGAGCCTCATATCTTTACCGGCCGGTGTTGCTGGCATGCCGTTCGGGCGCTTCGCGACCTACACGCTGCTGGGCACGGTGCTGTGGAACGCCGCCCTGCTCATGGCAGGCTGGTGGCTCGGCGACCGGTGGCAGCTGGTGCTAACGACAGTGGACAGGTTCGACGGCTGGGTCTGGGTCGCCCTCGGCTTAGGCTTAGTGGCGTGGATCGGTTGGCGACGGAGCGCGCAAACGCGCGCGGCGAGGCGTAACGGCTAGAAGCTACTCCTACCGCCCCCGCCGCAACCTCGGGTCCAGCAGGTCGCGCAAGCCGTCCCCCAAGAAGTTGAACCCGAAAACGGCCAGCATTATGCAGCCGCCCGGGAAGATGGTGAGGTGCGGGTGTTGCTCCAGATAGGTCTTGCCCGTGTTGAGCATCGCGCCCCAGGAGGGCTCCGGCGGTTGGATGCCTAGGCCGACGAAGCTGAGGCCCGCCTCTGCCAACATGGCGTACGCCACCGTCACGGTTATCTGCACCACCACGGGTGAGAGGATGTTGGGCAGCACGTGCATGATGGCGACGCGGGTGCCGGAGTTGCCTAACGCGGCGGCGGCCTCGACGAACTGCTCTTCCTTCACGGCGAGGGTGGCGGAGCGCGTGACCCTGGCGAACTGCGGCATGTAGATGACGCCGAGCGCGATGATGATGTTCCTGAGGTCGGTGCCCAGCACGATCACCAGGGTGAGGGCGAGCAGTATGGCCGGGAACGCGAAGAACACGTCCATGACGCGCATGAGCACCATGTCGAGCCGGCCGCCGCGCAGGCCTGCTATGAGCCCGATGGTAGTTCCCAGCAGGCACGCGAGCAGCGCCGAGCCTACGCCGACCCAGAGCGAGGCGCGTGCACCGTACATCAGGCGGCTCAGGAGGTCCCTCCCCAGTTCGTCCGTGCCGAACCAATGGTCCGCGCTGGGCCCCTGGAGGATGGCCAGGAAGTCCATCTTGTTCATCTCGAACGGGCTGAGGAGCGGCGCGAACACGGCAACGACGACCACGAGCAACACCACGAGGATCCCGATGACAGTCGTCGGGTCGGCCGCCGCCCGGCGGAGCAGGCCGCGGCGGACCCGGGTGCGGCTGGCGGCACGTACGGCCATCTACGCGTACCTGATCTTCGGGTCGAGCCACGCGTAAGCGAGGTCCACCGCCAGGTTGATAAGGACGTAGAACGACGCCACCACCAGCACGATGGTTTGGATGACGGGGTAGTCGCGTTCGTAGATGGCCTGCAGGGCGTAACGCCCCATCCCAGGCCAGGCGAAGATATCTTCGATGATGACGGTGCCGCCTATCAGGGCGCCTATCTGGATCCCGACCACCGTGGTCACGGGCAGGAGAGCGTTGCGAAGAGCGTGCTTCAGCACGACGGCGGTTCGGCCCAAGCCCTTGCCCGTTGCGGTGCGCACGAAGTCGAGCCTCAGCACGTCGAGCATG
>CAZVTS010000209.1:0-1669 GCA_964630175.1 uncultured bacterium
ACATGACCTGGTTGTAGCGCCGCATGATGGCTTCGAAGGCGACCTCGTCGCCCGCTGCGCTGCGGGCGACGAGGTCGGGCTCGTTATGGTCCGCCGGAGAAACGGTACCGGTAGAAGGAGTCAGGTTGTCGATCTGTTGCCCTCCGAAGCTCAACTAGCGCTAGAATCTGTGGTCGTGCCGCACGGTAGCAAACTATCGCGCGGCACGCAGTAGCGTCAGTCTACGAAGCGCTCCGGGAAAGCAGCGATCAGGCCGAACGTAAGGTCGTCGGCGAGCATCATCATGTGCGCTTCCGCCTTGCCGTACTCTTCGATGCCGGCGGCGTAGTCGCCCTGAAGCAGCGCGGTGGCGTACACGAGGGTGGTGTCGATATGGCCCTTGAGCATGTCGCGCACCACGGCCTGCGGCCAGAATTCGTTGGCGCTAGCGAGGAAGTCTGCGATCTCCTGCGCGTTCGCGTAAGCGGCAGCGATAGACGCTTCGGTGGCAGCATCGTCACCAGCCTTGGCGCCGCTCACCACGTCCACTGCAGCGGAGATGTGCTCCTGGAGGAGCTTCGTGAGGGCGTCACCGGCTTCCTCGCCGTAGAACGGCTTGATGGCGTTACCGATGTCGGCCTGGTTGGCCATGAGGCGAGCCGCAGTGGCTTCGAACGAGGGCGATTCCGTGGCGAACGCCGTTACCGCCGCGTACGTCCACTCCATGTGCTGAGCCCACAGTTCGCGCATGGCGTTGTTGAGGGCCAAGGCGCTGGCGCTGCCAACGATCCGGGCGGGGCCGGCAGCTTCTGCCGCGTCATGCGAATCGTGCTGAGCGAAACCGACCGTGCCGAGCATGGCTACGGCAACGAAAGCGGCGAACAGGCCTCTGACGGCCTGGCGAACGGAGAGCTTGCGGCTCGAGTTAGAAACGAACATGGTGACCTCCAAGGTCTTGTTCCAAAAGAACTGGGTTGGGCTTCGGGCTTCGTAAGCCCTTATTCCTCCCGTTCTAATCTGTTAGATGCAAGAACTCGGCTTAACGTTCCCAAGGTGTCAGAACCCCCCGGCATAGAGCGAATACGGCAAACTGAGTGGCCGCTGGTATACCTTACTGACGTGACCGCCTTGCTCGACGCCCTAAAGGGCATCATCCTCACTGTTGTCGAGCGCCTAGGCTACGGCGGTCTGGCCATCCTTTCGCTGCTCGAGAACCTCGTGCCTCCCCTACCGTCGGAGTTCGTGCTGCCGTTCGCGGGCTTCCTGGTAGCAGAGGGGCGCCTCTCGTTGCCGCTCGTACTGCTGGCTACTTCGCTGGGCGGCTTCCTCGGCACCACTGCCTTCTACTGGCTAGGCAGGCGTTTGGGAGACGCCAAGGTGCGCACCTTCATCCGCAGGTTCGGGCGCTACGCGCTGCTAACGGAGGCCGATTACGACGAGGCGCTGGGTTTCTTCCAGAAGCACGACGCCGCAGTGGCATTCTGGGGCCGCTTCGTACCGGGGCTCCGCAGCCTCATATCGTTACCGGCCGGTGTGGCAGGCATGCCGTTCGGCCGCTTCGCGACCTACACGCTGCTGGGCACGGTGCTGTGGAACGCCGCCCTGCTGCTAGCAGGTTGGTGGTTGGGCGACAGGTGGCAACTGGTGCTAGCAACGGTGGACAGGTTCGACGGCTGGGTCTGGGCCGCCC
>CAZVTS010000210.1:0-1654 GCA_964630175.1 uncultured bacterium
CGAGGTGGCTGCCGGCGCCATCCACGGGCAGGCGCTGCCCGGGTTCGAAGCGCACGCTGCCTATCTTGAGCACCCTCGTGCTGGTCCCGGAGTAGTCGCGCAGCACGCGGTTCACCTGGCCTGGTTCCAACGAGTAGTCGATGATCTTCATGGTTTCGGATGATACGGCCGCTGGCTAAGCCGAGCACGGGTGCTCCGTAGCCGGCGAACGTAGAACGCCGCAAACCACGGAAACCTGTGGCCCGACTAGGGGTGTAAGCACCTTGAGAAGCCATCGCCCGCTGTACACTGCCAGCACAACGTCCAAACAACGCACCCACGGGGGTTACTGGGCCCACGTGGGGCACCAAGAAGGGTGATGCCATGAAGCGCGTTCTCTTTTACCTACTTCCTCTACTTCTGATGGCGTTACTGGGTGCCTGCAGCAGCCCAGCGCCGAGGACCGCCGACATCTCGGGTGCCCTCGTGTACCCGGGCTACTACAGCGGAGCCTCGGTTCCGGTGCTGCCCATGGCGGCGCAGCCGATCGACACCAGCACGCGTAACGACCTCGGCGCCAACCGCCCGATGGAGGTAGTGCCTGGTGAGGTCCTCGTGTTCTTCGAGGAGGGCGCTAGCCTGCAGAGCTTCACCGGCCCCGAACTCGGCATCCAGGCCGTGAGGAACCTGCAGGTGGGAAGCGCCAGCGTGGCGCTCTACTCGGCGGACGGTCACGATCAGGCCTCCACCCTTAGGCTGGTGGAGCAGGTGTCGCACGCTCCCGGCGTGGCCGCGGCGTACCCGAACTGGGTGCTGCACGCCTTCAAGACCCCGAACGACACCTATTACGACGTCCAGTGGCACTACGAGAACATGAACCTCCCGGCAGCGTGGGACATCGAGGACGGCAGCAGCAGCCCCGTGACGGTGGCGGTGGTGGATTCGGGCATCCTGCTCCACCCCGACATCGAAGCGAACCTGTTGCCCGGTTACGACTTCATAAGCGACCCGGCGGCGGCCGGCGATGGCGACGGGCGCGATAACGCCCCGTGGGACATGGGCGGCGAATCCGGCTATCACGGTTTGCACGTGGCCGGCACCGTGGCGGCCACCACCAACAACGGTGATGGTGTGGCGGGCGCCAGTTGGCACGCGAAGATCGTGCCTGTGAGGGTGCTCGGCGTCACTGGCAGCGGCTCGTTCACGGACATCATGGACGGCACCGTCTGGGCCGCGGGCTTTTCGATCGATGGCGTTCCGAACAACCCCAACCCTGCCCGGGTGATCAACATGAGCCTGGGCGGCAACATCGGTCAGTCGTGCCCTGCGGAATTCGACGACGTTTTCAGGCAGCTCGCCAACGCCGGCGTGGTGGTCGTGGTGGCCGCCGGTAACGACGACATCGACGCCGCGTACACCTTCCCCGCCAACTGCAGCAACGTCATCACCGTGGGCGCCACGGGCCCGCTCAACACGCGCGCGCCTTACTCCAACTACGGCGCGTCGATAGACGTCATGGCTTCGGGCGGCGACGTGGGCCGCAGCTTCCAGGTGGGCGGCAACACCTACCCCGCGGGCGTGCTCAGCACCATGGCGGCCGACGACGGGTACGGCGGCCTCATGGCCACCTACACCTTCTACCAGGGCACTTCCATGGCCAGCCCACACATAGCCG
>CAZVTS010000211.1:0-1652 GCA_964630175.1 uncultured bacterium
GCTAGCTTCGGGCTGAACGGCAGCACGAGGTTCAGCGGCGCGCTGACTCTCTACAACCACACTCGCGCAGTATTGGCCAGCGGACAAATCCTTTCGCATTGGACATCGGGCGACCCCGCGGTCAGCACTCGGCACGACACGGGCTACCTGCAGATGACAAAGCTCGTACCGGCCTATCGTGCAGTGACCCCCGCTAGCGCTGGTTTGTACAGCCGACTCGCTACTGAGTACACCCCCCTAGGCCAACATAACTTCCCCAACAATATGGGATCTGGTGGGTATCATCTCTCAATAGGCCCGTTGCCTGAGTGGGACGTGGTCTACCTGACCAGTGGCGGTGATCCACGTGCTTGGCGCTCGGTGCAGGTTCACGGCTATGCGGCAGGGCGCTACGGCTACCACTTCCGGGACGAAAACACGAATCGAGCCCCCCGTTTTGCTCTGTATCCGAATCTGGTGCTTGGGGGCAGTGCCGCCATATCGGGTTCCGGCGCGTCGACAAAGAACGAATACCCACAGGCCGGCGATCGGTTTCATGGCCTACCTGGTGACCGGCCGCTGGTACTTCATGGATGAGATGCAGTTGCTCTCGAGCGCGATGTTCCTGAAGCAGACCGATTGGGTCCGCGGCTTCACCCAGGGAATCATCCAGAGCTCGGCAGGTGCGAACACGACCCGCGGTGCAGCCTGGACCCTCCGATCCTTGGCGCACGCAGCCGCCATGACGCCTGACGACGACAAGCCATTGCGATCCGAGTTAATCGGCAGCGTGCAGGCCAACATCGACTGGCACCACGCGCGTTACGTGGCGCAGCCGAACAATCCCCTCGGGCTGATGCAGCCTTACAGCGACTACACGCCCGGTGACGGAAAGATCGACTCCGCGGCCTGGATGGAAGATTTCCTGACCTGGTCGCTCGGGAACGTCAAGTCGGTACAAGCCTACGGCACCGCGTACGGCGCAAAGCTCGATGAGTTACTTGCGTGGAAATACCGATCGATCGTTGGTCGATTCGGGGCGAACCAGCCCGGGCAGTGGTCCGTCCGCAATGCTGCCGCGTACACGGTACCCTACGCACCGTCCGAATCGGCGGACTATGTGAATGGCACCGGCCCGTGGTACGCAAACTGGGGCGAAGCCTACGCAGCGGTAGGTTTGACCTATCAGGCGGGCAATACGCTGCTCGGTTCGTACATCGACGGCGATGGACTCTCAACCAGCTACTGGGGGAACCTGCAGCCCGCCATTGCGTATGCAGTGGAACACGGCGCCGCGGGCGCGATCGATGCGTATAACCGCATGGTCGGGGCTGACAATTGGAGGCAGGCGGCGACGTACTTCGATACCGACACCCCAGTGTGGAGCGTCAGACCGAGGAACATAGCGTATTGAGGAGGCCGAGCGTGGGGCTCTTCCCTGTACTCATCAGACCGAACGCTTAGGACTTATCCGTAAATTATGTTGATACTCAAGGGCACCTTGCGGAGCGCGATGATGGCAGCGGCCAAGTGGTTGAGCGCGACGAAACTACGCTCGAGCTTCTCGTAACGCACGAGCAGCTTGCGGAAGCGGTTGAACCAACTGTGACACACCTCGACGACCCAGCGCCTGGCCTTCTTCGTCGGGTCGCGCCGCTTCATCTCGGCTTCCC
>CAZVTS010000212.1:0-1646 GCA_964630175.1 uncultured bacterium
TCAAGGCGTACTTCGCCGACGTGTTCGAGCAGTACGGCGCCGACCTAGCCGCCGCCGGGCTCAGCGCCAACGACGGCCTGGCCACCATCTTCAAGGGCCTGGAAGGGCTGGCGAACGGCGCCGCCATCCGCGCCGCCTTCGACGCCGCGTTGGCGAACGGCCCGCAACTGGCGATGGTGGATTCCGACCGGGGCATCACCAACCTGCACGTGCCGTCCGACGTCATCATCGACGCCTCCATGCCCGCCATGATCCGTACCTCCGGGCACATGTGGGGTCCAGACGGCAAGGAGCACGACGCCCTCGCCGTCATCCCCGACTCCTCCTACGCCGGCATCTACCAGGCCACCATCGACGATTGCCGCGCCAACGGTGCGCTCGACCCGGCCACCATGGGCACGGTGCCCAACGTGGGGCTTATGGCGCAGAAGGCGGAGGAGTACGGCAGCCACGACAAGACGTTCGAGATCGCCAAGGCCGGCACCGTTAAGGTGCTCGACGCTAGCGGTGCCGTGCTGCTCGAGCATGAAGTGGGTGAGGGCGACATCTGGCGCGCCTGCCAGACCAAGGACGTGGCCGTGCGCGACTGGGTGAAGCTGGCCGTGAACCGCGCCCGCGCCACGAACGACCCCATCGTCTTCTGGCTGGACGAGAACCGCGCCCACGACCGCGAGCTCATCAAGAAGGTGAACGCCTACCTGCCGGAGCACGACACCAGCGGCCTCGACATCCGCATCCTCGCGCCCGAGGCCGCCACCAAGCTGTCGCTCGAGCGCATCCGCCAGGGCCTCAACACCATCTCCGTAACGGGCAACGTGCTCCGCGACTACCTCACGGACCTCTTCCCCATCCTCGAACTGGGCACGAGCGCCAAGATGCTCTCCGTGGTGCCGCTCCTGGCGGGCGGCGGCCTGTTCGAAACGGGCGCCGGCGGCTCAGCCCCCAAGCACGTGCAGCAGCTGGTAGGCGAGAACTACCTGCGGTGGGATTCGCTGGGCGAGTTCCTCGCGCTGGCCGTCTCCTTCGAGCAGTTCGCGGAAGTCGCCGGCAACGCCGGAGCCAAGGTTCTGGCCAGCACGCTCGACGCTGCCACGGGCCGCTTCCTCGAGGAGAACCGCTCCCCCGGCCGCAAGCTCGGCACCATCGACAACCGCGGCAGCCACTACTACCTGGCGCAGTACTGGGCCCAGGAGCTGGCGAACCAGACGGCCAACGCAGAACTGGCCGCGGCGTTCGCACCGGTAGCCAAGGCGCTCACCGACAACGAGGACCAGATCGTGAAGGAGCTACTGGCCGTGCAGGGCTCGGCTGCCGACATCGGCGGGTACTACTTCCCCGATCCGGCCAAGACCGCCGCCGTGATGCGGCCGTCGGGGACGCTGAACGGCATCATCGACTCGTTGGTGGGCTGAGCGAAAAGAGGTTGGTGATTGCGGGCGGCTCTGAGGGCTGAGCTCGCCATTTCGCGTGCTGGCACCTCGGAGCTCACCCAAGCTTTGGGCAGGCTCGAGCACGGAGTCTTCCTCTAACGACTTGTAGCTGGGTATTACTGCTTCGTCAGTCTTCCTGGCCACACAGACCCTGTTCGCGGCCCCTGCGCAGCACGTTCTCCACCATGCGGTCGCACCTAGCGCCATCGAAGGCGA
>CAZVTS010000213.1:0-1641 GCA_964630175.1 uncultured bacterium
TCAAGGAGTCGAGCGACGGTGGTCTCACGTGGGGCCCCTCCCGCGTCGTGCACCCGCAACGTGGCCTCATGACCAAGACACGACCGCTCCGCGTTGGCACCAGCCTCATCTTGCCCGTTTACGACGAGCGGACCTGGTGCTCGCACGTGCTCGTACAGGACCAATCGCAACCAGGTGGGAGCCACGCCGAGTGGCACCTTTATGGAGATACGACCTCGCGCGGCAAGACCATCCAGCCCGCCGTGGTGCAGTTGCCAGACGAGAGGCTCTTCATGCTCTCCCGCAGCCCGAAGGGAAGCATCTACGAGTCGTTCTCCTATAACCGCGGGTTCAGCTGGACCGCGTCGCAACCCACCGCACTGCCCAACCCGAACAGCGGCGTCGAACTGCTCAGCCTGGCCAGCGGCGCACTGCTGCTCGTGTACAACCCGGCCGCCTCGGGGCGCGAGCAGCTGGCACTGGCAACGGCCTCCACCACCCACCTGCGCTGGTCAGCTCCGCTCCTCGTCGAGGACGGCGCGGGCGAGTACTCCTACCCGTTCGCCATACAGACTGGGGATGGCACCGTGCACCTTCTCTACACGGAGCAGCGCACCCACATCGTCCACCGGCCGATTCATCCCGCACAGCTGCCGCCAGTGCCGGCAGCCCCATGACAAAGGAACCAGGTGATTGCATGCCCTTATCAGGAATCTTCCCCGCCATGGTCACGCCGTACACGCAGGATGGGTCGGTAGACGTCCCTGGTCTCAGGAGCCACGCAGCCTTCCTGCTCGAAGCCGGAGTCACGGGCCTACACCCGTGCGGCACCACCGGCGAGGCCCCCTTGTTGTCCGTGGAGGAGCGGGAACTGGTGGCAGAAACGGTCATAAGCGCCGCCGGGGGGCGCGCGCCGGTGATCATCCAGGTCGGCCACCTGCACACAAGCGAAGCAGTGCGCCTAGCCCGCCACGCTGCCGCCGCAGGCGCCACCGCCATCAGCGTGGTGACCCCGTTCTACTACTCTCTGCCGGAAGCCACGCTGTTCTCCTACTTCAGCGCCGTGGCTAGCGCCGTGCCGAGCGACTTCCCGGTTTACCTCTACAACATCCCCCAGAACACCAACAACCCCGTAACGGCGCCGCTGCTGGCCAAGGTGATGAAGAGACACGCGAATGTGGTCGGCCTCAAGCACAGCCAGAACGACGTGGCCTGGCTGGCGGCCTTCCAGGACGCCACGGACGGCAAGGCGCGCGTGTTCATCGGGAGCGACAACGTGGTCGTACCGGGCCTGGCGCTCGGCGCGGCTGGCGTCGTAAGCGGCAACGCCAACGTGTTCCCCGAGCTCTTCGTGAAGATCTATGCGGCTGCCAGTGCCGGCGACTGGGTGCTGGCGCGGCGCTTGCAGAAGCAGATTACGTTCCTCGCCGACCTGTTGGGGAACGGTGGCAGCCTCTGCAGCTTCAAGCACGCGGCGGCCCTCCGCGGCGTTGCCATGGAAAGTCGCGTTCGGGCGCCTCTGGCTCAGTTGGACGCACAAGCAGAGGAACGCGTGGCGGCAGCGCTGCGTCAGGCCGAAAGCTGGGGATTACTGGGGTAGCGAACTAGGCGCCTAACCGAACAGCCCCGTCTGCTGTGGGCCCACGTCCGTAAGCGGCAGCG
>CAZVTS010000214.1:0-1638 GCA_964630175.1 uncultured bacterium
TCGTCGAGTTGCTGCAACTGGCGCGCAACATCAAGGGCGTAACGGTAGGTCTCCATGGCGTCGTTCAGTTGGCCGTACTCGTCGAACCACGCTGCGTACATGCGGTGCAGCCGCAGGGAGGCCTCCAGCACCGCCACGTCGGGGTCGAACCCTTCCAGGCTGTTGATCACGCTCACCGCGCCGTTTATCGCCTCCGCGCGCAGCTCCTGGTTGGCTACCGCCTCGTGAAACTCCGCCACGTCCATCAGGACCTGGGCGTACAGGCTGGCCGACCAGGCGTTCTCGTCGTCGTCATACGCCTCGCCCGTCAGGCGCACCAGGCGGGCCAGCACGGAGCGCCGCGCCTCCCTGTCACCAGCCGTTGTCAGGATGTCGTTCGTGGCCCGCAACCAGGCCAGGTCACCGTCTTGGTGCTCGTCGGAGATGGTTTCGAGCAGCTGCGCCTGCCGCGCAGCTAACTGGTGAGCCACCAGCAGCTCGCCGGTGCCGGACGCGTGTTGCGCCAGAACGTGCAGGCCTTGGGCGGCCAGCCGCCGCCTCTCTTCCTCTGGGGAGCCTTCGAAGAGCGACACCGCCAGGCGCATGAATGCCAGGAAGCCGCTAGGGCTCAGGTCTACTGCGGTTTCGCCGAGCATGACCTGCTCCGCTGCGGTGCGAAGGGAATCCTCTGCAGCCAACTCGTCGTAGAAGACGGGTAGGAACTCGCGCGCCACGTCCTGGTAGATGCGCTGGCTGAACGCCGCCAGCCCCTCCCCCACCCAGGCAACGTAGCCGTGGCGGCTACTCGCGTCGGCCAGCGCCTCAGAAACACCTTCGGCGCCGGTCCGATCGTCTGCAAGCTGCTGGTGCGTCAGTGCCACCAGCGCCTCGAGGAACTCGGTGCCCTGCACGCCGGCCAGCGACACGGCCTGCTGCACCCCTTCGGGGCTGTTGGCGAAGCGCTCCGCCACCACGTCGTGCAGCTTGACGCTCTTGCCAAGCAGCGTCTCCAGCCCCGCGTCGGTGAGGGCGTTACCAAGGTCGCGGCCCTCGAACCACACGCGGCTGCGTGGGTCCATGGCCAGGCGCACGATCTCGTCCAGGTACTGCGGGTTGCCTCCGGCCCTTTCGGTCAGGCGCGCCACCTGCCACTCGGGCAGGCCCGGCAGGCGGTCCGTTACCAGCGGTTCGAGGCCAGGGATGGGCTGGAGCCGGAGGACCGCAACTTGCGTGGGGTGCCGCTGAGCATGCTGGCTCACCGAGGCGGCCACCGAGGCGCCGCCCGTGGCGTCGGCGGCTTCCGCGAACTCCCGCTCCCAATGCGTTACGAGAAGCAGGAGCGGCCAGTCGTGCTCCGTCATGGCGACTAGAAGCGCTTCCACGAAGGCCGTTACGCCGGGGTCTGCCGGCGAGAACTGCGCGTCGTCGATGAGGATGATCGCGGGCACGGTGCGGCCGCTGGGTCCGTTGAAGAGCTTGCCCAGGTCGTCCAGCAACTGGTCCACGAGCGAGTCCCGTTGCTGCCCCAGCATGGCGGCTGCGTCGAGAGCCTGACGGTCCTGACGCCACGAGTCGTGGATGTTCTTCAACTCCATCCCCACGTCGCCGGCCTTCTTGAGGAGGCTGAGCACCGGCACCAGGTCGAGGGCGAGGTCGACC
>CAZVTS010000215.1:0-1628 GCA_964630175.1 uncultured bacterium
GAAGCACGGCGCTTGGCACGAAAAGGAAGCGGATGGGCTCAGCAAGCCCCAGCACGCGCCCGATGCCCAGCAGGAACAGTTTCGAGAAGAGTTGGCCCAAGGCTATGCCCACGACGATGGCGGTAGCGGACAGGAGGGTGTTCTCCAGCCAGATGAGGCGCCTGAGTTGACCGCGGGTCGTTCCCAGGAGGACGAGGAGGCCGAACTCACGGTTGCGGGCGCGCAGGAACGCACCGCTCGAGTAGAGCACGAAGAAGAAGGCGAACACCGCCACCAGCACCTCGCATACCAGCAGCACGGTGCGCGTGGCGCTGCCGCCATAGAGGTAGCCGGACGCCAGGTCCGGGTGCAGCAGGAACTGGGCGTACATGAAGAACAACATGACGGAGAAAACGCTGCTGAGGAAGAACGCGGCGTAGCGCAGAGCGCTGCCGCGGATGCTGCTAAGCGCGAGTTGCCGGAACGTCACCGCGCACCCCTCCCATGACGCTCAACGAGTCCAGCACCTGTTGGAAGAACGTCTGCCGGTTACCGCCGCTGGTCATCTCGCTGAAGCGCCGGCCGTCCTTGATGAACACGATGCGCCGGCAGTAACTGGCGGCGTACGGGTCGTGCGTTACCATCACCACGGTCACGCCGTCTTCGTTGAGCGACTGCAGGGTGGCCATGACGTCCTGAGCACTGCGCGAGTCCAGGTTGCCCGTCAGCTCGTCGGCCAGCACAACGCTCGGTTCCGTGATGATCGCGCGCGCTATGGCCACTCGCTGCTGCTGCCCGCCCGATATCTCGTAGGTGCGCCGCCCCATGAGTTCGCCGATGCCGAGCCGGCTCGTCACCTTCACCAAGCGGCGGTTCATCTCCTGCACGGGAACCCTGTCCAGCACCAACGGCAGGAGGATGTTCTCCCTAACGGTGAGCGTGTCCAGCAGGTTGAACTCCTGGAACACGAAGCCGAGCTTGCGGCGGCGGAAGAGCGCCAGTTGGCCAGGGTTCATGCCTGCCGGGTCTTCCCCGTCGATTCTCACGTGGCCGGCGGTAGGCGTGTCGATGGTAGCGAGCAGGTTGAGGAGCGTGCTCTTGCCGCTACCGGAGGGCCCCATCACACCTAGGAACTCCCCCTGTGTCACCTGCAGGTCGAAGTCGTCCAGCGCCTTGTGAGCGGTGCCGGCAGCGGAGCCGTAGACCTTGGTCAGGCCGCTTGCCTCGAGGACTGCCGTGGAGGCGCTGGTCGCCGTGTGACCCACCTCGGTCGACCACGCGAACTGGGAGTCGTCGTTTCTTGCGTTCATGGCGCGAGCGTAGCCGGGCCACGGGGCGCCCTACCAGCGCGGAACCTTACACCCCTGTAACCTTCGGCGAGGCCACGCGGTGCAGCCCGTCTGGCCTGAGCGTGATGGTGAAGGCGGAGCCCTCCCCGACGGTGGAAGTCACGCTCAGTTCATGTCCCAAGCGGCGGCAGATCTCGGCCGCCAGGTAGAGCCCCATGCCGGTCGACGCCTGCGTCTGGCGGCCGTTCGTGCCGGTGAAGAAGCGCTCGAACACGCGCGGCACCTCGTCGGACGGTATGCCTGGGCCCGCGTCCGTGACCGTCAAGGTGGCACCGGACCCCGTGTTCGGCTGCGCAACCG
>CAZVTS010000216.1:0-1626 GCA_964630175.1 uncultured bacterium
GGCGAGTAGTGCGAGGGCGTGACTCTTGAGCCAGCCTTCGGGTCTGTGGTGGGTAGCTTCGAACCTGGTTTCGCCGAGGTTGTGCACGGCTTGCGGCCCCTCCCGATGGTGTTGAGCGCAGAGCGGAGCGACGGCGGCGCGAGCTGGTCCCTTCTTGCGTGGCAGGTACCCGTGCGTCTTGAGGCTCGGCACGTTGGCTAGGTGGTGAAGCTCGACGGGGTATGCGCCGCACACGATGCACGCGTGGCTCGCGGCGAACGCGTAGAACTCACTCAGGGACGGCCTCGTCCTACGGCTGCGTTTGGTTGGGGTCGGCTTCGAGAACGTCACGACGCCTCCCAACAGATGCGAGGTTGCAGCGGGTGCGTGTCTACGCGTGGGCGGCTAGGCACGTTCCAGGACCGGCCAGGCGTCGAGCCGACGATGCGCCACCCCGCAGCGGCGAGACTGGTGCCGGGTTCGGTGTCGAGCGTGTACGTGATGAGTCGCCTGTATCCGAGGGCTTTGGCGGCGCGCCACGCGGCGCCGTAGAGCATGCTGGCAGCGTTCTTCGCGCCGTCGGTGCAACACCGGGTGACTTCGAGCGTCAGGCCGTCATCCAAGTGCCGAGCGACGGGCCGCCCGATGGTGACGACCCCTCTCACGTTCGCCCCGTCGTTGACCGCGATGCCGAACTTCCAGCCTTGCGGTGGTAGATGGTGCCGGTGGTGTTGGCCGATGAAGGCCGCGGCCTCGGGGTACGTGATCGGCTGCAAGTGGAGCACATCAGGGCCTCACCGCTAGCGTGATGAACACGAGGACGGCCACGACAATGGCGGCGGCGTGTGCTTTGCGGCGCGGCAGGTACTCGTGCGTCCTGAGCGATGGGATGTGCGCCAAGTGATGAAGCTCCACGTCCGGGTTGCCGCAGATGCAGCAGGGGTGCGTGGCCGCGAACGCGTAGAACCCGCTCAAGCTCGGCGGTGTGCGTTTCGAGCCGCGAGCCTTCGGTCTGCCACGGTCGGCTTTGGTTGGCTTCGGGTGGGCGATCACTGCGCCCTCCAGACCACAACCGCCGAAGGGAATGGTGCTGGCCCCGTCCTGCCGTTGCGTATGAACTTCACTCGCCCCCTGAGGAACAACACATGATCGGCAACGTCGATAACGTGCTCATGCCAGTACGCCGTGTCGGTCCGGGCGGGGACGAGGGCGACCACGGTGGCTCTGCCTTCTTCGGCTTCGTGACGGGCTTTGGCTATCCACTTGCCGATCTCTCTGCCATACGGCGGGTTCATGAAGCACGCACCGCTCCACTCCTGCGCGAGACCGTCATCGGCTGGGGAGAAGAACCGAGGGGCCTTAGCGTTCTCCGGCGTAGCGCATACGTCCAAGTCGAACGGCCCGAACTCGCGGTTTAGATCCGCCATGATGTCAGGGGGCGTCTCCCAATCCATGTGCTCGCTGCTGTGAAGGACGGGATGCACTATGCGTCACCCGCGTTCGCACTGTCGATATGGTCCGGTCGCCCGAGGAGTCGATACGCGTGCCACATGGCTAACTCCCACTCGGCGGCGTACTTGGGGAGGGGGGGGCCGGTCTGGAGGTCTACGAGGGATTCCAGGGCGGCGCGGGGTTGTGGGTTCTCGC
>CAZVTS010000217.1:0-1624 GCA_964630175.1 uncultured bacterium
CGTGCGCGATTTCCATACGCAGAACGTGCTGAACGGCGTGGGCATAGAGCGCGCCGTCATGACCGGCTGCCCCGCGCTCTACTCGCCAGAGCACCTGGGTGCTCCGCTCGACCCGGCTGAGCCCATACGCCACATAACCATCTCGCTGGGGGTTCACTTCGCGAGGAGCCAGACCCTCGAAGCCCAGTCGAAGGAGCTGGTAACGGCCACCCGCGAACTCTTCCCGCAGGCCGAAGTAACGGTGGCCTTCCACCACTCCACCACCCAGGACTTCGCGGCGGCCTACGGCAAGAACACGCCGCTTTACGCGGCGCAGCTCCAGTTCATGGATTGGCTTACCGCGCAGGGCGTGGCCCACGTGGACCTCTCCGGTTCGGCAGACAACCTGCTGCAGCATTACGGCGCCGCCGACCTGCACCTCGGCTACAGGGTTCACGCCCACATCCTCATGACGGGCATCCGCAAGCCTTCGCTGCTGCTGGCCGAAGACGGTAGGGGCTTCGCCCTCAAGGACGTCCTGGGTGGTCACATCCTGGACGCCTTCGAAGCCTACGACGAGAGCAAGCTCCTGAAGGCCGCCCGCAAGGTAGGCCTCAACCCCGATCCGTACACGGCCGCGCCCGGCCTGGCGCACGACGCGGTGCGCCGAGTGAAGAACGACGAGCAGGCGGGCTGGCCGCAAGCGAAGAGCGCAGTGAACGCCATCGAGAACCACCTGCCCACCATGAAGCGCTTCGTGGAGTCTTTGCCCTAGGCTGGTCTTAGCGAGGCCCGCAATCTTCGGCCCGTTGGGGCCTCGTGGTAGCTTTGGCCCGTGCGGCGCAGACTCACAACTCTGGTGGCCTCCGCGCGCTCCTCCAAGAACAAGTCGTTCCTTCGCGAGTTCCTGAGCTTCGGGTCCAGCACGGTGCTCGTGCAGTTCTCCAGGGTAGGCAGCGGCCTCGTGGTGGCCGGCATAGTCGGCCCCATCGCCTGGGGCGACTGGTACCTACTGAACCTGATAATCGCGTACGGCGCCCTCTCGCAGCTGGGCGTTCTGAACGGCATGAACCGCGACGTGCCCGCCGCCCTCGGCCGCAACGAGCCCGAACTGGCGGTGCGGCTCAGGCAGGCCGCGCTCGGTCTGCTGGTGCTGGCCTCCGTGAGCGTGGTGCTGCTACTGCTGGGCCTCAGCCTCTCCACGGGCATCATCCACGTTTCCGCCGCGTTCCTGCTCACGCTCGTGCTGCTTCTGGCCTCGCAGGTACAAACTTACGTGTCCGCGTCGCTCAGGTCCACCACTCAGTTCAAGCAGCTCTCGGTGCTGCAGCTCATCCAGGCCGTGGCCTACCCGCTGTTCTCCGTTACGGGCGCCGTGTTCTTCGGGCTACCCGGCTTCATCGTGGGGCAGATCCTCACGCTCGCCATCACCTCGCTGGCCGCCATCCCCATCCCCGAGGTGAAGTGGTCGCCTATTCTGGACCGCGCGCTGTTCAAGCAGCTCGTGTTCGTGGGCTTCCCCATCATGCTGGTGGGGGTGGTGCACACCATCTTCACCACCGTGGACCGCTGGGTGGTGGCGGGCTACCTGGGAGCCGAATCCTTGGGTCACTACTCGCTGGCCATCATGGCGCTCGGCGCCGTG
>CAZVTS010000218.1:0-1597 GCA_964630175.1 uncultured bacterium
CAAGCCCCTCGGCAAGGTCGCCCTGTTCGCTGACACGTGGACCAGGTTCAACGACCAGGGCCCCGGCAAGGCAGCCGTTCGTGTACTGGACGCGCTGGGCTACGACGTCGAGCTGGTGAGCTACGGATGCTGCGCCCGCCCGCAGATCTCCAAGGGCATGCTGAGAGACGCCAAGAAGATGGCAGCCGCGAACGTCGCGAGGCTGAAGGCGTACGTGGACGCCGGCGTGCCCGTCGTCGGCCTCGAGCCCTCCTGCGTCGCGGCGTTCAAGGACGACTACCCGGACCTGGTGCCCGGCGACGACTCACGCGCCGTGGCAGGCAACGTGCGGATGGTCGAGGACTTCCTCGCCAAAGAGTGGACGGCCGGCAGGTTCAAGCCGGAGGAGCACTTCCAGCGCTCGGAAGAGCCGGTGCTGTTCCACGGCCACTGCCAGCAGAAGGCCGTTCTCGGCACCAGCTACTCGGCAGCCGTTCTCGGTTGGGTGACCGACGACGTCAAGGTGCTTGACGCGGGCTGCTGTGGCATGGCCGGCTCGTTCGGCTACGGCCATCACGACCTGTCAATGACGATCGGCGAGCAGCGGCTCTTCCCCGCCGTCCGGGCGCACCATGGCGCCACCGCCGCCCCGGGGTTCTCGTGCCGTCACCAGATCGCGGACGGCACGGACGACAAGGCCGTGCATCCTGTTGAGGTGCTGGCCGAGCGCTTGCGGTGACTCATCGGACCGAGTCGTCAGGACACGGCCTGAGCCAGGCGGAGTCCCAGCCAGACGGCTGCCACACCCACGAGGACGCTAGCGGCCACGTAGACACCGGCGGCCAGGACGTCCCCCAATTCTAGCAGTGGGAACGTCTCCAGGCCGAAGGCCGAGAACGTGGTGAAGCCGCCCAGGACGCCGACCATCAGGAAGGACGTGGCGCCGGGGCTCAGCCAGCTTGGTCCACCGGTCTGCCGGGTCGTCAAGCCGGCCAAGAGACCGATGAGCGCGCAGCCAAGCACGTTCACTGTCAACGTGGCGAAGGGGAATCGCTGTTCGCCTGTGGGTGGTAACCAGGTGCCAACCAAGAACCTGCCCACGGTACCGATGAAACCGCCTGCGCCCACGAGCAGTGCGGTCAACACCATGGATGGCAGCGTACGCCATACCGGGGACCAGGACACCGCTGGGTACGGGGGGCCTGTACCTTGAGGCCCGCTACGTCTATCCTCAGGAAGCCCACATGTTGCTCTCATAGGAGCGCCTGATCCCACGGCGCCAGTGAGGTGGCACTCATGGGCTGGAGGCAGACGTGCTCGAGACCGGCGGCAAGAACTTCCTGGCCTTGCTCTTCGACCTATCGTTCGATGAGTTCGTTACGGTGCGGATAATCAGGGTGATCTACGTCATTTCGATCATCGCCGCTGCGATCGCGGCGCTTCTCTGGTTCGTCACGTTCGCGTCCGGCGGAGCGGGGACGGCGATACTCGGCCTCATCGTCGCGCCCGTCGGCTTCCTGCTCTACGTGATCCTTGCCCGGATGGGGCTCGAGGCGTTCATGGCGCTATTCAAGATCGCCGAGAACACCGGGCGTATGGCGCGCAACGGCGGGGCGCC
>CAZVTS010000219.1:0-1589 GCA_964630175.1 uncultured bacterium
TCGAGGGTGTCTACGGTGTCGGTACCGTCTCCAGCTTCGGTTCGACCGCCGACGAGGAGTTCAAAGCAGCTTACGCGGCTGCCACTGGGAACGATCCAGCCACCAACTCTTATGCAGCCATGGTCTACGACATGCCCATCTCACTGGGGCTCGCCATGGTGGCAGGCAACTCCACCGACCCGCTTGTTGCCAAAGACTTCCTTCGCGACGTCACGAACGCACCGGGTGTGGAGGTCACTAACTTCGCCGACGGCGTGGCGGCCTTGCAGGCTGGCCAGCAGATCAACTACGAGGGTGCAAGTAGTCGCGTCGATTTCGATGAGAACGGCGACGTGCGCCCCAACTTCGGGCTCTACCAGGTGCAGAACGGCCAGGTTGTCCGGATCGACATCATAGACCTCGACGCCCAGTAGGCCAAAGGTAAGAGGCCAGAGGCGTGAACGTCCTGCAGTACTTAGTGAACGGCGTGGCCGAGGGCGCGATCATAGCTTTGATCGCGCTCGGCCTCACCCTAACCTTCGCTATAGCGCGGTTCGCCAATGTGGCACACGGGGACTACGTAACGTTCGGCGCCTACGCCACGCTCGTATTCAATCAGGTAGTAGGGGTAAATTTCATTCTCTCTATCTTGCTCGCCATACCGGTTGGAATAGCGGTTGGCTTACTAGCGCACTGGACCGTCTACAAACCGTTGTCGTCCCGCCCGTTCATCATCAACGTCATCGCCTCTATTGGCGTGGCGCTAGTGGTTCGGCACGTGATCGTGCTGATCGCCGGCACAAGCCAGCATACGTACGACCTCCCCCTACAGCGCGCCATGCGCTTCGGCTCCGTGCGCGTAGCGCCCACGGACATCTGGGTAGTGGGTGTGACAGTGGCGCTGGTACTGGTAGTCCACCTTCTGCTCCAGCGAACCGCCTTGGGCCGGCGCATGCGCGCCGTAGCCGACGACATCCAGTTGGCTCGTGTGGCGGGGATAAACCCAGCACACGTGGTCATAGCCATGTGGGCGATGGCCCTTGCCTTAGCGGTGGTTGCCGGAGCCATGTTCGGCATGAAAACCATCGTGCACCCTTACATGGGCTGGTACATGCTCATTGGGGCCTTTGCCGCGATGATACTGGGCGGCATCGGCAACCCCTACGGCGCTGTGTTGGGCGGGTTGCTAATAGGCATCACGCAGGAGTTCTCCACTCTGGTCCTGCCGTCCACCTACAAGATCGCCGTGGCGTTCGTGATCCTCACCATCGTGTTGCTCTTCCGCCCGCAGGGGCTGTTCGGTGAAGAGAGGCTCATCCGATGACCGCCTATCTGATCGCGATGGGCACACTGGTGCTCATATACGCTCTGCTGGCCCTAGGCCTCAACCTGCAGTACGGCTACACGGGGCTCATTAACTTCGGCCACGTGGCGTTCTTCGCGGTGGGCGCGTACACCAGCGCCATCCTCAACGTGAAGGGCGTCCCGGTCGTCCTGAGCGTGTTGGCGGCCATGATTGCGGCCGTCATCATCACGTATCCCGTTGGGTTCGCAACATTGAGGCTTAGGGCAGATTACCTGGCCATAGTCACGCTAGGGCTCAGCGAAGT
>CAZVTS010000220.1:0-1576 GCA_964630175.1 uncultured bacterium
CGGGACCAAACTCTACGCGCTCGGTAGCAACGAAGAAGCTGCGCGCCTTGTGGGCATGCGCACGGTGCTGATCAAGACGGCTGCTTACGTGATCGGTGGTGCCCTGGCAGGATTGGCTGCCGTGATCTACACGGCGCAGGCCAGTTCGGGGCAACCCACCCTGGCGAACGGACTGGAACTCCAAACCATCGCTGCGGCGGTGATAGGCGGGGCGGCGATAGGGGGAGGCAGCGGGAGCGCCATGGGCACTCTGCTCGGCACCTTGGTTATCGCCATCCTCGGCAACGGCATGAACATCGCGGGCGTCACTCCGTACGTGCAACAGGTAGTTCTCGGGCTGGCGATCATCCTCGCGGTGGTATGGGACAGGCTGCAGCGCACCCTCTCCCAGAAACTCTCGGGCGTGCTGCTACGGCAGCACCGAACATAGGAGGAAGTCGGTATGTGGAAGAAGGCAGTTTCGACCCTGGTGAGCTGTGCGCTACTATTCTCACTTCTTGCGTCCGCGTCCGCACAGGGCGCGCCCAAGACCAAAGACGACATAACCATCGGCCTCTCGACCGCCGCTGTTGCGACTGCCTTCATCATGTCGCTCTACTACGGCGTTGAAGACGAAGCGCGCCTGCAAGGGGTGGATCTGGTGGCGTTGGACGCCGGCGGCTACGAAAACGTGAGCCGTCAGATCCAGCAGATCCAAGACCTCATCCAGCGCCGCGTGGACGTGATCATCGTGAACGTCACGAACGCCGAGGCCGTGGCTCCGGTGGTTGAGATGGCCGTGGCTGCGGGCATTCCCGTAGTGGGCCTCAGCTCGCTGCCCGCCACAGACCAACTCGCCGCCACCGTGGGCGCCGATCACTACGGCATGGGTCGCCTACAGGCACAGTGCCTTGGCGCCAAGCTGCCCGCCGACGCCGAGATCGCGATCATGGCTGGCCCCGCAGGCGTGAACTGGGCCATGGAACGCACCGCCGGCTTCAAGGACACCCTGGCAGCCGAGTACCCGGGTATGCGGATCATCGCCGAGATCAACTCCAACTCCGACCGCAACAACGGCCTTCGCATCATGGAAGACTGGCTGCAGGCCTTCCCCAAGCTCGCCGGAATCGCGACCGTTGTTGACGACTTGGGTGCTGGCGCAGCCGATGCGATCGCCGCCGCCAACCGCACGGGTCAGATCCTGATCTCCAGCTCCAACCTCAGCGCCATCGGATACCAGTACCTGCAGGACGGTAAGATCGATTGCCAGTCTGCACAGCAGGGCGTGCTCCAGGGGCGCGTTGCGCTTCAGAGCGCCATCTCCATCGCTCTCGGAGAGGAACTGGAAGACACCAAGTTCATCACCGACGCCCTCCTCATCGAAAGCGAGGGGCTCGACACCATAGACCTCTCCAGCATCTCTGCACCGGCCGGCTACAGGCCGTAAGAAAACAACGCTTCCTGACGGGAGGGCGCGCCAGTCCGGGCGCCCTCCCTTACGTGGACTGTAGAGACCCGCCTAGCGTTGACGCGTTTATGCGTACGGGCTAAGCTACGAAACGCTCAGGTTGCCGGATGGTTCGGCAGGGGCACGGTA
>CAZVTS010000221.1:0-1541 GCA_964630175.1 uncultured bacterium
GCGCGCACGACGAACGTCTGGTCCGGGGCGAGGAGCACGAGGTCGGCGTCGTAGCCCTCGGCGACGTCGCCCATGCCCTCGAGGCCGAAGCGGCGCGCGGGCGCCCAGCTGGTGAGCTCGGCCATGCGGTTCGGGGAGAGCCCGCGCTTGCAGCCCTCGGAGTAGAGGCCCGAGAGCAGGTACTCGGTGCCGCCGAAGCCGGACTTGGCTAACCAGATGTCGTCGGGGTTCTCCGCGGAGACCTTCATCTCCGCCTCGCAGCACGCGTGGTCGCTGACCACCCAGTCCACGTCGCCGGAGAGCACCTTCTCCCACAGGTACTCCACGTCTTCACGCGGCCTGATGGGCGGGTTCACCTTGGCCTTCGGCCCGGCGGGGCTGTCCACGTCCAGTAGCAGGTGACCTATGGTGACCTCCTTCCGGAAGGAGATGTGCGGGAAGAGCTGCTCCATCATGAGTGCGGCACCGAGCGCCTTGCGGCCGCTTAGGTGCAGCAGGTTCACGTTCGCCAACTCCGTCTCGTACGCGAGGTACGAGGCGATGAACACGGCGAGGCCCTCTGAGTGCGGCGGCCTGGCCGCGTTGTAGGCGTGAAGTCCCTTGAGCTTGCCGTCTCGTTCCACCATGGCGGTGTAGGCGTTGAGGATGTCCGCTATCTCGCAGTGGAGGCTCAGGGAGATCTGCGACCCGCGCTTCGGATCATCTTTGATCATCTGCGAGAGCTTGCGCATGATGAACTCGAAGTGCGCGAAGTCGTAGTTCTCGCCTTCCTCTAGATGGAGGAAGTTGCGCTGGTTGCCGGAGCGGCCGTGCAGGCCGAAGCCGCCATAGAACATGAAGATCTTGAACGACGAGACGCCATGCTTGTCTAGCAGCAGCGGCATCTCATCGATGTGGCCCTTGTTGATGGGCGCCAGGTGATACGCGTAATCCACCCAGTAACGGCCCGCCGACTGCTCGAGCACCTCCGGGTAGAACTCCGCGTAGGGGCCGCCCTTGTTGAGGTAGTAATCACCCGTGCGGAAGTAAGTCAGGGCGCTGGTCACCCCACCCATCGCGGCCGCCTTGCTCTCCGTGACCGCGTCGTCGCGCAGGGGAGAGTAGATGCCCACGTGCATGTGAGCGTCCACCAGGCCCGGGAAGGCGAACATGCCGGCGCCGTCGATCACCTCGGAGGCGTCGGCGGCGTTGAGGCCGGGCGCCACCTTGGCGAACTTGCCGTTCTTGATGGCGATGTCCATGGTGGGCGTGCCATCCTGGAGCGGTCGCGCGATCCGCACGTTGGTGACGATCAGGTCGTAAAGGGGTTGTGTGGTCATCTGCTCCTCCGTGGGCCGGTCATGCGCCGGCGTTCTGGTCCGCGACGGCCGCGGGCGGTTCTCCGGGAGTCACCACGACTCCCTCCTCGGCAAGCTCGGTAACGTATTGGGGCGAGAAGCCCGCGGCCACCAGCACCTCTCGGGTGTTCGCTCCCAGTTTCGGGGGGTCTAGGCGCTTACCCCAGCGTTCGCCACCCATGACAAGAGGTAGGGCAGGCAACG
>CAZVTS010000222.1:0-1535 GCA_964630175.1 uncultured bacterium
TGCGGGGATAGAGCAGGCAGGCGAAGGACGCCTTGCTACGATGCGCACCGGGGTGTTGGCGGATGTCGCTCTCGCGAGTGCAGTGAGGGACATTGCCACCCAGGATGAGTCCGAGCGTCCACGCTGCCCGGACTGTCATGGCGAGTTGGAGGCCCGCGGCCAGCAAGCTCGCGAGCTCACGACGCTCCGTGGGGATACGGTCCGGCTGAGACGGAGCTATAGCGTCTGCGGGGTCTGTGGGCATGGTCTTTTTCCCCCTCGATGAGGAACTGGAGTTGCTCCCTGGAAGCCTCTCACCGAGCCTGGCAGAAGGCGTCGCGCGGCTGGGCAGCTGGATGCCATTTGCGCAGGTGAGTGTGGTCTTGGAGCGGCTGAGCGGTGCCCGTGTCTCCGAAGCGACTGCCCGCCGTGAGACGCTGGCAGCGGGGAATGCGCTGGTCTCCCTGGAGGAGAAGGCTGTCACGTTGTTGGAGGAAGAAGCACCCGAACCGGAAGCTGGCGCACCGTGGCAGCAAGTCAGCGTCGACGGGGCGATGGTCCCTCTGGTTGGAGGCGAGTGGGCCGAGGCGCGGACGCTGGTGCTGGCAGCGCTCGGATGCCACTCGGGAAAACTGCAGGCGACCGGGCTCAGCTATCTCTCGCGCATGACCGATCACGCCACGTTCACCCGGCTGACGACGCTGGCCACCCACCGCCAGGGAGTCGAAAAAGCCAGGGTCGTGCTGGCCGTCAACGACGGAGCGGAGTGGATCCAGGAACTCCTCGAGGTCCAGTGCCCCGCTGCGATCCGTATCCTGGACTGGGCCCACGCCAGCGGCTACATCCACGCGGCCGGCCATGCCGTCTTCGGGGAACCCTGCGGAAAGTGGTGTGCCGCACAACTGACCACGTTGCTCACGGGCGAACCCATCGCCGTCCTGGTGGAACTGGTGCGGCTGCTCGACCTTTTGGGAGAAGACGCCCCGGCCCGAGAGACGGTCAGTCAAAGCCTGGCCTACCTGGCCAAACGCTACGACCAGATTCAGTACGCGACCTTCACCGCCCTCGGCTATCCGATCGGTAGCGGCATTGTCGAGAGCGCCAACAAGCTCGTCGTGGAAGTGCGCCTCAAGGGCGCCGGGATGCACTGGTCACGCTCCAACGTCAACCCGATGTTGGCCTTGCGCAGCATCACTTGCAGCAACCGCTGGGCTGCCGATTGGCCACGCATTGCCGCCCAACGCCGGCACGCCGCGAGGCTCCAGCGAGCCCGTCGCCACGACCAGCGGCTCGCTCAACCTCCCTCTCGCCGGCCACGCCCTCCTCGTCCACCTCGCACGATCGCCGGCCGTCCCACTGAGCACCACCCCTGGAAGCGCTACCCAGCCGTCACGCCACGCCACGCAAAACTTTGAACCGCACCCAGTCGCCTGCACGATCGGCGGCAAAGGGGTACACTGAGCCCACAGCGTGATGCGCGGCGTCCCCGCCTGCTCAATCCCGCAGAAACCGCCCAGGCGAACGAACAAGACACATGGATCGCTCCCGGCTCAGCC
>CAZVTS010000223.1:0-1532 GCA_964630175.1 uncultured bacterium
CATCTCGGGCGCGCCCTGCTGCATGAGCTTCTTGAGGCGGTTGTTACGGTTGATGAGCCGGCGGTAGAGGTCGTTCAGGTCGGACGTGGCGAAGCGCCCGCCCTCCACTTGCACCATGGGCCGCAGGCTGGGCGGCATGATGGGCACGGCCTCCAGCACCATCCACTCCGGCTTGTTGTCGGAGTTGCGGAAGGCGCGCGTGATCTCCAGCCGCTTGCGGGCCTTGGCACGCTTGTGGCGGCTCTGCGAGGTCATCTCTTCCGCTAGCTCTGTTTCCAGCTGCTCCAGGTCGAGCGATTCGAGCAGTTCCTTGATGGCCTCGGCGCCCATCTTGGCTTCGAAGTCGTAGCTCTCGATGACGCGCACCTGGCGGCGCACGAGGTCGATCTCGACGCGGCCCTCGATGTCGGACTTGATGCCGCCGTCGTCAGCCAGGTCGTCGCCCACCCGCACGCGGTCGCCGTTCACCACGATCGGCTCGTCCTGGTAGGGGTACACCCGCGCGCGCGAGACGATGATGCTGGCGGGGTGCGACAGGTGCACCGTGCCGGCCGCGGCAGCGATGATCTCCTGCGCGGCGTCGATGGCGCCCACGACCTTCTCGCCCGGTACCACCGTGGCGCCGTCGCCCACGAGCACGTGCATGGTGGGGTTCGTTTCGTGCACTTCGGAGCGTTCCCACGCCACCTTGAGGGTGACGGTGGAGTTGGTGCCCTTCGCCTTGGCGGCGCGCAGCGCCGCGGTGGCGGCCTTCGGCAGGGTGAGGGTGGCGCCCGCAGCGGCGCGCGCCAGTTCGTCGCCTTCCTCCACGAACTCACCGGCGCCCACGGTGGGCTCCATGCCGGCCGGCAGCAGGTAGGAGGCGAGCTCCTCTTCCGTGTCGGCGTCGCGCACTACCAGCACGCCACCGTCCGCACCGATGGGGAGCAGTTCCACGATGCCCTCTTCACCGGCCGTTACTACCAGCTCGGCGGTGAGCTCTGCCAGCGGCTGACCGCCGGTGTAGCTCTCCTCCTCGATGAACTCCTTCTTGGGCAGCACTATGCGGGCGTCGCGAGACTCCTGGTAATCGAGGGTGACGCGGCGGGGGAAGCGGTACTGCGCGATGCCGGCGATCTTGGCCTTGAGGCCCTTGGCCAGTTGCTGCCCCTGCTCCACCCACTCGCCGTCGCCAACCACGGCGTCCTCACCGCCGGACACCGTGTAGGTCTCCTGCTGGCCGTAACGCAACTGGCGGTACTCCTCGTCGGTGAGGAGGTCGCCGCGCTTGAGGGGGCGGCCGTCGGGCAGCCGCGCTTCGGCGGCGTCGGTGACGATGTACTTGGCGAAGTACAGCACCTGCTCGAGCTGGGCGGTGCTGAGGTTGAGGAGGCCGCCCACCTTGTTGGGGATGTCCTTCACGTACCAGATGTGCGCGCAGGGCGTGGCCAGCTCGATGTGGCCCATGCGGTAGCGGCGCACCGTGGAGCGCGTGACCTCGACGCCGCAGCGCTCGCACACCTTGCCGGCGAAGCGCTGGCCGCGGTACTTGC
>CAZVTS010000224.1:0-1531 GCA_964630175.1 uncultured bacterium
AGGTCGTGGCCATCAACTTCCAGACGGTGGCGGCTGCCAACAACTACTGGCGCTAGGGCGGCAGCGAGCGGTCAGCGAGCGAGCCTGAGGGCTCGCAGGTATGTGACACGCGTGAGCAGGAAGTAACCGAACTGCACCGCCGCGAACAGGCCGACGACCAGCAGGGAGTACTGCGTCACGTTCAGCGCGAACATGGCGCCAAGTGCCTCCAGCGCTACCAGCGCATGCACGCCTCCTAGCGCGAACGGCAGCAGGAAGATGGTGGCGATCTGAGCGGTAACGGTGCGAGCAGATTCGGCGGGAGTGATGCCTATGCGCCGAAGACGACCATGTAGCCGCCGGTCGCCCTCGAGTTCCGTGAACAGCTTGAAGTAGATGAGGCTGCCCGCCCCGATGAAGAAGAGCACGGACACGAAGAGGCCGGCGAACATGGAGAGGCCAAGCGTCTCGCGCACCATGCTGGTGATAAGCAAACGACCGGAGACCACGGCAGGTGAAGACGCGCTGCCCATCGCGTAGAACTGCTGCGTCATCGGCGCTAGCGCCATGGAGTCGGGCCAGTCGTAGAGCCAGAGCGTGACGCGCTCAAGCTGCGCGTCGGTCGCCTCGAGCACGGCCAGGTCCGCGTCGGCCATCACGTACCAGTCCCACATGAAAGGCGCCGGCGCACCCACTGCCAGTGTCACCTCGCGGATCACTACGCCGCCCGCGGACCCCAGTACCAACCCACCATTCACATAGCCGACTGTCTTCGTCGCCGTGCCCTGCTCGGGCTGCAGGCCGGTGCTTGCCACCAACGCCTGGAACGCGCTCTCGGGCACGAGCTTCACGGTAGCCTCCGTCGGCGCGTCCGCCGACCGTAGCTCCGTCTCGTAGAGCACGGTAGCGGAGCGCAGTGTGGGGGTTACGCCGTGTTCTCCCAACACCTCATCCACCATCTCGTGCGTGAACGGAGCCCAGGACTCAGCCACGGTGGCGCTCGGCGCCGTTTCGCTTTCCACCAGGGTCACTGCGAACGGGTACGCGGTGGCGCTCCCTTCCGCGAACTGACGGGTGACGATGTAGAAGGCGCCCGCCGCGGCCAGCACGACCGCGCTGAGGGTGGCTATGGCTGCCAGCAGGCGTGCATTATCCCGAACACGGAAGCGCAACTGCGAGACGACCAGCATGTTGGTGCCGCTCAGGTAGCGGCCTTCCAGCCGCCGGGCCAGATCCAGCAGCTTCACGCTGCCATGACCGAATAGCAGGTAGGTTCCCACCACGACTGCCGTGACCACCGGGATGAAGGCTGCCAGCACCCCGACACCGTCCACCGTGAGGGCCACCCCGTAACCAGCTAGAACGAGCAGCGCCCCGAGCAGCGCCAACCAGACGGAGGCGCGTGGTGGGGTTGAGGGCTTACGCGCCTCGTGCATGAGCTCTGCGACGTTCAGGCGCCCCAGCCGCAAGGTGCTCACGGCCGAAACCAACTGGAAGAGCACCAGGAAGCCGGCGGCCGTCAGAAGCACGGCGCTTGGCACGAAAAGGAAGC
>CAZVTS010000225.1:0-1528 GCA_964630175.1 uncultured bacterium
CGTAATCCCCGTCGTAATCGAAGCGGTTGATGAGCCTCTCGTCGAGCTTCGTCTCCGGCGTGTTGGTGCCCCACACGATGCCCTGATGAAGGTCCGTGATGCGCAGGTCGTCGTTCTTCGCGTAGTAGGCGAAGAGCAGCTGATCCAGCGTCTTGGTCATGTGGTAGATGCTGCCGGGGTTGGTGGGGTAGAGGATCTTCTGGCTCACCCTCTCGCCCTCGTCCGTGGTGACCTCGACGTCCAGGTAGCCCTCGGGGATCTTCATGCCGGCGGTGCCGTAACCGTACACACCCATGGTGCCCAGGTGCGCCAGGTGGATGTCCTGCCCGCTCTCCACGATGGCTGCCAGCAGGTTGTTCGTGGCGTTCACGTTGTTGTCTACCGTGTAGCGCTTGTGCCAGCTGCTCTTCATCGAGTAGGGCGCCGCGCGCTGCTCCGCGAAGTGCACGATGGCGTCCGGCTTCTCATCCTCGAGCAGAGCCAGCAGCGCCGCGTAATCCTGCGCCACGTCGATGTTGCGGAACCCGATCTGCTTGCCGCTGCGTTCACGCCAGGCCTGCAGGCGCTGCCCCATGGGCGCTATCGGGGTGAGGGAGCCGGCCTCGAGCTCGTTGTCGATGTTCCGGCGCGAGAGGTTGTCGACGATGATGACTTCGTGCCCGATGTTGCTCAGGTGAAGGCTGGTGGGCCAGCCGCAGAAGCCGTCGCCACCCAGGACGATGGTTTTCATTACTGCCTCCGACTACGCGCCGCCGCACTGGGCGGCGGGAAGGGCGCCGGGTTGCCGGCGCCGTAAACGCCTGATTTTAGCCCACGCGCCCCCGCTGGAGCGGGCCGTGGCCTCAACCGCGCAGCGCAGCGGCGCGGACCCGGCGGCGGAACTCCCGGAACCGGCGCTGGAAGAAGCGCCTGCGGTACGAATCGGCGCCCGCATGCCAGGCAGCCGGACTGAGGAACGAACCGACCACCGACACGGCGATGAACGCCGGGTGCCACAAGATCCACCAGAGCGTGCTGAAGCCCCACAGGTCGCGCCTGGCGAACTGCCTGGTGCCGATGCCCATGCCCGTCCACTCCACCAGCGCCTTCACCGCCCACAGCCCCGCCACCCAGGGCAGCAGCGCCGGCATGAACGGGACGAGCAAGATGGAGAGGCTCAGGAACACGCTCTGCAGGCCCAGCGCGGCTATGCCGGCCATGAACCCGGCGTGGTAGTGAAGCACGTGATGGTAGCGGCTCACCCAGCGGCGCCGCTGCCTAAGGAGCGTGCGCGTATCGGGTGCGCCCTGCGTGAGCACACGGGTGCGCTCGTCCTCTGCGAACACCACCCGCGCCCCGCGGATGCGGCCCAGGCGCTGCGTGAGCAGGTCCTCGTCGCCGCTCGGCGCGCGGCCTGCCGCGCCGAAGCCGCCCACGGAATCGAAGGCCTGGCGGCGGTAAGCCAGGTTGTTGGCGCTGCTGGCGAACTTCAGACCGAAACGGGTCATGGAGCGCGAAACGAGCATGAGCGTGAACCAGTCCACGCTCT
>CAZVTS010000226.1:0-1524 GCA_964630175.1 uncultured bacterium
TGCTCGAGGAGCAGACCCCGCCGCCTGCGAACGACCCGGCGCCCGACACCATCGACGAACTGCAAGGCGTGGCCGGTGTAGCACTGAGCAGCGTCGGTGAAGGCGGCCGGTCTCCGAATTGCGTGAGCGCGTTCAGTCAACGGCCCGGCCAAGGCCTACAGCGTGTGGGCGCAGGCCTACAACGCGTAGGCGCAATCGGGGGGCTTCTGCTCGTAGACCCGAACGCCTTCACGGGCTCTCTGCTGTTACCTGGACAGGTCGGCTACGAACTCGGTACCGATATAGACGACTACGTGCAGCGCAGCGCGGTCATCCTCGTGGTGGACGACTTCAGCGAGGGTGCGGGACTGCCCCAGGAGCTGTTGAACTCAGGCCAACCCATCTCGGCCTTCGAGAACCAAATCTCGCACGGAGCCCTGGTGCTCCACCACCTCAAGGAGATGGGCACCGAACTCGTGCCAGGCACCTCCTGGACCGATGATGCTGGCGTAGGCGGGCAGCCGTACTGGGAGCGGTATACGGGTTACTACAGCCTCTACCTTCAGGTCGTGGACGTGGGCCGCGAGAGCACCGATTCCATCCCGGCTGCGTTGCTCGAGGCTGTGGACTACTGGGCTGGGCGGGGCGTAGTAGACATCATCGTCAACATGAGCTTCGCGATCGTGCCGTGCAGCGTGGCCGAGGATTATGACGCGGCCGCCAGCATGGCTGCACTAGAGATCGATACGTTCGAGGAGTACCTGGCGGCACTTGCCGAAGTGAATAACATTGGCGAATCGTACGTACCGGACCTGGACAGGCTCGTGTCGATGCCCGTGAACGTGGCCAACGACCCGCTTCTGCAGTTCGTAGAGTGCCCCGTGACCACGCCTGGCCTGGAGTGTGACGGCTCGGGAGGCGGTTCAGACCCACTCTTCTACCGACTCGTGTTCGTGGCGTCATCAGGTAACTACGGCAACTCTTACGCCCTCTACCCGGCGGCGTCCAACTTCGTTGTGAGCGTTGGCTCCGTGGAACGTACTGGCAACAGCTTCGGTGCAGCCGAATACTCCAACGCGGCCGAGATAGCTGCGCCCGGCGACCTCTTCAGGCTCGAGACCTCCAACGGGCAGACCATCGGCTACACCGGCACGTCTTTCGCCGCGCCTGCGGTGAGCATCTACCTGGCGTACGACAGCATGCAGGACGTCGAATACTGCCGCCCGAACCGAGTCGGCTTTGGCCAACCCCCGGACCTCGCCACGGGGAGCTACACCATGGTGCCCTTCTACACTCTGGACGATTCGTATAGCGCCCTTAACCACCATTGCCTCGGGCCCAATTAGGCGTAAGTGGTCACGCGAGCCGAGGAGCCTTTGGCGGCGCAAACGGACCAACCTGAAGGGATGGCCGTGGCCAGCGGCGGGCCACTGATGGGGTCTGCCGTGGACGTCGACACGCGCCGAACGGGAAGCCAAGGCGCGTCCATGGCGCAGTGGCTCATCCAGAACACCACCTCCGGCCTGGTGGTGGGCGCCCTGGGTG
>CAZVTS010000227.1:0-1508 GCA_964630175.1 uncultured bacterium
GGGCGCGAGCCTCGCGTGGAGGTCATGAAGCACCCGTTCGAACCGCCGTCCGACCTGCCCCCGGCCGCCGTTACGACCATCCAGGACCAGACCTTCCAGTCGAGCCGCATGGGTCAGGCGTTCCACGCAACGATCATGGACCTCATGCGGCGCGGCTACGGGGAGTTCGTGCCACGCAAGCGCAACAAGGTCGACATCCAGCTCAACACCGCCAAGGAGACGGACTCGCTGCTGCCGTTCGAGAAGGAGGTGCTCGACTACCTCCACCGCGCGGTGAGCAAGACGCCCGGCTTAGTGACGCACGAGAGCCTCAGGGCCTACTCGCAATCCAGAGCCTCCCGCTTCATGCAGGCGTGGGGTCCCAAGGTCAGGAGCTGGCTCGAAGGTCAACGCGGCGGCGTGCTCACCACCGCCGAGAGCCGTGCGGCAGCCCACCGTTGGGCAGGCTACTCGGCCCTGGCGGCGGTGGTTCCTGGAGCACTGGCGTTCTACCTGGAGAAGGGGGCCATGGCCAGCATGATCGCCGGTGCGGGGGTACTGTTCGTGCTGGCGATCGTGGCGCTCATAGCGCTGCCGTCCTGGCGTCCGGAGATAGCGCAGGAAGTGGCCGAGTGGCAGGGCTTCAAGCGCACCCTTACCGATTACACGCGCATGAAGGATGCACCGCTGGACTTCTTCAAGCTGTGGGACGTGTACTACGCCTACGCAGCCGCCCTCGGTGTAGCTCAGCAGTACCTGAAGACGCTGGAGCGGGCGGCGCCTCTGGCGGGGGTGGACGAGTCCACGATGCTGCGCTCCGCAGCCTGGATGGGCATGAGCAGCACCTCCAACATCAGCAGCTTCAGCGGGCTCTCGCAGTCCATCAGCTCCCTGAGCAGCTCCCTGAGCGCCGCTTCTGGCTCCGCCTCCTCGGGCGGCTCGTCCTCGGGTGGCGGCGGCGGGGGCGGTGGCGGCAGCTCCGGCGGCCGTTAGGCCCAGTGCTACCCGCGGCAGCGGGCGAGCCGGCTGGATCAACCAGGCACGGAGCCCGACGCGATCACTTCCTGGTAGAACCTGAACGAATCCTTGGGTGTGCGCGTCAGGCTCTGGCGGTCCAAGTGCACGAGTCCGAACCTCCGGCTGAAGCCATCGGCCCACTCGAAGTTGTCCACCAGCGTCCACACGAAGTAGCCGCGCACATCGCTACCGGCCGCCAGCGCCTCCTGAACCGCGAGCAGGTAGCGCCGCAGGTACTCGGTTCGCTCAGGGTCCTGCACACGCCCGCCGCGCGGCTCCGGGTCGTTGAAAGCCGCCCCGTTCTCGGTTATCACCACGGGCGGGTTGCCGTACCTCTCTCGCACCTCCGCCAGCTGTGTGGCGAGCGCCTCGGGCGCTACCTGCCAACCCATGGCGGTGGTCTCCACGCCAGGCTCGGCGGCCACCACCTGCAGGCCTATCGGGCCGTCACCGGCGCCCACACGCTGCACCGTGTAGTGGTTCACGCCCAGGAAGTCCACCGGCTGCTTCAT
>CAZVTS010000228.1:0-1508 GCA_964630175.1 uncultured bacterium
CGTGCCACCCCCTGACGCACCGGTCCCGCCGATCCTGCCCTTGTCCACGTCCGGAAGCGACTGAAGGAAATCGAGCACCCGCACGCTGCTCCACGTCTGCAACGCCAGCGAGTTCAGACCCCACAGCGCACTCGCGTCGGAGTTCACCTGCTTGTCGCGATGATCGATCTGCTCCCCGCTGTCGACGAAGCCGATCATGTCGTACGAGAACACGACCGCGCCCAGCTTCGCCAGTGTGATGCAGCGCCGCGGCACCGAGCACGTCTCGTCGTCCATGAACCGGCCCTTCGGCCAGTGCCCGTGCGGGCAGGCAACCGCCGGCCGATCGCCCTCCACCCCCAGCGGACGATACAGATTGCCTGTGACAAAGAAGCCCGGCAGCGATTCGAAGTACACCTTCTCCACCGTGTAGCCGTCACGCTCGATGCGATCGAACACCTTCGGGTTCAGCGGCGTCCGCTCCAGTTCGGGAAACATGCCCGACGCGACGCGCACCTGTTCGCTCAGCCATGCCCGGCGTGCCTTCCACGCATCGAGTGAGTGGTACTTCTTCGGTGCGAACTTCGTGTCAGTGTGTGGCCAGTCGCCCCACCGCGGGTCCGATGTCTCGTCAGCGGTGGCAACCGTCGTCATCAGCCACCACCCCGCACATGCCGCCAAACCTGCCAGAACGCCTGTCCGTCTCATGCTTTTGCTCCTCTGCCATTCGACCTGCAGCCTCCTCTGCCATCCGACCCACAGAGATGTTTTCCGGCTGATCCATGCTCGCCATCACCCTCTTATACCCCTCACACCCCCCGGCGCGAACCCTGGGGCAAGCAGGCTGGAACAAGCAGGTCAGACCTCAGCCTGACAATCGAGAGGTAGGTCGGCCCCAGGAAGTTGTCAGGCTGAAGCCTGACCTACGTTGCTGCGCTGCTTGTGATCACCGTCATCCCACGTCAGAATAAGGGCGTGGGCTCGCCCCAGCGCTGCACACGTGAACGGACCACCGCAAGATCCTGAGGAGCCGCACCATGCGAATCGCATTCGTCGGACCGCTCATGAGCGGAAAATCCACGCTGTTCCGCGCCATCACCGGCCACACCGCATCAACCCATCCCGGCGCGGGCGAGCAGATCGCCGTGGTCAAGGTCCCCGACCCGCGTGTCGACTGGCTCAACGACCTGTACAAGCCGAAGAAGAAGACCAAGGCCACCATCGAATGCCTCGATGTCCCCGGCTTCAGCCAGGAGACCGCCCAGCAACAGGCCGAGTTCCGCAAAGCCCTGCCCGACATCCGCCAGTGTGACGCCCTGGTGGCCGTCGTGCGCGCGTTCGAGAACCCGACCGTTCCGCCCTACCGCAACCGCGTCGACCCCAAGGGTGATCTCGAAGAGCTCACCTCCGAGCTGATGTTCTGCGATCTGGAAACCGTCACCACCCGCATCGAGCGCCTGGAAAAAGCCCTCACCAAACCGACCAAGACGCACGCCGAGGAGAAGCGTGAGTTGGAGCTCATGGAGCGG